>CAZOUN010000090.1:0-10310 GCA_964582965.1 uncultured Anaerolineales bacterium | reverse complement strand
TGGCATACGAATGATTTTATCTCCTCATCCGTTGCTCTAAATGTCTGAATTAACAATTGATAGATTGAAAGAATATATATCCGATGCCGGCGAGAGTCAAATTAAAGCTTGGCGTGATTCAATCAAGATTCTCCAGTCAGTTGCTAAACAACTTGTGCATGCAGATAATAGTCTCGGAGTAAATGGCTCAATCATTCTTGAATTCACTATACCGCTAGAATCTAGACGGATTGATGCTGTTCTACTTTTGAACGGGGTTGTATTAGTGATCGAATTTAAAGGAAAGCTTTACCCTTCTCAAGCAGATGTTGATCAGACCTTTGCTTATGCTAGAGACCTCAAAGCATACCACAGTGAATGTGCTGATATTACTGTTAAATGTTTTTTGGTTATGACCCAAGGAATGGATTATGTTTTAACGGATTCGGGAGTTTATATCGTTAGTCCCGACATGCTTTTTGATTTCTGTAAAGATTTTCAACAACCGGAAAATCCTATAGTTAATGTTGTTAGGTTTTTATCCCTGGATTCGTATCGGCCATTACCATCTTTGATTAAGGCCGCTAGAGAGTTGTTCAATTCTGGATCTTTGACGAGAATTCACCGAGCAGCTGCGGAAACTGAACCAACCTTAATGGATTGTTCTACGATTGTTCATGAGACTGCTTCAAAGGGCCGACGCTCTCTCATATTAATTTGTGGTGTACCCGGATCCGGAAAAACCCTGGTAGGACTTCAACTAGCTCATGCAAAATATTTGGATAGTTTGTCAATTGAGCGTGAAAACGGTGAAAAGCCTTCTGCACCAGCGGTTTTTCTTTCGGGAAACGGTCCTTTGGTCGAAGTGCTGCAATATGAACTTAAATCCGCCGGAGGAGGGGGGAAAGCATTTGTGCGTGGTGTTCATGAATACGTAAAAACGTTTACCAGAAACGCTGATCGAGTTCCACCTCACCATATTTTGATCTACGATGAGGCACAACGCGCTTTTGATTCTGCTCAAGTTCAAGCAAAACACAAATCATTGGCACCAGAATTTGTTGGGCTCTCTGAACCAGAGCTTTTTGTTCAATTTGCGGAAAGAGTCCCGGATTGGTGTGTTGTAGTGGGGTTGATTGGTTCAGGTCAAGAGATACATATTGGGGAAGAAGCTGGCCTGGGACAATGGAAAGATGCAATAGCAAAGTCTGGGTCTCCCGAGAATTGGGATGTTTTTATTCCAGATTCCCCTGAGATAATGGATCACTTTACTGGATTTCCAAATGTGTCCATTAGAAAGACATTAGAATTATCAAATACAATTCGTTTTCATTTAGCAAGTCAGTTATATGATTTTGTAAAATATTTATTAAATGGAGACTCAGAAAAAGCTAACCAACTTAGTCAGGATCTTGAGCGAAGTGGTTACAACTTGAGAATGACGCACGATTTAGATATAGCAAAAACATATTTAAAAGATCGTTATGATCAGCATACGGATGCAAGATACGGTATGGTTGCTTCTGCGAGGGATAAAGAGTTAAAAGATCATGGCATTCCTAAAGGTTTTAAGAGTCCTTTTGAGGTTCGCCCAGGAAAATATGGCAAATGGTATGGAGAACCAATCGGCACACCTGGGTCTTGTACAAATTTAGAGAGCGTAGCCACTGAGTTTGGCGCTCAAGGCTTAGAACTAGATGCCTGTTTACTCGGGTGGGGTACAGACTTTATCCGCCAAGGCGGTGAATGGTCAAATCAATACGCTTCAAAATATCGAGATTCCCATCGTATTGTTGACGCCAACAATTTGAGGAAGAATTCTTACAGAGTATTGCTTACCCGAGGCAGGGATTGCTGTGTTATTTATGTTCCCCCGATCGAATACAAGATTCGAGAAACATATAAATACCTCCGAGATTGCGGTTATAAAGTTTTAGAAGAGGAATATAGGAAGTGATTATGCCAAAAATTAACACATTGTCTGGTAGATCGGTTTTTCAATATACATTAGACACCTCTGGTGGTTTCTATATTGAATATTCAGGTCGGCCGCATATTACTAAAAAAATGATCAATGAAATCGAAACGGCTTTTAGGGGGAAGACAGTTCCTGGAGGTTTCAGTATGACGGATCCACCTCCGGGAGGATTTGGTGAATGGATTCAAGAACATACACCATATACTCCTCGCCACGGGTCCCATATTGCAGCAGTCTTAAAAGAAATGGGGATAATAAAAGAAGCCTACGGAAAGAGTCCGATAATACTAAGATTTTGAGAAAGGGGATACACATGATTCCTAAAAAGATTTCTAGAGCCCAACTTCTGGAAGCTGGGAAGATCATCGACCGGGAAGGGGTTCCCAAACGTAGAGGCTCTAGAAGATACAACGTCATCGTGGACGGCCGCCAGTACCCACCTAAATACTTGATTAATATCGCTGCCAAACTGGCAACTGGTAAGGAGCTGGATCATCTGACCTACAATGGGGGAAAGGAAGCCAACGAATTCCTGCGCACCAGAGGATTTTCAATCATGGACAAAACAGGAAAGATTATCTCATCTCCGTAGATCATCCCATCTGAAAAGGACCAACCCATGAACCTCTCCCAGCGCGCCCTGCAAATTTGGCCCATCCTGATTAATGCTGCTCACAACCGCCAGGTCCTTACTTATAAAGTTGCGGGGGATTATATTGGTATGCCGCCCATAGCTATTTCCCAGCCGCTGGGTTTAATCATGCACTACTGCGCTGAACATCAGCTGCCTCCATTAACAATCCTGGTTGTCAGCACAGAATCTGGTCAGCCAGGGGATGGTTTAACTACTGTGAAGAATCTCGACCAGGATCGCGAACAAGCATTCTCATTTAACTGGTATGCTCTAACCCCTCTGAATACTACCGATTTTATACTCAAAAATGTCTCTCCTGATTCCGAGCTCAATGATATCGTAGCTGCCTTGCTAAAATTTGGCGAAGAGGATGACCCAGAAGAATTATTCCCCACTCTGCATCCCATAGCGGATGATTTAATCCAGAGTAATCCATACGCTTTTGCTATGGCGGTTTGTCTCGACCGGGGGACCAAAGCTGATATTATCTGGACCATCCCCTATTACCTGCAGCAGGAGCTCGGGCATCTGGATCCGTTCAAAATAGATTTAATGTCTAATGAAGAAATTGGCGAGGTGATCTCCCGTCTTCCCAAAAAGATGCGCTACAAAACCGCTGCTCCGAGAACTATCAAGGAATTAACCTCCCGGGTGGTTTCCGATTATGAGGGAGATGCCTCCAAAATTTGGACGGGAAATACCGCCTCAGAAATCAACCGCTTTTTTCAGGAAATTTATGGGGTTGGTCCAGGTATAGCAAATATGTCCGTGCTGCTGATTGAAAAAGCCTATGGGATCAGTTTCAGTGACATGGATCGTAAAACCATGGACATTAAACCCGATGTACATACCATGCGGGTTTTATTCCGTCTGGGTGTCTCTCATGAAATTTCGGAAGCCGCTGCTGTAAAAGCAGCTAGAAAACTAAACCCAGAGTTTCCAGGGGAAATTGACGGCGCGCTTTGGAGTATAGGCCGAAATTGGTGCCATGCTTATAATCCCGATTGCGCTGAGTGTCCCATGAGTAAGATTTGTGTGCGGATAGGTCTGTAATCAATAAACTCCCACTATAAATGTGGGAGTTTATGTTTTATGCTACTGTCTAAGCTCCTTTTTCAACCAACTCAATTGCCTTCCGAAAGATAATCCCTCCATCGGTATGTATATTTTACAGCCCCACTCTTCTAGAGTTTCAATAAGATCTCGCCGATAACGATCTCCGGCTAAGAATACCACTTCATCACCAGGAGAAACAATATCCTTTAATGACTCTAGTACATTTGATGCCCAGATTTTTCTCTCTGCCGCAGCCATTTTATTCAAAGTCTTTTCGTATGGTTCGATAATCTGGTTGGGCACCAGTAAACCATATTTAGCTGAGAGTATATACCAGCTGTCCCCTACCAGTCTGGCATAAGCCGAAGTTTTATGGAACAGATCGGAGGTATATAGATCTTGAGCTGGCATGGGTTTTGAAGTTTTACTTTTTACACAGGATACCAAAACAACCCGTTGGTTATTGTCTTTTAATGGTTCTTGAGTGGAAATATGTTGAGGAATTTCCTCGTTCTCCTTGATTGTATTTGGTATTTTGGTAATCGCTTTTGTAATTGATTGACCTATTCTAGCCCCCGATTCCTTTATAAATCTCACCCGGAGCTTTGAAAAATCAACGGATTCCACTTTCCATCCAGCCTCCATCCATGCTCGGGCCTGAGTGTGGCTACCCTCTTTTTCGTTCGCCCACCATGGTTGATGAGTGTGGGCTGATTTTGGCAGTGAAAAACCAAGAACTTTTTCTAATGTCTCAAAAGTAACAGTTAGATCGCGTTTATTACTTGGTTGGTTCTTGAGGAACTCGGTAATTGGGCTGTACTTGGACATTTATTCTCCTCATCAATAGGTGGTTGTTTGTAGCTTATCAGCTTTATTTCACCCTGAACAGATAGTTTTTGAAATCATTTGTCCCTACGATTATGTATGTTTAAGGTATACCTCTAATGATGAATCCGGTTATCCCGGCCAGCGACATGGTCGGATTCCTTGGACCGGAATTGCTAAAAACCTTTATAATTCAGATAGATATTACAGGTAGATTGCTCAGGTTCTTAAAATATTGATGATGAATAAGAGAAAAATTAGAGAAACCCAAAAACTGAAAAAAAACGTTCAGTCAGCGTTAAAAGAAAAACTCGCTGTGCTGATTCTGCTGCGCGAAGATATTAATGCGCAGGAGAGATTTGCGGAAGATATAGCTGAAAGGAAAGAGTTAGTCCAACAGATCATTATTGTGGCTCATCAAATCCAGGCGCTGCGGACAGTGATCAAATTATTCACAGATGAAGAATTGTGATAATTAAATCCTTGGAATAATTAACTGATAATTATATAACCTTGGATAAATCCAGGGGCTGCATAAACGCAAACCTCCCTTAAGGGAGGTTTCTTGTTTCCCGGGATAAATCTTAAAGATGTGGTCCACGTAATCATCCCCGAGAGAGATGGACTACGTTGCCTCCCCCCAAAAAAATCATGGATCAATCACGAGATTTGAAAAATGTAATTGTGAACAGGAAAAAATCCAACTGGGTTGGCAGTAGAATTTTCTCCTATTGTTTCCGCTAGTTATTAATGCTATAAAGAATATATAAGGCATTATCTTAATAACTCATCGATATAACCAATCAAAGTTGTCTCCAGGAACACTGCTATTTATTCTTATAGCAGTGTTTTTTTTGCACCAGGGATTGTGCCTTAAACCCAATAATTACTGGATATCTATAAAGGAGAAAACCCATGGAAAAAAGAATTGAAAAAAACTACAGCGTGGCGATTGATACAGTTCCTCTTCCAGAAGAACCAGCCGAACGTATTGATGTAGTAATGAAAAGCTTTGGTCCAGTATTTATCCAGATGATTCGAGATGCAATGGTAATAGCAATTGGATCAAGGCCAACACCGGAAAGGCCTGATATTCCGTAAGCGGGGATATTCTTTCACGAAATGATGATGCTCTTTATTCATGAAACCAGGTTGGGAATGTCTCCAGATCTAGCCAATCAATCTCTATGTATCATATTTCCGCGAACTTTATCAGGAGTTATTTGAATGCCAGGAGGTGAATTATGGGGCCATAGGAACTAGCTTGGAGAAAAGTGGATTTGGAAAAAGAGGAGGAAAAAAATGGCTAATATTGAGAAGGTGGTAAAAACATCAAAATTGGATTGCTGCCCGGAACTCAGTAATCAACCAATCTGCGATACTTTGAATCTGCGATACCTATTACCGTATTGGACTTACTCACCAGACAGGAAAAATAGAATCAAGGTTGAGTTGGTGTTGTATTTCCAATTTAAACGCTGTTCGGGAGACCTTGTTCTAGGTGATCCCATCTATTCAACTACCCTCCTGCCTGGAGAAAAGGTCCGGCTCTATACCAGCGACAGACACTCGAGATGGTCCTATGATTCCGAGTCTGGACTCTCCTACCGGCATGAGACTACATCCGAGGAATCCTTCTTTACAGCAGGAATGGCAAGAGCGGTCAGTGACCTGACTGTTAACCAGAGCGGAGTAAGTTCTTCATCTTTTGAAGAGTCTTGGTCTGAGGGGGGAGCTGGGGCAGATATAAATATCCTGGGGCTAATAAAGATCGGTGGTGGAGGTTCTGGAGGAAATTACGATGCCGAATCGACCAGGGCTTTTTCCCAAAGCTTATCACAACACGCAGAGGCATCATCGGCTTATGTGGCTGCCAGTGTTAGGGCTAAAAGTTCTACAGCTGTGGGTGAGGTTGAGCGCAGGAGTCATGCTGAAGGTGAATCGGAAGCCCACTATGAGGCCTCAACCAGAATTATCCAGAATCCCAATCAATGTCGAGCCGTAACTTACATATTCCATAAAATCAACAAGGTCCAGAAGGTAAGCTTCAGTCTTAAAGCTATTACTAGAAGAATTGTCGATCCAGTTGCACCGACAGGGGCTTACCAAAAAATTCCTTATGATAACAAGGGAAGCATAAAAATCATTCCGCAGGCTATATCAGCTGATCGGAAGGATCGTCTGGAAGTTGAACATGTGGCCCGAATCAGCGCGCTGGAACATAGACAAATGGTCAATGATCAGGAAGCAAAGATGCGGAATGATGATATAGCCTTCAGCACCAGGGCATCAACCCGATCAACTGTGCTCGTGGATGAACCAATAGATGTTAAATTACGCCAGACTGTTCTGAAACAGGTTGATAAAGAATTGGTAGATGTAGGATTATTAAGTCCGGCGGGAAAACCATCCAAAGAGATCATCGCTGAATTATCCTGGAACCGTGAGGAAATTCTGCCAACTCCAGGCATTCTGGTTCGAGGGTGTCTCGATGAGTGCGATACCTGCGAGCCTGGCCTGAAGGAGAAGATCAAAGTTGATCTCGACCGGAAGAAACTTAAAAACGAACTCATGAAAAGACAAATTGAGCTCCTTGAAAAATCACAGGAATACCGGTGTTGTCCTGTGGATCTAGAAGACTCTGATTAGGATTGAAAGGGACGAGGAAGGACGGAATTCTGATCTAAGATAGGATTTCCGTCCTTTTTCCTTATGCGCCTTTTATGGACGGAATTAGACATCACCGGGAAGGGGGAAATTGAAACCCGCTAAAAGCTTTCCAGGCAGTATAGGGAGTCGCTGCACTCCAAACCGGTCTCTTTATTCCTGTCTCATCATCCCGGTCTCTCCACCCCTAATCGACTTACAATTTTCAACAGCCCGAACTATCTCGCCCATGCCAGGAGCAGGCCGGATGAAATGAGATAGAATCCAAAACCTCCACAGTATAGAACATGGAGAAGATAATAGGATCGGCGAAATACATTCTTTTTGTACTTCCATAACATGAAACTTGGGATCACCACAGCTGGCAGCACCAGGATCAGAAGCGGTGGGATTATTAAAATAACGCGAGCTTGTGCTGGGAAGGCGTTTGCTTGCCAATAACCGGGGTACTCTGAGAGTAAATTGATAAAGTAATTTAACCCGATTCCAAAACCTATATTGCATAGTATAAATACCCAGCTGGCGAGTTCAAACAAACGGATCAGCCTTTTTTCACGGGGAGATCTCTCGGGTAAGGTGCCTTTCTTTTTCCTAATTAACCAACGAATCCCGCTGATAATGTAACTTGGGAGCATCACGAGGAATATCAAGCCTGAAAATAGATAAGTGTAACCTGTGATATCTTCAGCTTCTCTGATGATTGGGCTTGAAATGGCTTCTGGGGGAACGGTTGGTTTTTTACGATCTGGATCTTTTAAACATTCTGGATTGATTATTACTTCCGGATTATCTAGAAACTCTTCAAGAATATTCTTCGTGCATTTGTCGTTGAAAGCTACCCCATGAGCTCCCACCGGGTCGACCAGATGCTGTCCTAGCTGAAAACTCTCCAGTGCTATTTCACCATATCCTGGTGGTGTTACAGGGTCAAAAAGACCGGATAATAACAAAGTGGGCACATTTGATTTGGGCATTACTGTTAACATTTCGTCTGGGCGATCCAATTTCCAGTGAGAACATCGTTCTTGATATTCCTCTTGGTCTTGCTCCTCCCAGCTTAACATCGAGGGGCTTAGGATGTTTTCATTAGTATTGACTGGAGTGATGAGCGAGTGCTCTGCGCAAATGACTGCATAGTATAAACCGGTAGCAGTAAGATCCTTCATCATATACGCTTCAAAAAATGCGACCAATGAATCATAATGGTCTTTTTCGGACTGCTGGATGATATAGGGTAGGGAAGCGTAGGTGTGATCTAGATAGGATGATGTCAGGATGTAATTATAGAAAATCTCGCCATCTACATTATCAGTGAAAGAATAGAGACTGTTTGGAACGTGGAACCTGAGTGAAACCGGGTCTTTGTCCAGGCGAGCTACTGTTTGCTCCAGTCTCGCCAAGAGATCTGGATATTGTTCAGCACAAATGGGATCCTGTTCGCAGTTACTAATGTGTTGGTTCAATATCCTGTCATGGGTTGAAACTGACCGATTCAAATAATCCAGGGGGATAGGCGCAACCCCGTCCAGTATAAGTGAGCGTATGCTTTCTGGGTAAAAGGCGGCCAAATATTGCCCGATATGAGAACCATACGAAACGCCATAAAAGTTGATCTGGCTGTAATCCAAAACCCGTCTGACCACTTCAATATCCCTGGCAATTTCA
Organism: uncultured Anaerolineales bacterium; assembly: GCA_964582965.1. GTDB lineage: Bacteria > Chloroflexota > Anaerolineae > Anaerolineales > UBA11858 > B10-G9. The sequence goes on along the minus strand of CAZOUN010000090.1, from coordinate 1,506 downwards.
GGTGAATTAAAGGCATTCAGGTTGATCCCTTTTCCGGCCAGTCTGGCCCGGCAGTAGGATAGATAATCCTGATAATCCTCTAAGCCATCAGAAGAAGATTCAGTAACTTCAGGACACATTAAATTCGGAGCAGCAAAACGAGTACCACGTTGATCAATGAAGACCAGATCCCGCTCTCCTCCAATACGATTTGGATAGAACCAGCGCGGGTACATATCCAAAGCAGATCCTCCGGGACCTCCGTGGGTGATGAACAGGGGTGTTTGAATGGGTGGATTTTCATAGTCTGGCCAGATGGCGATAGGAATTGTAATTGTCTCTCCCTCAGGCAGATCATGAAATAAAGGAACGGTGACATCCCCACAGATAAATCCAGCTTCTTCTGGGCTTATATTTTCATCCCAGTCATCATCTGAGAAAGGGCATAATGTCAGCTCAAAACCTTCAACATCATAGGACTCCATCCATTTGGCGCCCCGGGTGATATAACGATCCCAATTCTGTTCGAGAAAATCCTGGCGATTATCAGGAGTGGATTTGTAAGGATAAGCTGAGAAGATCCAGATTAAAACAACCGGGATGGCAATCAAAATAACAAAAGGCAGGATAAACCCAAGGATCTTTTTTATGATCCGCCAGCCTTTCCCCCCCCCTGTCATTTTCATGTTTTCAGACACTTGTTTCAGTCTCCCAGTCTCCTTACTTTCCTTCCCCAGCAAACAACTCTTCCGGTAGCAAAGAACGAATGATACCGAACTCCGGGTCTGCATCCTCTGGCGGTTTTTCCAGGACCCGATGCAGTGCTTCGATGGCTGCGTTCACCACCAGCTTGCCGGCTTTATATTTATAGATCCAGTTTTGCTGTTCGAGCAGCTCGTGATAGCCGTCCCCGACAGCGGACACATTCCTCCACCAGGTGTTGTGCAGATCAGTCTTGAATAAAAGCGGCCCCATCAGGTCGAAGTTATATTTCTCGTTCAACACCCGCAGCTGCTCCGCGACGCGCAGTACCTTTTCCCGGTCCGTATAGGGCGCGGTGAAAATATACACCTCGCCAACAACACCTTTTTTCGGCTTTGACCTGGTTTTGATGGAAAACGCGTCCGGGAAACCGCCGTCCAGCAGTTCATCTCTGAGGATCTTGAAAAGCTGATGAGGTTCATCAGTATGCATCATCCACTTCCCGAAACCCTGCAGAGGAAAATCCTCCCGGGTGATCGAGAGCCAATAGTCGTTCAGTTCAATAAATGGAGAAGATTTTGTCATATATTTGGAGACCTTGTGAGTTAGTGTAAGGGTGAATAGGTGAGTTTCTCTTAGATCAACTTTCAGAAGTGACGGGTTTTGATCGCTGGGATAAGCGTGGATTTTCCCAGCTGTGGTAGAGCGTGATCTGAGCTTGATTGAGCTCTTCCAGGGTCGGGAAAGCCCCCAGGATCAGCTCCCGGGTCGGCGAAATTAACCAAAGCTCCCAGAGCTGGCCTTTTTTGATTTGCAGTTCTTTGT
>CAZOUN010000089.1:0-10728 GCA_964582965.1 uncultured Anaerolineales bacterium | reverse complement strand
CACCATCTCACTCATTTAATCTTCTCTTTGTTGCACTTGCTTGTTGAATCTAAGTTGGGCGTCTTGACCCTTGATTTTCTTTTGGTATACTAATTCACGATAGGCCGGAGTGGCGGAACTGGCAGACGCGCGCGACTCAAACTCGCGTTCCCTTGAGGATTGTGGGTTCGATTCCCACCTTCGGCACAGATATGCAAAACCGATCCCAAACTAGTGGGTCGGTTTTTGTTTTAATTTGGACACGTTTCTAAACATGGTCTATACTAGGTAAAAGCCAATCGTCGTCCCGTCCTGGAGGTGAACCTTGAGTAAGAAGGTCCTTATATTAAATGGCAGTCCAAGATTGAAAGGAAATACTGCAGTCCTCTCCCAACGGCTGGCTGCAGGAGCTAGAGAATCTGGTGCAGAAGCGGAGATTATCTATTTGCACGGAATGGATATTCAAGCCTGTGACGCTTGTGAGGGCTGCCAAACTGGCGGCAAGGGTTGCGTCATCGGGGATGATATGCAGGATATTTATCCCAAGCTGCGGATCTCAGATGCCATTGTTATCGCATCTCCTGTGTATTGGTACAGCATGACGGCTCAAATGAAGCTTTGCATTGATCGCTGGTATGCCCTGGAATCAGGCCAGGATTTTGAACTAAAAGGGAAGAGGTTATCCCTCCTTATGGTCTATGGAGACAATGATCTGTACTCTTCCGGGGGAATTACAGTCATCCATACATTAGAAGGGTGCTGCCGTTATGTAGGAATGGATTTTGATGGTCTCGTCCATGGTTCTGCAATGGACATTGGTGATGCAGAAAAAAATCCTGTTTTACTGGACAAGGCTTATCAACTCGGAAAGGAACTTGCCCAATCTTCTTGAAAATTCTCAATCCAAACTACTTTAGTCTTCTCCAGGATAAATTGCTATATCTTTATAACCTCTCCGTCCAGGAGAGGTTATAATTTTTAACGACAATTCACCAAGAAGGAGCCGAGCGTGCCAACTACAAAAGATATCCTGGCCGTGATCATGGGAGGAGGACAGGGAACCCGCCTTTACCCGCTAACAAAATTGCGCGCAAAACCGGCCGTTCCGATCGCGGGAAAATATCGCTTGATCGATATCCCAATCAGCAATTGCATCAATTCGAATATCGACCGGATTGCCGTATTAACACAGTTTAATTCAGTCTCCCTTCACCGCCATATCACAAGGACCTATAACTTTGATCCTTTCCATCGCGGATGGGTTCAGGTCTGGGCTGCGGAACAAACCAATATCAATGATACCTGGTATCAGGGAACAGCAGATGCCGTCAGGCAGCAAATGTTTGAGATCCACAGCACCGGCGCTGAGTATACGCTGATCCTGGCAGGAGATCATCTCTATAGAATGGATTACGGGCAAATGGCTCGCCATATGTGGGAGAACGATGGGGATATCTCGATTGCCTTGCAGCCCGTAGCCATGGAAGAAGCTCCCCGGTTGGGCATTCTTAAGAGGGGAGAGAATAATCTCATCACCGATTTTGTGGAAAAACCCAAAGACCCTGCAGTACAACAATCCTTCATTAGCAGAGACGACCCAGACCGGCCTCTATTAGGATCGATGGGAATATATCTTTTTAAAACCTCTGTTCTTGACGACCTGCTAAATGAATTAGACGTAGATGATTTTGGAAAAGAAGTCATCCCTCATGCCATCCATACCCACAAAGTCGTTGGTTATGATTTTGAGGGCTACTGGGAGGATATTGGAACGATCCGTTCATTTTATAATGCCAATCTAGACCTAACACGCTCTTCCTCTCCCTTTAACTTCTATGATATCAATCGCCCCATCTATACCCATGCCCGGTTTCTTCCCGGGTCTATCATTGGCGGGGCAAAGATGGAAGACGTCTCCCTTTCAGATGGATGCAATATAGGTATGGCAGATATATCTCATTCTGTTATTGGATTAAGAAGCCAGATCCAGGATGGGGCTGTTATAAAAAATGCCATTATCATGGGAGCCGATTATTATGAAGAAAATTCCGACCAGCAATTTCCCGTCCCTATTGGTATTGGTAAGAATTCGCATATAGATGGAGCGATCATTGATAAGAACGCCCGGATTGGAGAAAACGTTGTCATTAAACCTTTTCCTCCAGGAACTGAAAAAGATGCAAAAACCTGGTTTATTAGAGACGGTATTGTCGTGATCCCCAAAAGTAAGATCATCCCAGATGGAACGATTATTTCCCCAGATTAAACGTTCCATAAATCAACTAAATCAATCAAAAAACCCTTCTTCTCGAAGGGTTTTTGTCTTAATATTATGTTAACTTGACCCTAAAAACTGTGGATAAGTACACTCTTTGTGTGGATAACCTTCCCTTTTTGGGGATAACTTCCTCTTTTTTGCCTAATTATTCAGGGAAAAACTAGCCTGTTATAAACAGCTTTTCTATACTTGATGAAATTTTTGAATATATTCCACTGAATCAGTGATCTATTCAATAAATATCCCCAGATGCCTGTTGGTAAGTTTATTAGATCCAATTTATCTGTTCATCCCCATATAGGGGGATGGTACTGATGATACCCGTCATATATTCGGTTCTTCAGACCAATAAATTTCTACTATCTCTCTCAAAAAACCTTTTCCACATATCCACAAGCCCTACTAGTACTACTATAAATACTTATTAATACATATTGGGGATAATATATGAGGACAAAGTCAACTTCCTATCCAAGTGGGTTTTCTTTTTTCAAGAAAAGCACTCATACCTTCTTTTTGATCTTGGGTAGAAAAGAGATCAAAAAATAAATCCCTCTCTTCATTCAGTCCATTTGACAAGTTTAATTCGTAGACTTGATTGATGGCCTGTTTAGCAGCCTGGATCGCCAAGGGAGCCCTGGATGCAATCTCTTGAGCCAGATCAAGGCTTTTTTCCAGGTAATCGTCTACCGAATAAACAGCATTGATCAATCCCAAACCAAGTGCTTCTTCTGATTTTAATGTACGATTATTTAAGATCATTTCCATCGCGATTACTTTTCCAACAGCTCTCGTTAATCGCTGAGTTCCTCCTGCGCCTGGTATTATTCCCAAATTGATCTCCGGCTGGCCGAATTTTGATTTTGAGGAAGAAACGATCATATCGCAGGACATGGCCAACTCCAACCCCCCTCCCAGGCAATATCCTGAAACAGCGGCAATGATTGGTTTTTTGATTTTTCTTATCCGTGAAAAAGTTGGGATGAAGTCGCTTTTTCTAATTTCGTCCCGTGTAGCATTAGCCATGGAAGAGATGTCAGCACCGGCAGCAAATGATTTTTCATTACCCGTGATAACGATTGTTCCGATATCATCCCTATCGTCCAGTTCTTCCAGGGAATCCATTAACTCGGATAATAGTTGAAGATTTAGAGCATTATAAGATTCAGGGCGGTTTAGTTTTAACAAACCAACTTTTTCAATAATTTCAATCAGAACAAATTCTTTTTCAGACATGAGCTATTCCTCCTTGAAATTTTTTAATGGGTGCATACAGGAATTTCATTAATATTTTCATTCCCGTTTAATGGCAAATCAAAATAAGGTGATGGATCGAGCGTGTTTTGGATCTTCAACTCGTTTAAGAAGCTTCCTTGTCCATCATCCTTCACAATAGAGAAATGAAGATGTATCCCGGTTGGATTTCCTGGTGTTCCAGAATAATTTCCCTGGTATCCGAGCAGCGTGCCTTCTTTAACAAAAGTTTCACTTGTTCCAGGAGGATAATCCGAAACGATATAGGATCTGCCATTTGAATCAGCCATGTGAGTATAGTAGATCCAGATCTGGCGCCGGGGAGAAAGAGGATCCTCTAGAATACGTATAATCAGAGAGGATTTCCAATCAGATAATCTTGTCAGATAACCATCGTAAGCTGCAAAAATTGGAGACTCTCCAGATTTTAGATCAGTGAAGATATCAATACCTTGATGGCGATGTCCCGGTCGGAAAGAGTCGTCCCATAAATATCCGATATAACCATCTGTTGGAAATAAAAAAGGAGTGGAGTCCTGGCAGCGAGACTTGGATTTCACTTTCCACAGAGGATGAGATTGAGGATTTCTGATCCAATTGATAACCTGCCTATTTCTGGAATTGGATTGGGATCCAAATTGTAGATAAATATATATAAGGGAGGTAATAATGATCAATAGTAGAGGAATCAAAAACCATTTCAATACCGATCCGGGTTCGGAGTTTTTCAAGAGTCCTCTCCCGATTCTTCCAAGGATTGGATCCGGTCCAGAGTATCTTCATGAAAAGTTCCACTAAGAAGAGTGACCTCTCCTCCTGTTATTTCGTGAATTATGTTCCCCGCTAACTCTCCTGCCGGTGATATTAGAGCGTTCTCAAAAGCGGATTTATCATGAAATTGAAAACTGTATATGCGGCGGATATTATTTTGTCCGTAAATTCCGTGATCAATCCTGGAGACTGATTCCCGGATTAATCCATTCATATCCTCTGCTGCCGCGAGGAAATCTGGCCAGCCATCATCAAATGAATTGATGTTTACAGTGAAGGGGATGAGAATTAGAAGCTGGTACATAGAGAGGAATGATCTCAGTCAGTATAAAAATGGAAGTTATTACCGCCTTTTTCCTTAGCATTGTACATGGCGATATCTGCTTTTTTAATTAGGGCATCAACTTCTGTCCCTTCATCGGGGTAGAATACGATCCCAATGCTGGTAGTGATGTTGATTTGATTTCCTTCCAGAAGGAAAGGAGTACTAAGAGAGTTGAGAATCCTTTCTGCAGTTAAAACAGCAGCTTCAGGTTGATTCATCTCCGGTAATATCAATAAAAACTCATCGCCACCCATTCGGGCCACTGTATCACTTTTTCTGAGCAATCCCAACATTCTCTGGGCGACGGCCTGGAGAAGTAGATCTCCCACAGAATGACCAAAGGAATCGTTTACTCCTTTTAATAGGTCCAAATCAAATAACATCACGCCGATTTTTTGATTATTTCTTTGAGAACGGGCGATTTCCAGAGATATCCTTTCATTGAATAGACGACGATTCGGAAGCCCGGTCAGAGAGTCATGGTGGGCCATGTGTTTGATATCTTTTTCAGCCTTTTTCCGGTCGGTTATTTCCTGCTGAGCTTGTTCATATAGCTTAGCATTTTGAATTGCGATAGAAGCCTGGTCTGCTAAAAATTCCAGGACCCGTATCTCATTATCTGAAAATTTATGTGCTCTTCTCAAAGCTACGTTCATTACTCCCAGCACGGTATTACTTGTCTTCAAAGGAAGTCCGATGATAGATCCATCCCAGGGTTGATCGGCGAATAACGGATGTGAATTCATGTCGTTAACAACTACCTTGATCCCCTCTCTGGCAACCTTGTAGGTCATTCCTTCAGGGCGGGGATTAATGAAAGGTTTTCTTTGTTGGTGTCCACCAAATAGGGCAGAAGCAAAAGACAACATGCCATGTTCATACAAGAACACGTGGGTATCATCCGCAGAAACTAACTCCATTGCACTTTCCAGGATCGATTCAAGCACCGAATCAAGAGATAAGTTCATTGTCAGGTGAAGGCTGGCTTTTCTGATCAGAAGAAGTTCACGTAAACGGTTATTCAGATCCGTTTCAGCCTTCAGTTTAGCTATGGACAAAGCAGATTTTTCTGCTAAGGCAGTCACGAAGGGAAGGAAAAGGGAGCTTGAAAGCGCATCAATCTCGAGATAATAAATATCAGATGGCGAAGGAGAAGAGAGGGGAGATGGTCCTTTCGATAGGAGTAGAAAGGTGTGCGCCGGATATTGATCCTGGACAATTTTTACTATGTCCTCCACGGTAGAGGATTGGTGCTCCATCTCCACTATACCTATCCAAGCATAATTCCCAAGATTGGAAGGAATTTCTCCGGGGAAGGAGGGAATATTATTAATTTGGAAAGTAGGGTTGGAAGCCAATATCTCCTTGATCTTCCTCGAAAAGGAGGTCTTTGGAGAAAAAGCCAGAATTTGGTAGGGAGTCATATTGTAATTTAGGAAGATATAAGTTCCGGCTTTCCCGGACGAGAGAAAACAGGATGAACACATGGGGCTGACTGATTTATTATACTTCAGAAGCAGAAAACGCATTTCATTGCCTGTTTATAACCTGAAAAATTCGTAAGATGGTTGGTGGTTTACCGGACAGAAAATTATGGTAAGATAGCCCTAAGCGGAGGAACGGATCGGTGTGATCCAGTAGATGGATGACAGAAAAAATTACTATTATTGAAGGACCAACCCCTGAATTTCGCGAAGTAAACGGGTTATGGATCCAGGGAGTAGCAGAAAGCCCAGGTCAGTATGATACTTATTATACGGAGCTGAGGTCTTTTGACGGCTATTCACTGGTAGACCGCTGTAAAAACGCCTGGCGGAAGAGCGAACCTATTGTTCTGGAATATCGCACTGAGACAGGTCTCGTTGACGAAATCACGATTATTGCAGCCCATACAGAGGAAACAGAGGATGGGGATATGATCCAATTATGGGTCCGGCAAGCTCGGGAAGACGTTGAGTTTGAGATAAAATTAGATGACGGGGATGATGGAGAGGATTATTTCTAGCCTTAACCGCATAATTAAAAAACTCCCCGTTAGGGGAGTTTCTTTTTTTAAGTTGGGATTTATTCTTCCCAGAACTCACCTTCGATGACAGCGTCTTCTTTGTCTGAGTTTAGGGCCTCGACCTCCTGTTCGTAACGATGTTCCTCAATCAGTTCATCGGGAACAAGGCTCATAAAGAACTGCATAAAGAGGCCGATGACAACTGCGTCATCGAAAGGCCCGGGTATAAAATCGGGATAAATCAGATATAAAAAAGATAAAAACGGCAGCACTTTGATCAGTGGATGAACCCTTTTATCCTTCAATAAGCGGATGATTAGCTGGAGTTGTTTCACCATATTGTTGATCCATCAGACATAATTTTTGAACGCTTTAATTATACTACTGTAAGGTTAATGAACTTAGGATATCCTGTATAATCACGAATATGATGTTAAAAACACCCCTGCAAGGAATTTTATTTGATTTTGACGGTTTGATCCTTGATACAGAGACGACGATATTTCAAGCCTGGGAAGAAAAGTTCAAGGAATATGGAAAGGAACTGCTTCTGGAAGAATGGGCGGAGATTCTTGGAAAATCCACAGACCATCTGGGTCCGCTTTATGGATTTTTAAACAATTTTCCGGAAGAGGATAAAAAGAACGAGATACTTCAAGAAGTCAAACAAAAAGAATCCGAATTGGTTCTCCTTAAGAATCCGCTCCCTGGAGCGGAAGAGTTGATAATAAAAGCCAAGGAAGAGGGATTGATCCTGGGAATTGTTTCCAGCTCAGATCAGGACTGGGTTCACTCTCACCTTCAGCGCCTCGGCCTGTTTGAGTATTTTGATCATACTAGCTGCGCGGATGAAGTAGAGATAGCAAAGCCTAACCCGGAGCTTTATAATATAGGTTTGGAGAAAACAGCACTGGCCCGGGACAGGGTGCTTGTTTTGGAAGATTCTCCCAATGGGGTGCTGGCGGCGAAAAGGGCTGGGCTATATTGTATTGCCGTGCCCAATCAGCTCACTATTAAACTTCCGTTTTATAATAATGGTGGGGCGCCGGACCTTGTTCTTCCTTCGTTACAGGAATTTCCCTGGGAAGAACTCATGAGGGATAACTGATGAAAACTCTTTTTAATGCCATATTTAAATTTATTGCGTTTGTCCTTGCCGGGGTGCTGATGATTGCGCTTCCAATTGCGCTTGTGGCCAACAACGGCGGCGAGGTACTCTTTAACAAGGAGCAAATAAACGAGATAACAACTGGAGTGGTATTGGATTCGGAACTAATTCCAGCGGCTCTAGAGATAATGACCAACAACCGAGCGCGAGATATTTCCTCTAAAATAGAGGATACTGATAATCCTGAAGGTAGAGAACTAAACCTCTACAATTTGATCTATTCGATGGAGGATAGACACTGGAAAGAATTAAAAACAGCTCTTCTTTCAGATGATGTGATAACTTCCTGGATTGAAGTCACGATAAACGGGTTTTATAATTGGCTGGATACGGATGACCAGGTGCCGTTCATCAGTTGGAATTTGAGGCCTGTGATTGATAAAATGTCAGGCCCGCTGGGCGATGAGGCCGTTGAAGCTTTTTTCGAATCTCTGCCGGATTGTTCGGATTTGCAAATGGAAAAAATGCAAACTGGTCCAGGGGAACCCCTGCCGCGGATATTGATGGTTGAGGAACTTTGCAAACTGTCCACATTCTCACATACCGAACAGATCGAAATTTATAAAGATGTGTTGAGAATGGTGGTTGAGGCCACTCCTCCAGAATATAACGCCACACAAGCTTTGTTGAAGCAGAGAGAACAGATCGGTGGAATATATACTTTAAAATGGAGAATCCGCACCATCCGCTGGCAGTTGGATACCGTAATGATTGTCCCCTTGAGCTTGCTTTTACTGATCCTGTTCTTTGGAGTACGGTCAATGGAAGGACTGGGCCAATGGTTTGGCATTCCCTTGATTGGGGGCGGATTGATTTCCCTGATCACTGCAATCTTATATCGTCCGTTGTGGCGGGGTTGGCTGGCAGAACGTATACCTGAAGATACGATACCCCAGACTTCATTGTTGTATCATGAATTTATTGATGCGAGCGCCAGGGTTCTTGGTCCAATTTTCAACCCTCTCGCCTGGCAGGCCTTTATCATTCTCTTGATGGGGGTAGGGTTATTGGCAATGGGATTTATATTGAGGATGAGAAGGACGAGCGATAAAACTTCCTGATCCTATCCGGAAATTTCCAAAATAAGAAACCTGACGAATTATTACCGTCAGGTTTTTTATTATCCCGCATTAATTAATGAGAGTTGGAGCGGAGGGGGTGGGATTCGAACCCACGGTGGCCCATAAGGCCACAACGGTTTTCGAGACCGCCCCAATCGGCCACTCTGGCACCCCTCCTCAACTAAGATGGAATTATACCAATTGGATCCAGACTAGTAAATAAATGACTGGATCAATCTCTCCAGCTGCACGGTCTAGATAATAATAAATCCCCCACCCCCAAAGTATTTTATTGATTAGGAATTGGCGGAACAAGAATGCCGTAACTTATATTTGACAAATAATGACTAGTGTGTGAAAATATGCACGAACTTGACGGGTTTCAATCCGGCAAGTCGGCAAACTTTTATTGAGGCAGGTTGAACTCGAAGGAGAGTAGTATGAGAAAGACAGATGTACTTGTAATAGGAGGAAGTGCGGCTGGTCTTGTAGCGGCGCTTACTGGCAAGAGTTATTACCCTGAGAAAGATTTTCTAGTGATCCGGAAAGAAAAAGCTGTGGTTGTCCCTTGTGGGATCCCCTATATTTTTGGCTCACTCGAGAGCAGTGCTCAGAATGTAATTCCCGATACCGGACTGGAAAAAGCAGGAGTCGATCTGATAGTAGGCGAAGTTGTAGAAATTGATACCGATGCAAAAACCGCCTCATTATCTGAAGGAGAAAAGGTTTCCTACGATAAGCTCGTTCTTGCTATTGGCTCAAGCCCGGTCAAACCTGGCTGGCTGAAAGGAAAGGATCTTGAGAATGTTTTTGTCATTCCGAAAGATAAGGAATATCTGGACACCCTGACAGAGAAAATTCAAGATAAAAAGAAAGTGGTTGTGATCGGTGGTGGTTTTATAGGTGTGGAAATATCAGATGAGCTGAACAAACAAGGCAAGGATGTTACCGTTGTTGAGATCCTTCCCCATATTCTTGGCGCAGTATTTGATGAAGAGCTGGCTGAAAAAGCAGAAGGTATCCTGGTTGATCGCGGAGTCAAGGTAGAGGTAGGCTCTGGCGTTAAGGAATTATGCGGCAATGGTACAGTAAAATCAGTTAAGCTCCAGGATGGGAGAGAGCTGGAAGCAGATGCCGTTATCCTCGCTATGGGATACCGCCCTAACGTTGATCTGGCAGTAAATGCCGGAGTTGAAACCAACGAATTGGGCTTTATCAAGGTTGATCAATATCTGCGGACCAGCACCCCCGACATTTTTGCTGTTGGAGATTGCTCTGAGAAACGTGATTTCATCACCAATAGACCCATTGGCGCCATGCTGGCATCTACCGCCTGCGCTGAAGCCAGAGTGACAGGTATGAACCTCTTTGGTTTGGAAACCATCCGAACCTTTACTGGCACGATTAGTAATTTTGCTACCGCTTTGGGAGAGCACAGTTTTGGTGTTGCTGGTATCACAGAAGATACCGCCCGGGCAGAGGGTTTTGATATTATAACAACCAGCTTTGAAGGTGTGGACCACCACCCCGGTAAGCTGCCTGGCACCCATAAACAAACCGTCAAACTGGTAGTCGCTAAAGATTCTGGCCTAATCCTTGGTGGATCTGTTTTTGGTTCTCATTCAGCTGGCGAGATTGTTAATGTGATTGGCTTAGCGATCCAGAACCATATGACTGTATCTTCGTTGCTCACGATGCAAATTGGTACCCACCCCTTGTTGACCGCTCCGCCAACAGCTTATCCGTTGGTTAAAGCGGCAGAAATGGCATTGAAAATAATCCGGAAGAAAAATTAAGGAAAATTAGCCCACCAAAAAAGCTCCTGCTCAGGCTGAACTGAACCCCGAAAACAGGACACAATAATAAAGACACCTCTCGTACAATATA
>CAZOUN010000088.1:0-10845 GCA_964582965.1 uncultured Anaerolineales bacterium | reverse complement strand
ATTACCCAAGAGAGGGTTTTTATTTATTTGTCCACCTTATGGGGTGCACTCCATTATCGGGAGCTTTTTATTTTAATGAGGCAGGGTTAAGAACTTAGTTTCCTTGCTTTTCCTTACACATTTCTTTGTTTTCTCTTGGATGAGAGTGGTTAGTCTTTGTTTATCCAAGCATTGATCATCTTGGTTGTCCCAGGCAGCAGTAAGTAGATCAACAGGGCGGTGCTGAGAACAGGGGCCACCAAAAACATAGAAAAGCTTCCCTGTTTAACCGCGACTACATCGGTGAGTCCTACCGGGTAGCCGCCAAAGATCGACATGGAAGCCGCAAAGATTCCCGCCGGGATCGTCCAGGATTTCTGTTTTGTCAAAGCCAGGATAAAGACCACCCATGCGGCCGCTCCCCACCAATTTACCATTTGGGAAACGCCATACATGCCGTGCACAAAACCAACTGGCTCAGTCTGGTAACGGGAAATTGCGCCAACGCCATCAATAAAGGTCAGCACATAGGCCATACCGCTAACAAACAACAGCGCCATGATCTTGAAATCCACGCCACGGATTAAGAGCATCCCAAACCAGAGCACGAATCCAAGCAGTAAAACCCAAACTGTAGGTGTGGGTAAACCAATACTGGCAGGAGGAATTATTGGGAAAAAACCTGAGAGGATTTGGACTGTGGCAGCAAGCAGCCCATAGAACCAGGCCCACTTGGTTTTGTTAATGAAACCATAAAGCACGGTAACCCATAGAGCACCAGCGGATGCACCGAGCCATGCCAGTAATGCGAATACAATCCGCACGGTGACAGCTTCATCTGGCCGAGCGCTTTCTAGCTTCCCCAGGATATTGGGGTAATAGATATCGGCCAGGATCAGCAAAGCCAGCAATCCAGTCAGGATACCAAGGACAGATAGAACGATACCAAGTTTGTGATTATTCTGTAATTTTTTCATTTTCTTTCTCCTATATTCTTTCCACCGAAACGTAACCTTATCTTGAGCTCGAACTGCGCAAGAGGAGAAGCAGGGTGCGTTCCTCGATCTGACAACAGATTTTTGAGGAACACGCCCAAAGGGTGAGAAGAATGGCTAAGCTATTTCCCTAGAGGCTCTGAGACTTCCCCTAGCAAATTGTTTTTGAAGTAGGGCACAACGGTGAAGAACAAAACGCCAATCGCAAGAAGCGAGCCGTAGAGGAAATCACCGGTTGTATGCCGGAAGATGTAGGTGAATGCGTCGAGCATCAAAATGGTAGAAGCTGCGATCACAGCCAGCCACCAACCCCTCTTCTTACTGACTGCCAGAAGCGGGATGGAGATCACCAGGAGAATTGTCGCCACCCAATTGACCTCACCATTCCATAAGAACAGCCACATCTTGAAATCATCGTAAAAAGGATAATTGGGGCGGACCATCATTTGACGTTGGGCGCCAATCCCAATGGTAAAAGCGTGGGTCGCCAGCATCCCGATGAACGTGAGGGCGGCAAAAAGCGTCCATTTGGTCGCTTTTTCAGCCTTGCGCAGGAAAATAAAGGCCCAATATCCAGCCAGCCCGATAAATGATATCACCATCGGGATCGGGAAGGAGTTCTTTACGAAGCTGACATAAGGCAGGAACATAAAGAACCCGCCAATCGCAGGTAGCGAAAACATGCTCATCGCCAGCGGAAACGTCCATTCTTCGCCCTTGCGGATTGCTCCGGAAACCACAATCAGAGTTGCACCGGCGACAAAAATAATCGCCCGCCACGCCGGGTAGAACAGATCAAACAGCTTAATTCCGCTCCTGAATTTTCCTTCACCTTTTGCAACTACCTCGGTAATGTTCTCTAGCACTTGGCTAAGGGAAGTTTGGATTAGGAATGGGATTAGTGTGATCATCAGCAAACCAATCGCGATCGCGACAATCGACATGATCGTACGATTTTTCTGGGGGGTTTCTTTCATCTCTATCTCCTTTTGTAAAAAAAACTTATGGTTTTGTGAACAGTATCACAAATATGTTCCAAAAAGTCTTTGCCTTATGTTAAAGACTTCAATCATTCTTAGTGATACTCTTCACAAAGAGGCAAATGATATCTGCTCGTAAATATTTATTGAGTTGATCAACCACTAATCATTTATAAGGAGAAGATTGATGAAAAAACTATTTCCGCTACTTTCAATCCTGCTGATCGCCGTGTTTGTCCTATCGGCGTGTGTTCCCGAAGCCCAGGAGGATCCATCCGCGGCAGTGGATTTGGGGGATTCCGAATCTGTTGATGAAGCAGAGACATCGGCCGAAGCAACCGAACCAGGGGTTATCCTGGATGAATATTCTGCTTTGAGGGTAGAATTCTCCTGGGACGAGGACTACATCACTGAAGTTCCCCCGATCATGATGCGAGAACCTTTTTACGAGATCTTTGGTCAGTCGAACGGTTACGTACCCTACGTCTACGAAATTGCTGTCAAACATGCCGGTCACTCATCTGCCGCCACAGCCGGGGCCTGGGAACTCACCAGGAAAGCGCTGGAAGTACTCTATCCCTACGGTGAGATTCCAGTCCGTGGACAGATTGAGGTACAAGCCCCTGGCGCAGAGGCTCAATTCCCCGTCGGTGTTTTTGGAGAAGTGATTACCTACATCACTGGCGCTTCACCGAAAACCGGATTTTTCGGAGCAGAGTTTGGAAAAGCTAATGATCTTTTCAACCGCCAGAACCTGATGACATATACTGATGAACCAACGAATACGCCCCCACCAAAGATGGAATGGATCTTCACCCGGAAGGATAACGATGCCAAAGTTGGCATAACAATGAATATTACTTCAGTTCAACCCTTCCAGGATACAGATGAGTTTGAAATGGGCGCAAAGATGGCCAAAGGTGCCACAACCCCTGAGGAAGCCGCAGAATACTATCTCTTCTGGAACGACAGGGCACGGTTCGTATTTGAAAATGCCGACACACTTGAAGGTTTCTTCTATGTCAATGTATATGAAGAAGCCCCAATTACCACTGGTATTGCCATAGGAGATGTGGAAGGTCCAAATCCGGATGATTTTGCATGGACTCAAGAATACACCACAACCCAGGAACCGATCTGGATGATTGACCCCTATGCACAGATCTTTGGTCAATCCCAGGGACCAATCCCATATTATTACGATGAGGTTGTTCAAGTGGCTGGACACTCCTGCGGTGCAACCACAGGCGCATGGACCATCACCCAGCTAGCGTTGGAAGCCCTTTACCCTGATGGTGAAACCCCAGTCCGTGGCATGATACAGGTCAACGCACCTGGCTCAGAGGCAGAATTCCCGGTCGGTGTATTTGGAGAAATCATCTCCTACATCACTGGAGCCGCCCCTCACACCGGGTTTGTCGGGCAGCAATTCGGCATGGCTGATCCTGTGTTCAATCGCCAGAACAAGATGGTCTACATGGAAGAAAAGTCTGGTACACCACCACCCATGATGGAATGGGTCTTCACTCGACTTGATACTGGAGTATCGGTTGGCGTAAAATTTAATCTAGTCCTCGTCACGCCGATCCACCATCCTGGTGCCATCAAGATGGGTAAAACCCTGGCAGCCTACGAACCTGTGACTGCAGAAGAAAAACTTGAATACTTCAATCACTGGAATGACAGAGCCATCTTTGTGATTGAGAATAAGGACAATACTACTATCTTCAAAGTCAATATAATTGACTAGATAGCTAGAGCAAAGCAGTATTGTTTTTTTCTGGGGCTAGGTCACTAGCCCCAGATTTGCGTTAACTATCAATTCATTGAATTTTTTGATTATTGTTCGATTCGGTTTCCAAACCAAGTGAGTATTTAGGATAAAAGAAGATATAACCAATTATCCGTATCACTCTTAGGAGACCGAAGATATGATCACTGCCTATGATGAATTTCATCATAATTAAGGTAATTAATTCTCTCCCCGAATATGAGTGCACCTGCCTCTTGAAGGAAGCAATCCACAATAAGCTGAATAAGAGACAATATCTTACTCGCCAGGGAGATGTGTGGCCATATGTGATGTTTGTTATAACTGGCCAGATCCGCTGGGCAATGCTGGTTACCAGCGGGAAAGAACATATTCTGTTCAATATCGAAGAGAATAAATCATTTTGGGGGCAATTAATTTTTGCTGATGGAGAAATGCCGGCTTTGTCATAGAAATGATCGATTGAGTTAGCTTATCCAAATTCCTGGGCGACTTTTTCTGCCCCGGGCATCTTCCTTCCGCTGTAGGTTTAGTAAGATAATCCTTTTACACAATTTATTCTATACTCTCATTAATGGGGGACAGAGTCCTTTCGTAAGGACGCTGTCCGTTTGTTGCTATTTTAAAATTTCCAAAACCTGGGTGCTGTGTTTGGCGGGGGATACTTTCTGGAATACTTCCTGGATGATCCCTTTGGGATCGATCAGATAGGTTGTTCGGTGAACCCCATCGTATTCCTTTCCGAAACTTTTTTTAGGACCCCAAACCTGATACAACTCACAAACCTGATGGTTTTCATCTGCCAGTAATGGAAAAGGCAATTTGTATTTCTCTTGAAACTTCTTGTGGGAAGCCGGAGAGTCCGGGCTGACGCCCAGGATCACAACATCAGCGTTCTGGTAGGCGCTGTAATCATCCCGGAAGTTGCAGGCTTCGGTAGTGCAGCCCGGTGTGTCATCCTTTGGGTAGAAATATAACAGAACGGGTTGTCCCCGGAAAGATTCAAGGGAAACGAATTGGCTATTTTGATCTAGAAGCTTGAAATCAGGGGCTTTATGTCCAACTGATAAATACATTTATTCTCCTTATCGATCTGATCACAGGGAATTATATTCGTTGAAACTTAATACATAATGAGCTTTTAGCGATCTGCAGTTCAGGTGGTGGACCTTCATCCGGGTTTCCCTTTTGAAGATTGATAACTATCTGCTCTTGCAATTCTTTTCTTAAGAGCAGGATGGGAGTGGAGAAGAAACTCCACCCAGGGCTCAGGGTTAATCTCAGCCAGGTTCTGGTTACTGAGATGTGTGAGAGCAGATTTGTAGGCTTTGGCTTTTCCTGTCACCTGAATGGCAAATTCATCTGCCAGATTTTCTCTCCAGCGGCTAAAGCCATTATTAATCGGCAAAGTAATTAATCCATACAAGCCTAAAATAAGGGCGAAAAGAGGTAAAGCGGCAATATCAGATATGGACTGATAGCCAAAAACTTTAACTCCCCAGATCAAGCCGCGAGAAGTCAGAAATAGCCCACCAAGGGTTAGTACAGTTTGAAATATCATTCCCAACGGAATATCATGATTTTTTTGGTGACCCAATTCATGGGCCAGCACAGTTTCTATTTCATCGATCTGGAATTCATCCAGCAAGGTATCTCCCAGGATGATTCGTCGTGTATTTCCAAGGCCCGTCAAACCAGCATTGGCGGCTTTGGTTCTTTTACTCATATCAAAACGATACACCCCGGCCACATAGGTGCCAGATTTTTCAGCCAGATCAAGTAATCGTTTTGTTAGCTCCTGAAATTCGTCCTCCAGGAGAGTGAATTTATAGAAGATAGGGAAAAGCAATATCGGCGCTAGGTTGGCCAGCAAAACGTTAAAGGCCAAAAGAATTCCTGCGGTCCAGAGCCACCAGCTATCTGGAGCAGTGCGCAAGACCAGATATACTATTTCGAGTAGAATTCCACCTAATACAGCAGAGACCACAAAATTCTTGATCTGATCAACAATCCAGTTTTTTAGGCTTTGATTGGATTGTTGATACCGATGAGGTAGGACATACCCAGTGTAATACGAGAGTGGTAGATCCAGAATCGTAAATGCCCCGCCGAATAAACCTCCATAGACCAGAACGGCAATCCAGGGAATCTGGGTCCAGCCGAAGATCCAGTCCCGAAGCAAGGCTGACCAGCCCAACAACAGCCAGGCCAATAGCAGGGTTGTGCCTAAAAGCAAATCCAAAAGCATATATCTGCGGCGGATACGGGCATACTCTTTGGCAAGTTTTTGTCTTTCTGGATCCAGTGTGGATATCCCGGTAATTTCTTCCTGATTATTTTCTATCATAGAAATAGATCCTCGTAATAATTTATCAATCTAAAAACTATTATAAGGGATTCCCATAATTCTCTACCCGACCCGTTATTTTAGACAGTGTCAATACCTGGTTATTTTTCAATCTTGAAAGGTTTCTATCCATACCATGTACAGAATTGAAAAGCACACTTTCAGGTGATAAAAAGACGTATATAATAGATGGCAATGGCTCAGGATGGAAAGATTACCTTATATGCGTTGGATTGTGGGACGGTGAATTGGCGCCTGTACCGCATGGAGTACCATTATGATGGTGCAAAGGCGCGTCACGTCACCAGCCCGCTGTCATCCCCCCTTGCCAACTTCTCTGATCGCAAGCTGCCTGCAGTTCTCACCCTAACGCCGGATGGAACAGACCTGGAGGATATCGGCGAGACAGCCCTGAATTTTCTGGAAGACACTGAGGTTAGAACCCGGGTTAGGGAATTCTTCAAACCTTCGATCGGTAATCACTTGATCGATAAACCATCACCGCATCAACAACGCTACAGTCATTTTGAAGCACTGCTTTATACCCGGTTGTTACTAAAAACATTGATCGAACAGATCAGGGAAGAGAAATATAACGCTGGTCCTTTTGATGATCAAGTCCATTTTTCTATTGCCTACCCGGACCGCTGGCGAACAGAGTATAACGGCAAGATCTTTGAAGATTTTTATCATGTCATTCTGGAGTGTTTTCCTCCGGCAATCGCTGATCGGGTTCATTTTGTGCCAGAATCTGAAGGTGTGATCCTGGGTTTAAGGGACCAATCTTTGCTGGAGCGATTCCACTCAGAAGATATAAACCTGATCATTGATGTAGGCGGCAGCAACACTACTATCTATGCCAGGAAATATAATGCCGAGACTGGTGCGTTAATTAATATTGACCGCTATGAGGAACCCTTCGGCGGGGGATTATATGATGCTCTGCTGGCTCAACACCTTTCGAATGAGCTGAGGATCCCAGCCAAAGTCTTGGCTTGTGACCCGGCAGCTTTTATGACACTTAGAATATGGGGTCAGCTGATCAAAGAATCACTTAGCCGCAAAATCCTTGGAGAGCCAGAAGTTATAACAGCTTTATCGGGCCAGCAAGCGTTGACGCTGGTGATGAAGAACGGGCAGGTTTTCAGACAAAAAAAGAAATTAGCACCAAGCGAGTTTGCTCAACTTTGCCTGCCCCTAGATCAGGCATTCCAGGAAGTTCTGGCTCGAGGCCTTCGGAAAATGGAAATCGAGGAAGGTTTAATCGGGAGAGTGATCCTTCTGGGCGGTGGGACGAGGGTACCGGGAATACTTAAAGGAATTGAGGACCGGTTTGGCGAGAAATTGATATATCCGCAAAATCCGGAAGAATTGATCGTCAGGGGGATCGGTTTAGCGTTCACTTCTTCCTTACCAGAACGTGAGGCCGAAGAAAAGAAACATATCCCGGAGAAAAAAGCAGGCTGGCACCTGGTGAACGAAGATGGTGAAATTGTGAATATTATGAAAGAGATCATGATTGCCGGGAGAAGCCAGCAGACTGAAATTCAGCTAGATAGTAAAAAGTGCTCCCGCACCCATGCATTGATCCGGTTGGAGGGAAATGCTCTAACATTGATCGATCTGAGAAGTAAAAACGGGACTTTTGTTAATGATATTCAGTTAAGCCCTAATACTGGCCAACATCTCAGAGCCGGGGATAAAGTTCGGTTTGGTGACCAGAAATTCATCTTGGAATAACAAACTTAGACTTAATACAAAACCCCGGAGCGAAGTTCACTCCGGGGTCTTTTTTTTGGGGGGGTGCTAGGCCAAGATCCAACCCTGTTTTTTACAGAAATCAGTTAGCCAAGGAATTTCAAACCACTCCCCTTGGTAGGCTTTGATGGCGGGGTAAATGGTGGCCAGTCCCAATATGGGGGTGATGCAGGATAAGACAACGCTTACTACTAATAGCGCGCTTAAAATCCCGATGATGACATTGGCAGCGATGGATTGAACAGCATGAAAGCGGACGAATGGCCGATCCTTATGTGGTTCAATTAATAATGCGATTATAGCCAGAATTACACCGAACCAGGGTATCCAGCTCAGCATGGCCCATAATTTATCATCATCGCTAATTTCTACATCAGCATAGGGGGTATTGATAATCTCTTCTGTCATTTGGGGCTCCTTTGTGTTTTATGTTATATGTTTATTCTACTTGTTTAACGAAAAATTAACCGATTAGTTTCTGAAATAGTATTAATTTATTCAGCTTCGCTGAGGATGTAGGCAACCAGCGCGTTGATCTCATCTTCTGATAAGCGGCTTTCCCAAGAAGGCATGGGGCCGGATCCATTGATTATCGTCTCAACATAGGCGGAAGGATCTTTGGTCAGATTGGCGGGGAGCAGGGGAGGACCGCCACCGCCTTGACGATCTTCGCCATGGCAGGTTGCGCAGCGATCGGAAAAAATGGCAGCAGCATCAATAGCTGGGGCATCGTCAGCGCTGTCATCATCAGCATCATGACCTTCATCTGTATCCATATCTGTATCAACTGATGGAGCAGGGGTTGGTTCTACGGTAGAGGATATCTGGGTGGATTGTGTGCTTCCTGAACAGGCAGCAAGGGACAGAAATAGAATTCCAACCAATAAAATTAACAACCATTTTCTGTTCATTTTTCGCTCCTTAAATAACCAATAATATAACTCTTACTATACCTTATTTATTCTGTAGAATGAGAAATTAACCAAATTTTAACAACAGGTCAAAAAAGTTTTATTCATACTTTTTTATATCATGTACAATACTTTGTACTACTATCGAATAAAAAAGTGGGTGTAATGAAAAGGCTGCCATCATTCCTGGATTTTCGAATCAAAGCCCTGCAGGAAAACCGCTATTTGTCAGGTTTGAATGAAGAGATACTGAACTATTTGGCTGAAAATACAAGACTGATCGCCTATGATGCTGGTGAAAGTATCCTTTATGAAGGACAGCCGTGTCAGGGCCTGAATATCGTTGAGTCAGGCCGGGTAAAGATCTTTAAATATTCTTCAACTGGCAGGGAAATGATCATAAATGTGTTGGATCAGGGGGAATCATTTAACGAAGTGTCAGTTTTCGATCAACAGGATAACCCAGTAAATGTCAGTGCAGTGCTCAGCACCCGGGCCTGGCTGATTTCTGCAGACGCCCTCCGTAAAGTAATCGCTGAACATCCCCAGGCTTGTCAGCAGATCATTATCAACTTGTCGCAGAATTTAAGGATGCTGGTTGGCAAAGTGGCTGAATTGTCCTTTTTTACTGTAACAGCTCGGCTTGCCCGCTTGTTGCGTGAGCTCCCTGAAAACCAACTGGCTGGAAGAGGTGCTTCCCGCTTGACCCAGGATGACATGGCGGCCCGGATTGGTACAGTTCGCGAAGTCGTTGCACGGTCACTGAAAGAACTGGAAAGGGTGGGTGCGATTAAACTCCAGCGAGGAAAGATCACGATAATGAACCGTGAAAAATTGATCGATTGGGAATAATCAGAAATTCCCAAATACTATTTTGGAGCCGATTTGGTTATAAAAAAGACCACAGGATCAATCCCAGTGGTCTTTTTTTTATTTACTTCGGGCCTGGTTCTATGTTCTTATGCTTTAACTTCTACTGCTTCGCGTTTGGGTTGATACAGCAATGCTTTTGATAGGAAGGCCAGGCCAATTACGACCAGGAAAGATCCAATACCCAGCAGGGCGTTATGGAATGCGTCGGCGTAGTTAATTCCATCCAGCAAGTGAGTCGGGCCGGCCCACATTTTAACACTAAGGACCAAAACTCCTGCAACGAATGCTGTCATTCAACCTGCGGCCGCGGCGTCATCGGCAACCTCTTTATTGAACAAGGACAGTTCCTTTACTTTAGGAAGCTGGAAGAGCAGGAATATGACCAGTGTTAAGACGTTGATATATACAACGCCGTCTACGGGCATAGAGGACCCTCTTAGCGCCCTGGATGTGAGTATATGGATTACACCAATTACGACACTGGAAACCGGGATCAGGAGAGCAGATTTCTCTCCTAAACGTGATCTGGCTTTTATTACACCAAATTTTTAGTAATCTCTAATTGAATGAAAAACCGAACACAAAAGCGGTAGTCATTAACAATAGTAACAGCGGCAGCACAGTTAATATCATTTTCTGGGAGAGGATCGGTTTGCCGGCTTTTAGAAATGCCAGCAGCAATCCTCCAATACCGATGAGAGCCCCAGCTACACCAACAAGAGAATAACCCGCAGGTACTTTTCCTTGGATACTTAGAATCATGGGAAGGAATGTGATTAGAGATCCCGCAATACCGTGCGTAACGGCCAAAACAATAGTAGCAGTCTTGCTTTCAGCCGCATAGCGTGTGATAGCAATCGCTGCAAAACCAAGGACTGCAAAAACCAGGTAAGGGAATGTGTATTGGGGCAGATGTTCTGCTACCAGTCCCAGAGAGATGCTGAGGGGGATCAGGGTGGAGACGATCACCACAACCTGGCTTTCCAGGCCTTCAAACCCAAGGATGATCAGCAGTAGGCCGGCTACCAGCAGCACACCAAAACCAACCGTGTAACTCCAGGTAGACAGAGGATTTAATCCATTTAATCCAAAACTGATCTGGTATGCTGCCATCAGGCCAGTAAATAAAAGAAGGATTCGATCTTGAACAGATATTTTCTTCATAATTATATCCCCGTGAAAAACATTAGCAGCATGGCGCTTAACATATACAACGAAGCATATTTGAACA
>CAZOUN010000087.1:0-10948 GCA_964582965.1 uncultured Anaerolineales bacterium | reverse complement strand
ATCAATGCGATCAGATAACCGGTCGCGACTAAGCGTACACCAATATCCTGGGCCAGGGATTGGATACTATCTCTTAGCTGACAGGCTTTGAAGCTCAGAAACCCTCCCAGGCATAACATTGCCAGCCCGGTTGAAAATGTTGCAGTTTGCACAAAACCTAAATATGGACTGCGATCGAGCCCAACCATGGCGGGATCTGCGCCTAATAAAAAGATCAAAAAACCGGCTATGGTTAGGCCTAGGCCAATATTTACTCTCGTTTTTGTAAATCTATGATTGGATTTGTTGTTATTGTTCATAAGGGGATCACGGTTTATAACTGAAAACCTGTCTGTGCAGGGATCACTTTATAAGAGAAGTTTTCTACGAAATTCATCAAATTTTCTAGGAGCATCTGCCATTCCTTGGAAGCCATAACAACATTTAGCGAAGCCTGGCTGTGGGTTTTGGCAGCCACCATGATTTGTGGTTGATCTCCATACATGGTATACCATGCATCCACGGGTCGGATGCCTAACTGTTTAATCTCTGGGAGGAAGTCACTGATCACAAACTCAAAGTATTCCTGTTCCAGATTGGGCAGGATATCCCAGGTCAAGAGTAGTTTTACGGTCATGCAGGACTCCTTTAATCGGATTCCCGGGCATATTCCAGAACGACTACGTTTGTTTCACTGCTTGATCGGCTGCTGGTTATGTTGAGTTCTGGCCGGGGTTCAACTTTGTCGAGCCCCATTTCCTTGATGAATTTCTCCAGTGGATCTAGTTCCAGTTTACATTCTTCGGTTTGATAGAACATGGGGATAGCGTAACTGGGCTCAAGAATTCGAATGGCTTCAACTGCTTTAGAAGCGGTTAAACTACCGGCACCGCCAACCGGTACCAGAGCTACATGAACATCTCCTGCGATAGATTTGACATCAGATTGGTTGGGGACCCGGCTTAAATTCCCCAGATGAGCGATCAAGATACCGTTGTAATCAAAGATATACATGATATTTCGGAGATCATCATCTTTGCTCTTATGATTGGTGCGGATACCGGTAATAAAGACTTCACCAATTTCATATTCACCTGGTCCAGTGAGGATATGTTGGCCATCCTTTCTTTTTTTAATGACCTTGGTGTGGTTATGTCCGGGCGCATCATGACTGACAGTAATAATATCTGCGGATAAATTAAGCTCGTCATAGCCGATTTTTTTATGGTTATAGGGGTCAGTTACCACTGTCGCCATTCCCCTTTCAGTCAATCGGAAACATGAATGCCCATGCCAAGTGATTTTCATTAAGCCTCCTGCTGGCTTTTGTTTTTTAATGATTTTGAGGGTCTTCTGCAAAATGTGATTATACTTCAATCTACCCAAAACTCATAGCTTTCTAACACTTGTCGGGTCAATATGGAGAGTATTTTCTGACCTTGTCGGAATCTCTACAAGGGTTTTTTCTATCCCCTTTTGGGGTAGTTTTTGTAGGAACTTTGTTAGTTTTTTACCTAAAAATCTTCCTTTCTATTGTTGTTGGTATAATGTCCGAAGTTGCTCCCGGGTCTCCAGGGATTCGGTTAAATCTAAAATCCAGAAAGAAACCAAACTAAATATGGAAAAAAAGATCAAAGTTGTAGGGGCCAGGGTTCACAACCTGAAGAATATCACCGTAGAGATTCCCCGCGATAAATTTGTGGTCATTACCGGTCTGTCTGGATCTGGTAAATCTTCCCTGGCATTTGATACGATTTTCGCCGAGGGCCAGAGAAGATATGTGGAGTCACTCTCTTCCTATGCCCGCCAATTTCTTGGGCAAATGGATAAACCGGATGTGGATTATATCGAAGGTTTATCTCCAGCGGTGTCCATTGACCAGCGCGGTACCTCTCAAAACCCGCGTTCAACCGTTGGAACAGTAACAGAAATATACGATTACCTGCGTTTGCTATACGCCCGGGCTGGAATTCCCCATTGCCCTGAATGCGGTCGGGAAGTGACAACGCAATCTGCTCAGGAAATAGTTGATCATATCGAAAGTCTCCCAGAAGGAACCAAGTTTAATATCCTGGCACCTGTCATCCGTGGCAGAAAAGGGGAACACCAGGGCATCTTGGATGAGATCCAGAAATCCGGTTTTGTAAGGGCCAGAATTAACGGCGAAATCCGGCGCCTGGAAGAGGATATAAAGCTGGAACGCTACCAGCAGCATACGATTGAAGCAGTCGTGGACAGGTTAGTGATTAAAAAACCAGAAAATGATGAGGAAACGAATAATTTCCGTTCACGGCTGACGGATTCTGTGGAAACTGCCCTAAAATATGGGGATGGCTACCTGACCATCTTTGATGTTACCGATCCGGATAATCCTGTCAACACGAATTACTCAGAACATTTAGCCTGTCCAGTTTGTGAGATCAGCTTCCCAGAAATTGAACCCCGGACCTTTTCTTTCAATACTCCCCATGGAGCCTGTCCAACATGCGAAGGTATCGGAACCAAGCTTGAAGTGGATGTCAACCTTCTGATTCCGGATAAAACTCTTTCAATTAATGAAGGGGCAATAGATGCCCAGGAATGGGGCGGCCCAAAGGCCCAGGGCGGGTATTATTGGAAAGCATTGGAAGGTGCGGCCGATCTATATAAAATCGGTCTGAACAAACCATTTAAAAAACTAACGGCTGACGAGGAAAAAGTCATTCTTTACGGTTCCCAGGGGGACGAAGTTCCGATGACCTATATGGACAAAGAAGGCCGGGAGTATGAATTCTTCAGAGAATTTGAAGGTGTGATCACTAACCTTGAACGCCGGTTCAAAGAAACCCAATCGGAATACATGCGCTCCCGGATCATGGGTTTCATGAATGATAACCCCTGCCCTTCTTGCCATGGCGCGCGTTTGCGTCCGGAAGCTCTAGCAGTGACCATTAACGATACCAATATTGTAGAAATTTCCACCTGGCCGATCCAGAAAGCGCTGGAATGGATCAATCTTCTCAATAGCAAAGATTCGCCGCTAACAAAACGCCAACAGACCATTGCAGACCGGGTCCTGCGTGAACTGACTGAACGATTGGGGTTCCTGGTAAATGTCGGATTGGATTACCTGACTTTAAACCGGAATGCGGGAACGCTCTCGGGTGGTGAAGCTCAGCGTATTCGCCTTGCTACTCAAATTGGCTCCCACCTGATGGGCGTGTTATACGTTCTCGATGAACCATCCATCGGACTGCACCCACGTGACAACGGACGGCTTCTGCGGACACTGGAAGAGCTGCGGGATCTGGGAAACACGGTTATGGTTGTGGAACACGATGCGGAAACCATTGAAACTGCCGACTGGGTTCTGGATCTCGGTCCCGGCGCAGGTGAACATGGAGGTGAAGTGGTAGTAGCTGGAACGATCAAGGATATACTGGAACATCCAACATCCCTGACGGGAGCTTACCTTTCAGGCCGGCTGCAGGTGCCCATTCCGGAAAAACGGCGGGAAGGGTCAGGAAAATCAATTCAGATCCTGGGGGCCCGGGAACACAACCTCAAAGATATTGATGTCACGATCCCGTTAGGAAAGCTGGTTTGTATAACCGGGGTGTCTGGTTCTGGCAAATCAACCCTGATGATCGAAATCCTGTATAAAGCATTGGCCCGGGAATTGAACCGTGCCAAGACCAAACCTGGTGATCACGATGCCATCAAAGGTGTCGATAATATCGACAAGATCGTCCACATTGACCAATCCCCCATCGGGAGGACACCCAGATCAAATCCTGGGACTTATACAAAGCTGTTTGACTTTATTAGGGATCTATTTTCGGATCTTCCCGAAAGTAAGATCCGAGGTTATGACAAGGGCCGTTTTTCATTCAATGTCAAGGGCGGCCGCTGTGAGGCCTGTCGGGGGCACGGGCAGCTGGAGATCGAAATGCAGTTCCTGCCCAATGTCTATGTTCCCTGTGATGTTTGCCACGGTAAGCGTTATAACCGGGAGACTCTCCAGGTGCGATTTAAGGGGGAATATAATATAGCTGACGTGTTGGAGATGACCATAGACAAAGCCAGGGATGTTTTTGAGGCTTTCCCGGCCATGATGAGCAAACTTAAAACTCTTCAGGATGTAGGGCTGGGTTATATCCGCATTGGTCAGGCTTCAACTACTTTATCTGGTGGAGAAGCCCAACGAATAAAGCTGTCCCGGGAGCTTTCCAAGCGGTCCACAGGATCTACATTATATGTGCTAGATGAGCCATCAGTGGGTTTGCATGCCGCTGATGTTCACAAATTGATTGAAGTGCTGCAGCGGTTGGTTGACGAGGGCAACACAGTCTTGATCATTGAACACAACCTGGATATTATTAAAGTCGCTGACTATATCATTGACCTGGGTCCCGAAGGTGGAGATGGGGGTGGTGAAGTGATTGCATACGGCCAACCAAGTGAGATCTGCAGTTCACCAAAATCTTATACCGGTGAGTATTTAAAATCGTATCTCAAGGAAAACCATTCAAAGTGAATTTGTTGTTATACGCGGAAGCGGTATCCTCTCAAGGATACCGCTTCCTGTTTTAATATTGGCGAATTCTTCAAAATCACATCTTGCTCTTGCTCTATTCGAGTCGTACCCGCACATCCACAGCGGAAGCACCTTTTCCGGCCGGGAAAATTCGAAATGGATTGATCTCGATCTCAGCGAACTGAGGAAAGTCATTTGCAAGCTGACCCAGTCGGATCATCACATCCCGTACAGCCGTTATATCGGCAGGTGGAATATTCCTGTAACCTTCCAGTTTGCGGCCGGCCCACGTTTTCTGAAGCATATAATCGATTTCAACTTCAGTAATGGGTGCCAATCCGAAGGATAGGTCTTTTAACCCTTCAACTTCAGTACCACCAGAACCAAACATCATTACTGGGCCAAATTGTGGGTCTTGAACTACTCCTAAAATCACCTCTTGTCCGAGTGGAACCAATTCCTGGACATAAACCCCGGTGATTTGGGCGTCGGGTAGAGCTGCCTTCGCCTGGCTGGTGATAGTGTGAAAACCACCTCTCACAGAATTTTCATCGGCCAGATTAAGGAGAACCCCTCCGACATCTGATTTGTGGCTGATATCCGGAGAGGCTACTTTAAGAACAACCGGCAATCCAATTTCTACGGCAAGGGCAGCGGCTTCTTCGTCATCCTTCGCTAACGTCATTTTAGCTGTGGGAATCCCGTAGGCCTCCATAATCTGGGCAATCACTGGAGCGATTAAATGATTGTTTTGATTATGTTCCTTGATCAGATCCCGAACCACTTCAATCTGTACATCCTGACGGATAACCGGTTCAGCGGAAGCAAAGTTTAGCAAGTTGACTCTTTTAACCAGGGCAGCCAGCGCTGCCGCAGCGCGTTCAGGAAAACGATATTCGGGTATCCGGGCAGCACGCAGGTGTTCAACTGCTTCCTGGATAAGACGATCTCCCATGACCGAAATTACCACTGGTTTTTTGGCCTGGTGAATGATAGGGATTAATGCTTTGGCAACAGCACCTGCAGAATGCATGGGTGGGGTAGGATAGATCACCATCACACTGTCCGTGCCAGGATCAGCTAGAAGAACCCTCAAGCAATCCGCAAATTGGATTGGACCCGCAGATGCCAGCATGTCTACTGGATTTTGTAAACTGGCAGCGGAGGGCAGGATCTTCTGAAGACTGGAGATGGTATCTTGGCTGAAGTCTGCCATTTTTAACCCTCTCGCTTCAAGGGCGTCAGCGGCCGTCACGCCGGGACCACCGGCATTAGTCAAAACTGCCACACGATTGCCTTCCGGTAGGGGACACCAGGCCAGGGCACGAGCCTCGTCGAACATCTCCTCACTGGTTTCTGCACGCAATACGCCCGCCCTGCGGAAAACCGCGTTATAAGCGCTCTCCTCTCCAGATAATGCGCCTGTGTGGGAAGCAGCTGCTCGTTGCCCGGCTGCAAACCTGCCGACTTTGAGGGCAATGATCGGTGTTTTTGGTACTACAGCCCGGGCCTCATGAACAAAGCGACGCCCGGATTTTATCCCTTCCAGGTAAAGGGCGATCACTTTTGTGTGCCCATCAGTTGCTGTAGGAGCCAATAGGTCGGTTTCTGTGACGTCGGCCTGGTTTCCAAGACTGATCAACTTGGATATTCCGTAACCCTGACCGCGGGCCCAATCAATGGCAGCGGCACAGATAGCACCCGAATGGGACAAAAATGCCACATCACCTGGTGTAGGACCTGGTGGGGGAAGAAAAGTGGTGTCCAGCGGTAAGTGAGTGTCCAAAAAACCTATACAGTTCGGGCCGAGCAAGCGAATGCCTTCTTCTTTGGCAACTTGTAGCATTTCCTGTTCCAAGGCCAGCCCTTCAGGCCCGATCTCCCTGAAACCACCAGCGCCAATAATGGCAGCCTTAATACCGCGTTTCCCACATTCCCTCAAGGTGGGGATAACGAATTTGGATGGGATCAGGACTGCAGCCAGGTCTACTGGATCCGGTACATCCATAACGGATTGAAAAATAGTATTCCCAAGTAGCGTGCCGCCTTTCAAATTCACAAAATGAATGGCGCCTTTGTAACCGCTTCTGTGGAGATTGGTTGCCAGAAGGTAACCTAGCTTGGTCGGATCCTGGGAGGCGCCAATTACCACGACACCTTTAGGATCAAAAAAGGGAATCAGAGAAGTTTTATCTGTCATAGTACAGATTGTAACCTATAGAAATCCCCGGGAATTTACCAGAGGATTTAGATTATTTGAAAGCGGTCAGAAGAGTTTGGATTGGTTATTCAGAGATGGTTTTGCAAAAGACATCAATAATTTTTGGATCAAAATGGGTCCCGCTGGTCCGACGCAGTTCTGCGATGGCTTCTTCGTGAGTATGAGCTTCGCTGTATACGCGTTTATCCCGGATGGCTACATAGGCATCCACCACAGCCAGAATTCGGGAACCGAGTGGTATATCGTTCCCTTCTAACCCATATGGATAGCCAGTGCCGTCAAATTTCTCATGATGAGCTCGGATGATGGGTGAAACAGGGGCCAGATATTTAATCGGTTCGACTATTTGAGCCCCTGTTACAGGATGCTCCTTCATGATGACCCATTCCTTTTTTGTGAGCGGTCCTTTCTTATTCAGAATCTGATCTGGGACACCAATTTTTCCGATGTCATGTAAAATACCAGCCCAATGCAGGATTTCAATATCCTGGGTAGAAAGTCCCATTGCTAATCCAATTCGGGACGCCATATCAGCCATTCTCTGGCTGTGGTCGCCAGTGTAACTGTCCCGGGCATCCATGGCGTTAGCGAGAGAAATGACAGTTTGTAGGAAATTTTCTTCCAATTTATTATGCAATATTGCCCGTTGAATAGAACTTGAGGCATAGTCTGCTATAGCATTAATCAATCTTAGCTGAGAAGGAGTAAATGGAGTTGCTTTTCTGCTGTGGAATTCACCAAGGATGAGGAGACCAATCTTGCTATCGGTGCCTATTAAAGGGCAAATGCATAGAGTCTTAGCAAAATTAATGAATATGGCTTGCTTTTCTTCATCATGCCAGTTTGGATCTTTAGTATCTATTACAACAATTAATTCATTATCTAGAACCATATCATAGTAATATTGGGCGACTATTGGCTCAACATTTCTATATCGCAGTGGATCAATAAGATTCTTGATTGGATATATAGATTGACAATAATAATCTCCGTTATCATCCCTTATTAATATCCTGGCATAGGTACCTTGAACACTATCAACAGTGTGTTTAGTAACCGTGTTTAATATGGTTTCCAAATCTTCTGTACCAACAAGCTGATTGGATAAGTTGTAAAGAGTGTCGATTTCTTTCCGTCTGCTCTGTTCTGCAGTATATAACCGTGCGTTTTCAATTGCAGCAGCTGTTTGATTAGCGACTGTTGTGAGGGTTATTATTTCCTCAGAACTATAAGGTTGTTCAGAACGTTTGGGTCCCAGAATGAATATTCCAACTAATTGGGATAGCACTTTGATAGGAATGAATAATTCCGCTTTCATATCCTTCAAGAGTTGTCTTTCACTTTTCCAAAGAGATTGAAATTGTGGTAGGACTTCCATATCTTGACGGCCGACAGGATGATTTTGGTTGAAAAACCAAAGAACTAGGGGGTGTCCTTGCCTGAATGATTGGTTTCTAAGATCATCTAATCCGATCTGGGTTGTCAGTTCGAATACTCCTGTATCTTCATCTCTGAAGAAGAATGCGGCGCTTGGAAGGTGCATAGTAGTTGCGACTTCAGACAAAATCGTGTTTGTGATTTTATATAGATCCAATGTAGAAGTAGTCTGACTGCTCAATTTTTGAAGCATAATCCGGGAATCATATTTTTCCCTGAAGAATATTCGATCAATGATTGCCTGGGCTTGAACTCTAAAAGGTTCGGCCAGTAGGGCAGTAATAACCGCCACAACCAGTGAGGTTAAGAAGACCTCTGCTTTGGAAAATAGGCCGAAGATATTAATAAACAAGGTAATGATCAAGAAGTAGACTGTACCTATTATTACAGTAGGGATCGAGTAAAGCAAACCCTGGCGGATAACGATCCGAATATCCAGCAGCTGGTACCTTAAGATTGCATAAATAAGCAAAAGGGCACCTATGCTATTGGCCACGATATCAAAAGGATATCCCCCGAGGACTGGTATAAAATTGGTCATGGAACCAATAATCATCACCAGGATACCAAGAATTATGTACAACAAGCGGTTTCTTTGAACTGGATCCTTTGATTTTTGGCGGAATCGAACGAGAGTGATTAGACTTATTAAGATTAAGATATATCCAGGTCCGGCGACTACTGCTGTGGTTCCAGCAAGAGCATAGATAATATATCCGTCTTTTACTGAGACCGACTCCGTTAAAAGGTTCGTAAATACAGTGAGTCCTATCATAATCAAGCTTATGATGAAGACCGCGATGCCCTGCCAATTTTTAACTTTGGTTGTGGCCCTGGTGAACATGTAAATGCTCAGCATGGCACCAAGGCCGGCACCGGACATCATTCGGAACCAGAATACAGCCCTTGTTTGATCTATATACAACAAGAATGCACTAACCGACCAGAGGGCCATAGCCAGCAGGTACCGCCGAAACGTTCTATGTATTTCGGTCTGGGGTTTCGAAACGGTAACAACTATATACAGTCCTGTATATAGCAGGAACGCCAAGCCTGCAATAATTGTAACAATAGTAAGAACCATACTAACCTTTTACTTTTTTATCTCCCAGTAGATTTTTCATCTGATCCTGTGTGGGTTTCATGTGGGGCGGTTTGGTATGTGCCAGATCAGCACCCTGACTTTGCTGGTAATCCATATACATTCCAAAAGCTCCCGGATTAAGCATCGATATTGTAAGCGCCGTGTAACCAAGCATCTTTTCTAGATCGTCGTAATCTGAATTTATTTCCCTTAAGGCAGTGCTGATTTGCTTTTCAACTTTCTTTGTGTCCAGATCAGTTACAGATTTTAGCTCAATGAAAAGTCGTAAATATGTTTTATTGTCTTTGATCTCTTTTCGCGCAACCCATTCGTAGTAATCAAGGTCGGTTTTTTCCAGAGCTTGCCAAATATCTTTTTCTGTGATCAAGGCAAATCCTGCTAAATTTATAATATCGCTATCTCTGGAATAGAACTGAACCTGCGGGAGGTCAATATCCAACTCGTCATCTCTTAGTGAGATTACCTCAAAAAGATCGCCAATCCGGTAGCGTGTGAAGATCCCCCCATGGAAATTAGTGAATACCAACTCATAAACCCCTAGTTCTAATTCGTTATATAGGACTGTTTTTGGTTGATAGTCCGGATCTTCTTTGTTCTTCTTGTGTTCCTCATGAGGAATAAATTCTAGAAAGGCATTTTCACAATAAAATGTCATCCCCTCATAATTCCAGGCTTGCATACACAGCGATCCACCTTCAGTGCAAGCGTACCCTTCCAGTGGCTTTTTACCCCAATAGTATTCAATTTGTTTTTTATAAATGGAAGCGTCTACTCCGCCAGTCATAATACCTTTCAGTTTCCAAATGTCTTTTGGTAATACTTTTCCGTTTTTTATTTTTGCGACAACGTAACCTTTCAACAATCTCCAAATCACGTCTGGCCGGAGCATTTTTGCTGTGAATTTTATTGAACCGGAGCCTTTTTCAAATTGTTCTCCAATTCCAACCAATATGCTCGCAAGTCCGTAGAAAAAATCCAAACCTTCAACCATGGCTAACTTAAATCCAGATTTAATACGGTCTCGAAAGCCCATTTCATCTCCGTCCTTGAGTGAAGGAAGGAATCGCAGTTTCATTTGTTCATCCGCGCTTTTGGAAATTTCTCCTGACATATAAGGGCTTGGAGCTGTTGCCAAAAGAACGGTATCGTTAGGTTCTAATAGAACCTCGCCCTTTTTTGTGCAAGAAGCTAAGATCATGGCACCAGTAACAGATTCGCCAAGGCTGTCAAACATCTCTTTGCTATAAGGAGCCCATTTCCATCTAAAAGTTCCACTCCTACCAGAAGTGTGCGCCCAGGCTACTGGTTCGCGAGGAAGAACATCAGCTTTCTTTTCATCAAGAAGCTCGTGATAATCTTGATATGTCGTAAGGGGCACATTCTTGCGGAACTCCTTTACAGTTTTTGGGATCTTATCCCCCAACAACATACGCCCCATCATGCTGCTTCCTAATAATTCGATCTGTTCCAGGAGGAGGCGTTCCTGAATATCCATGAATTCATCTATACTCAAATCCAGGAAACCCAAATACTTTATCCAGATTTCCTTCTGTCGGCCTTGTTCAATCATGGTATTCAGATCAGTCATCATTCCTCCAGACTATAGGTTGCTTGGATTGTCAAAGGTTCCGGGACCCAACGGTATTTTGAGGAAAGTTTGGTTATTTTGATTTCCTCAAATCCCGCTTTT
>CAZOUN010000086.1:0-11010 GCA_964582965.1 uncultured Anaerolineales bacterium | reverse complement strand
GCCGCTCGATTATGTGGGATTTGTGATTCCCAACAAATATGTCTTTGGTTATGGACTGGACCTGGACGAATTTTATCGTGAACTGCCCTTTATTGGGGTTGTGAACGAAGACAAATATACTCCCCCGGATCACTAGAGTTCCTGAACCTGTTTGCCAGGGGGAGAGCTACACCAGGCTGAATTTCTGGCAGGTAGTGACTGATGATGCCTGAGGATTTTCGGGATATGGTTTTTACCATTTACTCACTCCTGGATAAGAAGATGATGAATAAAAGATCATTTCCAGCTCTTTATGAGCAGATAATTAATATCCTTAAACCCTATCAGGCTTACCTGGTGGGGGGAGCTGTCCGGGATTTGTTTCTGGAAGCGTCAATCCATGACCTGGATTTTGCCCTGCCTGGAGATACTATTCCTGTTGCTAAATTGGTTGCTGACCAGCTTGGCGGTGCGTTTTTTGTTCTAGATCACGAGCGGGAAACAGCGCGAGTGATTTTAAAAGATGAAAATTCCCAGAAAATGATGGTGGATTTTACACGCTTTCAGGGTAATGATATTGAAGACGATCTCGGCTCGCGTGATTTTACGGTCACATCAATGGCATTGGGAACAGGCTCCGATGAAAAAGTTATCGATCCTTACCATGGCGTCCAGGATTTGAAGGATGGCTTGCTGCGGGCAACTTCAGAGCACTCCCTGGCTGATGATCCGCTGCGCTGCTTGCGTGCAGTCCGTCTTGCGGCTCAATTTGGATTGAGAATTCTGCCCGAAACTAAAGATCAAATTCGCAAGAACGCCAAAGGAATCGCCGGAGTTTCCCCCGAAAGGATCAGGGATGAGCTCTTCCGAATACTGGATGGACCCAAACAAGCAGCAGCTTTTCAAGCCCAGGAAATCCTGGGTTTGTCCCCATTTGTTTTTTTGGGAGAGATTAGTCAGGAGCAGATCAAACACATAGCCTTCCTCGAAAATCTCTGGGGTTTGTTTTTGAAAGATCATAATCAAGATAGCGCGGCAAACTGGTCTTTGGGTCTGCTTATCTATCGGTTGGGCCGCTACAGGAATGACATCCGATCTTATTTGAAATATGAACCGGTGCTAGGCCGAACCATTTACCAGCTTTCATTTATCCCTTTTCTGCTGGACGGTGGAATAAAAGAGGGAAAGAACAATGGCTGGACAGAAACCCTTCCGCTCAGCAACCAGGAATGGGAAATTCTGAATAAAAGCAGGCAGGCAGCTGAAGATATTTTGCTGTCCATAAGATCAGAGGATCCTCCCCGTCCTTTGGATATTTTCCGTTATTATCGCCAGCATAAATCGGCAGGGATTTTGGGCGTTTTTCTGGCTTTGGTTGTTTCGTCTTCTAAATATGAGAATAAATCTCACCAGGAAGGTTGGACATCAACTTTAGATGTATGCAGATCCTTCCTGGAAGGTTGGTGGGAGAAAAAAGATGAGTTGGTCTCCCCCCCGATACTGCTTGACGGTGATGATATCCAATCTGAATTCAGTATCTCCCCGGGACCCCGGATTGGTATGCTTTTGCGCTCACTCCGTGAAGCCCAGGTTGAGAGAGGTATTTCCTCCCGGGAGGAAGCGATCCAGTTCCTGAACGATTTGGTGAAAAGTGAAAACGGGAAAATTGAATGAGTAATTCTCCAGGTAAAGAGTTTTTCGAGGAGTTATATCGGGGATTTTCCCGACCACTTTCAAATATTGATTGCGGGGAGAAGTGTGGACCATTTAATGAATATGGAGTTCCGGTATGTTGCGATATTAATTTGATCGTACCTTCAGCGTATGAGGAAGAATGGCAATATTTGAAAGAAAATACCGATCTTTGGCAGCCTTGGAGCAGTTCCAAACCCATTGACGCAGATCTTATGAATGATGTTCAGGATGGTCAGGTATTACTAAAATGTCTGGGCTACGAACATTGCCAGCGCCCGTTTCGGACGCTGACCTGCAGAGCTTTCCCTTTTTTCCCCTACATTGACAGTCGGGGGAACTTCCTTGGACTGGTTTATTTTCAGGAATATCGGGAAATGTGCTGGATAATAAGCAATCTCTCCGTTGTTACTGCTGCCTTTAAGGCTGATTTCCAACAAGCATTTGAACTTCTGTTTGAGCAGTACCCGGAATCTAAAGAAAGTTATTCCCAATATTCGTCTTTCCTCAGGGAAGAAAATACCGTTTCTGGTGATAAAATAATTCTTCTTGATTTTGGAGATAATGTATTTCTTCTGGATCCGGATTCTGAAGCCCAATCGCGAGTGAACTATCAGGATCTGGATTCCTACGGTCCATTTATCATAACCAAAGATCTATTGTTCCCGGATGAGATACCGGATTAAGTATGGATAACTCGAATAAGATAACAAGTGAATTTTCCCTCCCAGAGGAATATCAGGTTCCTGACCGGGTAGTAGCCCACAGGGACAGCCCCTTTGGTTGGTTAATTGCCCATTTTACTCAATACTGGTATTTGGGTTTGAGCACTTTTATTGGGGCAATAGGCAATGCATCACTGGCGGCTGTGGTCCCGATCATGGTGGGCAAGGCCTTAAACTCACTGCAAGAAACTCCGCCCAGAACCGAACTTTTACTGCAATTCGCTTTGATCATTGTAGTGACCCAGATCATCCGGGGTGCTCTTCAGCTCGGCAGGAATTTCAGCGCGGAACTGTTGGGTCAATTGATGGAACGGGATATCCGGCATGAGTTATATACCACGCTGCTTGGTAAAAGTATGACCTATCACAGTTTACTGCCGGTTGGCGATGTGATGGCTAGGGCGACCAATGATGTCCGTGAAATAAACTTTATGTTCAGCCCCGGCTTTAACCTGGTAGTTGGATCAGCCAATTTCATTCTGATGCCGATAATCTTTTCTTATCAGTACCATCCCTCGCTCATCATTCCACCGTTGGTCTACCTGATCCTCTATATTCTGGCTTTATGGCAGTATCTCCATGAACTTGAACCGATCACTGATGCGGTCAGGAGCGCCTTTGGAACTTTGAACTCCCGCCTGGCTGAAGCAGTAGATGGTATAGAAACAGTCAAGGGAATGGCTGAAGAAGCAAGTGAAGTAAATTTATTCGCCAGCAACGCTAAAAGATTTATGAGAAGAGAGATCCATCAGGGAGATGTGGAAGCTCGGTTTTTACCCTTGTTGTTAATGGGATTGGCCCAGGTAGGGGGTCTCTTTCAGTCAATCCTCCTCTTCCAACGAGGCTTGCTGGAAGTAGGTGATATCGCAGCATATTATGGGCTTATGGGGTTGTTGGGTTTTCCAACTTTTGTCTCTTTATTTGCTTATTCGCAAGTTTCCCTTGGCATTGCCGGATCTCGGCGGATTCTGGAATTGATCAATAGGGAAACCGAACTAGATCAAAATCAGGCAGGGCATCATGTAGATATCAAGGGCAATATCCATTTTGATAACGTTTCTTATGCGTACCCGGATGTTGATACCACCCTCAATGAGGTCGATTTCTCTGTCCAACCAGGCCAAACTATTGCTGTTGTTGGCCAGACTGGATCAGGGAAGACAACTTTGGCGAAATTGATAAACCGCACTTATGATGCCACTTCTGGCGCTATTCGTATTGACGATGTTGACGTCAAGGATTGGAATCTGGAGTCCCTCCGCAAACAAATTTCCATTATTGAACAGGATATATTCCTGTTTTCAAACTCCGTTGCGGATAATATCGCTTTTGGAAAACCGAATGCTACCCGGGAAGAGATAGAAAAAGCAGCCCGGTCCGCTCAGGCTCACGATTTCATCTTGTCTTTTACGGATGGTTATGAAACCTTGCTGGGGGAGAGGGGAGTGACCCTTTCAGGAGGTCAGCGCCAGCGTTTGGCATTAGCCCGAGCTTTCCTAACCGATCCCCGTATTCTGATCCTGGATGATTCCACCAGTTCAATTGACTCCGCAACCGAGGATGAGATCCAGAAAGCTATCTTCGAAGCAGCTAAGGGAAGAACGACAATAATCATCACTCACCGTCTGTCACAAATACGCTGGGCAGATACTATCCTGGTCCTTCGCAAGGGTGAGGTGATCGCCCGCGGCTCACATGATGAGTTAATGGCCAGTTCAAAATCTTACAGCCAGCTTTTTATTGATTGATTATTTTATGAGGCATTATGTATGGGATTCTTTTCCAATCTTGACACCGAAGCATATGATAGGGAATACAGCGATAGAGATCTGCTGAAGCGGATCGTTTCCTATTTAAAGCCGCACGCCGGGAGATTAATAGGAATTTCTCTGTTCCTGATTCTGATCGGAACTGCCAGTGCATCTTTGCCGCTGGTGATATCCAGCAGCATTGATAGGTTGACGGTGGATAAGGCTGATTCCACAATCAAATTATTGATCGCCCTGGTATTCTTGGCTGCCGTGGTGAACTGGAGTGGAAATTGGATTCGCCGCCGGATGACCGTCCGGGTAGTCTCTGGTGTTGTGATGACTTTAAGGACAGATGCTTTTTCTTCTGCAGCCAATCACGACCTGTCATTTTATGATAAATTTTCCTCCGGAAGAGTGGTTTCCAGGATTACATCGGATACAAGAGAGTTTGGAAAGTTAATTCTCCTGATCACAGATTTGGGAGCACAAATGGTCCAGGCTTTGATCCTCGGTGTTGTTCTAATCCGGCTGGAATTCCGACTATTTGTGTATATATTGATTTTTCTGCCCTTTATATTCCTGCTCGCGAGAGGATTCAGGAGCATTGCCCGAAAGGTAACCCGGGAAGGGATGAGGGCTTTGGCCACGGTAAATGCCACGATCAAGGAAACGGTAAGCGGAATTGCTGTGGCGAAGAATTTCCGCCAGGAACCTGAGATCTTCTCTGATTTTGATAAAGCAAATATAGAATCGTACAAGATCAATGTCCGACGGGGTTTTGTGCTATCGATAATTTTTCCGGTTTTGAACGCAATTAGCGGGATTGGAACGGCTATCCTCGTTTATGTTGGCGGTATGAGTGCAGCCCAGGGAATTGTGACCATTGGTTCCTGGTACCTGTTTGTTGTAGGATTGGACAGGTTCTTTTTCCCAGTGTTGAATTTGGCTTCCTTTTGGGCTCAAGTCCAGGTCGGATTGGCTGCTTCAGAGCGAGTATTTGCCCTGATCGATGCTGAACCGGCAGTTGTCCAGAAAGGGAATGTGGTCCCTCATCGTTTATCCGGCAGGATCACCATCGAGAATCTTAATTTCAAATATACCGAGAATGAGTGGGTATTCAAGGACTTTAATCTCACAATCAACCCGGGAGAAAGCATTGCCCTGGTTGGGCATACCGGATCAGGAAAATCTTCTATTGCTAAATTGATCGCCCGTTTTTATGAATTCCAATCCGGGACGATCAAGGTTGATGATTATGATATCCGCGACCTGGATCTCACCGGCTATCGTAAACAATTGGGGCTGATCTCCCAAGTTCCATTTTTATTCTCGGGTACAGTTGCGGAAAACATCCAGTATGCATGCACAGATTCCAGTCTGGAAGATATGACCAAATTGGCCCGGGAAATTGGTAAGGGGGAATGGTTGGACACACTTCCAGAAGGTTTTGACACGGAGGTTGGAGAACGGGGCGGTCATCTTTCAATGGGACAGCGCCAACTGGTGGCGTTGCTGCGGGTGCTGATCCAGAACCCGGCAATCTTCATCCTGGATGAAGCGACAGCCAGCATCGATCCATTTACAGAAAGACAGATCCAGCAGGCTTTGGACCTGATCCTGAAAGATAGCACCAGCATCCTGATCGCTCACCGGCTATCCACAGTAAAATCGGCAGACCGGATCATTGTGATCGACAATGGGAAGATTATAGAAGAAGGCACCCATGATTCTCTCTTGAATTCTGGAGGGTATTATTCAGTGCTCTACAATACTTATTTTAGGCATCAAAGCCTAACCTATGTAGAAGAGAGCGGAAAACTTGCAAGGAAATAGTTTTAAATAAAAAGACCCGGAGTTTCAAAAACTCCGGGTTTACACATCTTCTTAGATATTAAATTTCCCGTCTTTATAGAGCAGGTCACCATCTACGCGAATTTCGCTATCTTCGCGAATATCACAGATCATATCCCAGTGGATAGCAGAGACGTTTTTGCTGCCAGTCTCCGGGTAGCCAGCGCCAAGTGCCATATGGAATGAGCCCCCGATCTTCTCATCATAGAGGATGCTTTTGGTGAATTTCTGGATGCCATAGTTCGTGCCAATCGCAAACTCACCCAGGTAGCGAGAGCCCTCATCGCTGTCCAGCATGGCCAAAAGGAATTCTTCATTCTTGGTTGCGGAGGCGTTGACGACCTTGCCGTCTTTGAATTCGAGCTGGATCCCTTCAACTTCCTTACCCTGATTGATTGCTGGATACGTGTAATTTACCCAACCATTTACAGAGTCTTCCACTGGTCCGGTAAATACTTCACCGCTGGGCATATTATGAGAGCCGTCGGAGTTAATGAACGTTCGGCCTTCGATTGAGAGAGATAGGTCGGCATTGGGGCTTTTAACGGAAACGGTCTTTTTGCCTTTCAACCAATCTACAACTACCTGCTGTTCATCATGGATGCGCTGCCATTCGGCTACTGGATCGTCCTTGTCGCAATAGCAGGCGCTATAAACAAAATCCTCGTAGTCATCCAGGCTCATGTCAGCATCCTGGGCGTAAGCCGGGCAGGGGAAATTGGTGAGGGTCCATTTCAGGTCACCGGAAGCCGACCGTTTCATATAGGTCTGCATTAATGATTGTTTGGCCTGGCCGGATAGCTGCTGTTTTTTGGGATCCACACTAGACATATGTCGGGTGTTTTCAAAAGCACGTAAGGAGATCAGAACATCAACTTTCTCATACATCATCGTCATTGTTGGTGCAATCCACTTGATCTGTTCATCGCTGGCATATTTCAGGCTGTATTCAGTGATATTATCCGAACCCATGAGCACCTTGGGTCGACCGCCTGCCTGGAGGACTGCTCTGAGCACCTCGGCAATTAATGGTTCAGCAATCATGTGGCCGCTGATCACAACCCAATCCTCGGGCTGAACTTTAACTGAGTAGTTGACAAGCAAATCGGCAAGTTTTCTGAGACGAGGGTCGGTCATTTTCTTCTCCTTGTGATGTCGTGATTAAATTAATTTGGATGTATCTTATCAAAATACTGAGTGAGTTCAAGCCATTCGTCCATTGTGAGTGTTTCAGCTCTCCGTTGGGGGTCAATACTGGCTTCCTGTAGCATTTTTTCAGTTTCAACCGGGGCCCAGGCTAACCCTTTTGAGAGTGAATTCCGTAAAGTTTTGCGTTTATGCAGAAAACCGGCTTTGATGATTTTAAAGAATTTTACCCGCAATTTCCCGGCCAAAAGCGGCTCAGGGTGGAGGTTCAAGAGAATTACCGCAGAATCTACTTTAGGTGTCGGGAAAAAAGCGTTTGCTGGAATACGCATCTCCAAGCTGGGTACCCCATACATAAGAACGCTGAGAGATAATAAGCTCATCTTCCCTGTTCTGGCACAGACTCGTTGGGCTACTTCATGCTGGATTGTCAGGATGATCCTGTTTGGTTTTAGCTCAGATTCAAGCAAATTCCGGATGATGCGGGATGTGATATAGTATGGGATGTTGGCAACCACCAGGTAGTTGTTTTCCCGGACCAGATCTTGTGTTTTGAGGCTTAATATATCACCCTGGACTATCCTGATGTTTTCGTATTCACTTAGATTTTCCTCCAGGACAGGAATAAGGCGTTCATCCAGTTCTACAGCCACAACCTGTTTAGCGGAATTCGCCAGCTGGGCTGTAAGATGTCCTAATCCAGCGCCAATTTCGAGCACGGTGTCCTTATTAGTCACTCCGGCAATCCTGGTAATCTTCTCAAGGATGGCGGGATCGGTCAGAAAATTCTGTCCCAGGCTTTTATCGGGCAGCAGGGTGTGTTTTTTAAGTATCGTAGAGATCGGTTGTTGCAGTGATTGGCTCATGTGCAGGGATTATAACAAAAATTATTATTAATTAAAGATACTGTTTCATCAGAGGAAACTGTATCTTCCATAAATCAGGATTTCGCATCCTCAAACGATATGACAAAAAAATACCCACCATCCATTAATGGCTCTAAACCTGGATCCTGGTCCCATAGCTCTATCAAAGACCGCCTGCCAGTAATCGCCCAGCGGGTGATAGAGGAAAACCAGTTTCCATCTCAAATCAATCAGAATCTTAAACAGCTCCAGGATGAGATCCCGTATAAACCTATCCGCCAGCTCATCGATCTGGACGCGCCTGATCACAAAGCGTGGACGAAATTCATTCAACCGTACCTTGGCAAGAAGTGGCTGGTAGTGCCCTGGTTTTTTGTTGAAACATACTTCTATCGCAGGATTATCGAGGCAGTAGATTATTTCAATCTCCAACAGGATCCGTTTGAATATCAGAAACAGCATGGATTGGATAAGACTATAGGGGATATCGCAACCTTGGCAGAATTTTTGGCCGATCGTCTGGATAATCCTGGAAAGGTTGAAAACATTCTGAGAGATGGATTGTATTTTTCCCTTTGGGGCAACCAGGCAGATTTATCCCTTTGGCCAGCCGGAAGCACCTCAGATCCCCGGAATGACTTCGGGAAATCTCAAAAGGAACGCCTGTTAGCCAATGATATGAAACAGGTATTAAGGGTATTCAACAAGGCTGATCAAACTGTAAAACGTGTGGATATCATGCTGGATAACGCAGGTTTTGAACTGGTCTCAGACTTGGCGTTGGCGGATATCCTGGTTAGTCATGGACTGGTCGATCAGGTCATACTCCATGTAAAGGTTCTTCCCACGTTTGTTTCAGATGTGATCGAAGATGACCTGGGAAAAACAATCCGGTTTCTAACTGATTCTGAGGATGATGATACAGCTCAATTTGGAAAACGATTAGAGGTACTGGTAAAGGAGAATCGGATCCTAACCAAAGCACACTATTTCTGGAATTCACCCCTGCCGATGTGGGATCTCCCACAGGATATTCGGGAGGAGTTGAAAGGATCCTCGCTATTGATCTGCAAAGGGGATGCAAATTACCGGCGTATCTTGGGGGATCGCGAATGGGATTTTACAGAAGGTTTCCATCGAGCTGTAGATTACATGCCGGTACCGCTTGTTGCCCTGCGTACCTTAAAGTCTGAGCTAGCAGTGGGATTGGATCTGGACCAGATCCAATATGTATTTAATCAGGACTCGAGTTGGATGATCAATGGAAAATGGGCTGTGATCCATTTTTCACCGGGGACGAAAAAAGGGTAAAGAGTAAGAGGTTAAGATTGTGGGGGAAAAAGTAAGTCGTAAATAGTAAGTTGATTATGATCTGGAAATCCATGTATCTAGGTGAGTTGAGGGGATTGCATGGTCGGACTACGACTTCCTCACAACGACAGATGAACGGTTAACTTTTGATGAATTCCTACTGCTTCAACTAAATCGGGTTTTGAAAACGGAAATAATTCCCTAATACAAAACGTACATGATATTCTGTGGCGGGGGAGCGGGAGCCAGAAAATAAACAGTGACGTTTTCACTCCAGGGTACATAATTCTCGGAACGATATCCAAGATCAACCCAGTTAGCACTCCAGGGTACTCCACCACCGACATCTTCAATGGTCGCAAAACCATATCCGGGGATGTAGACCCGCATACCCTGCATATAGCGATACCAATCCAGCTTGACTGCTATGACCCCTTTCTTGAGATAAGCGCCGCTGGATGTAAAATTATTGCAGCCTGGACAGTTCTCGTTGTACGACGTGGCGTAAGCGGTGATTTTTCGCCAGTAGGTGATCTGTCCGTCCGGTGTATTAGCTGTTTCGATATTTATCTGGGTACCATAGCCGATGATTCGCGGTCCGGGATCCCTGATGATCCATTCTTTTTCCAAATCGCGGCTGATTTCCCTGCCATCTTCGTACACGATCCGCAAGCGTTGGGCT
Organism: uncultured Anaerolineales bacterium; assembly: GCA_964582965.1. Taxonomy (GTDB): domain Bacteria; phylum Chloroflexota; class Anaerolineae; order Anaerolineales; family UBA11858; genus B10-G9. The sequence continues at coordinate 1,007 of CAZOUN010000086.1, read as the reverse complement.
TGAATTCCGTATTCTCCTCCGGTCATGATCTGAAGCTGGTCAAGCGCCAGGTCATCAGCTGGCTGGTATTCACTGCTAAACTGGATCTGTTCCTGTTTGAGTAGGATCTCTTCCCGAACCCGGATGATCTGGACCTGGTCATTCTCCGGAAGCGGCTCGAGTTCAGAGGGAATGCTGTAATCCAATCCCTGGAGAGCCAAGCCACCCTGAGTCAGGGCAGCACCAACTGTGTTTGCTGTGGTTCGGATTGTGACTATTTCATCAGCCAGATGAACAAGAAGGGGTTCGGCCCGGATCAGACTGACTATAATTGATGAACCATTCAGAAGAGTGTCTAACGGTTTTGAGAGTTGATCCGCTTCAAAAACCTCAATACCCTCGTTTTCTAGGGCCTCCGAAAGAGTATCTGCATCACTGATAAACTGTTGGTCGCCGTTTTCAAACGCTATTGTTATTGGGGTTCCTCGCAATACCAGGATCTGATGGGATTTCCCCAGGGAAAGGAGGGTTTTATTCCCGATGGTGACGCCGTCAACCAGCATCCTGTCTTTCGGGAATAACATCATTCCCAGATCCAGGAGAATATTTTCAGGCCTGCGTTCTGCTGTGAGTAGAGTGTGTACATCACCATCGACTGTAATTTCAACAGAGTTAGCAAACTCAAGGATGACAAGTTCACCACCCCAAAGTATTGTCCCGGGTGCTGGAGAGATGCGTTCATCTTCGGTCAGATGCAGATCCTGGCTTTTTAACAGGCTGTTCACAGTCAGGGCATAAGTGCTGATATCTTCAGCCTTCCCGTTAATAACCAAGAAGACTGTCTTGTGAAGACTGAGGGTGATCAACACGATCCCTAAAGCCGCAGCCAGTCCAGCTGCAATCCTTTGGAAGAGGTTTTTTTTGATCAGATCAGGGATATTCATGTTTTGTATGTAAAGGAAAAGCCTCGGGCAGGCAGACCGGCGGCACCCAGAGGATCCTCCTTAGTGCTGCTTCCTTTCGGATCT
>CAZOUN010000085.1:0-11035 GCA_964582965.1 uncultured Anaerolineales bacterium | reverse complement strand
ATAGTAGAAGATACTTTACTGATTTATCCATCAACATGACTCTCGCCTCCTTCCCCTTTTGCGGATCCAATCAGCCGGGATAACGATCGCGGCGAAGCTGCTGATCTAGGTATTGTTTATCTCTAAATTCATTATAGATCAAGATAATGTCTTAATGAGATCTTATATTTAAGGTAGAACCGATCAAAAATAGGCCACCAAATACATACCAGAGAGGTTTCCGGATAGCGAAATGGATTATTAGAATGATTTGCAGGGTAATGGACCAGATTACGAATAGCATATCCAATCGATCAAGCCCAAACATGATTCCTCCAGGTGAAGAATGGATTCCTATTCTCTATACTTGAATCAGGTTATAAAGTTCCTGGTGATAGATTGTGTGATCATCTCTCGGATATCATTATCTGGATTATTACTCTTTGGAACCAATTCTAGGCAAGCAGGATCGAAGTTATATTCTTCTCTCCATTCCTGGTGTTTTTCCGCCAGTTCAATGATGCTTTTCCCGATAAATCTCACTTCCTCGTCTGTCATGGTGGGGTGCAGGGAAAGGCGCATCCAACCAGGTTTTTCGGAATAATCACCCTGGGCTATCATATCGGTGATATGTTTCGACCGGCCGGGGTCGATATTCAACAAGTAGTGTCCGTAGGTACCGGCGCAGGAACAGCCACCCCTGGCCTGAATGCCGAATTTATCATTCAGTAGCTTCACACCCAAATTGAAATGCAGGTTGTCGATAAAGAAAGAGACTACTGCCAGCCGATTTTTGTTTTTTGGGGCCAGGATATGAAGGTTAGGCAGGGGAGAAATGAGATCCCAAAGGATATTCAATAGGTGATGTTCTCTTTCCAGGATATTTTCAACGCCCATTTCTTCCTTGAGCGTGATGCACATGGCACCTTTAATGGTTTGTAAAAAAGCAGGTGTCCCACCGTCCTCCCGGGCTTCGATATCATCGAGGTATTTGTGTTCTCCCCAGGGATTGGTCCAGTCCACGGTTCCTCCACCTGGATTCACTGGTACTTTGCGGCTGTAGAGGTCTTTGTTAAAAATAATTACACCAGATGAGCCAGGTCCTCCCAGGAATTTATGGGGAGAAAAGAAAATCGCGTCCAGGTCAGCACCTTCGAGATCCGGATGCATATCGATCTTCATGTATGGGGCGGAACAGGCAAAATCGACAAAACAATATCCACCATGTTTATGCATTATTTGGGCGATTTTGTAATAGGGAGAGGAAATACCGGTCACATTGGAACATGCTGAAATTGAAGCGATCTTAGTCGACCGATCCTGATATTTATCCAGGAGTTCTTCCAGGGAATTGAGATCTACAAGCCCTTCCTCAGTGGGTTGGATGATCTCTACTGTCGCTATGGTTTCGAGCCAGGAGGTATGGTTCGAGTGATGTTCCATGTGGGTGATAAATACAACGGGGCAATCCAGATCTGGAGGTGGGACATTCAATTCCTTATTTACCTTCAAGCCTAACATGCGTTGAAATTTATTTACCAATCCGGTCATACCTGAGCTTCGGGTAATGATGACGTCTTTATTGTTGGCATTGACGTGATCTTTGATCTTTTCTTGGGCGGTGTGATAGGCGTGGGTCATAGCCATACCTGTCGTGCTGGTCTCAGTATGAGTGTTGGCCACCAGGGGCATGATCTCTCCCCGCAACCGATCCTCGATGGGGCCGTACATACGGCCGCTGGCAATCCAGTCGGCGTAAACGATCTTTCTTGACTTTCCATCCGGACACTGGATCTCTTCGTTAATTCCGATGATCCCATCTCTGAATTTTCGAAATTGTTTTTCCATGTGATAGTACCTGCCTGATCTATACTGTTTGATGTGTTATAAATTCCCGATCCCGGGCTGCGGAATGAAGGAATATCTTTGCCTGTTTTGGGGACTTGATCCTGTGGAATATTATAGACCGATATTGTTCAGATTTGATATAACTCTGAAATTTATACTTGTTTCTTGGGTAGGCTTGAAGGGTCCAGAGTATGATTGAATCCCGACTGAATAGTTTGTTCAGACTTTCGCGATTTCCTGTTCCAGGCCAGAGCTCCTTCTGGGATATGATCCTAGATACAGCCCGTTTCACTGCCTGATAAATGGTGCGCAGAAACTTGAAGTCCAGCCAGATAACACTATCTACTCGCTCCCATTTGATATCTATGGTCCTTGAGTAATTACCATCCAGTACCCAGTTATCACCGGATAGAGCGGTAGATAGTTTTGGAAATAATTCGTTGTCGTCTGGTTCACTCCAATCAGTACCCCAGAAAACGGCGTCAAGCTCTATGAACGGGATATGGAGTACTTGGGCGAGTTCTCGCCCGAAGGTGGTTTTACCGCTTCCACTGGTTCCGATGACATTAATTCGCAAGGTAATCTTCTCGTAATGATCCGTTTTTTTCTCTTTAATTGTAGCTTATATGGCACAAAAATAATGCGCCGCAGAAAAACCTCGGCGCATTATTTGTAATAAGGGATTAGATCCCTGGTTGGGATCCAATCCCCAATAAATTTATTTTAGGGTTTCCAAACTTTCCAGACTTTTCCTGCCAGCTCTGGTCCTGGAGTAAGGGTAGGATCGCCGGGTTCCCAACCTGAAGGAGTGACCTCGCCGGTCTTGACGACATGCTGGAATGCTTTAACCTGGCGCATTAGCTCAGCCGGGTTGCGGCCAACTTCAGGAGTGAGGACTTCCATAGCCCGGATCACGAAATCGGGATCTATGATAAAACGGCCCCGGATGTCGACACCAGCTGCTTCATCGTAAACACCATAGACTTTACCGATTTTCCCACCGCCATCGGAGATCATGGGGAAGGGCACGCCACCGTCAACCATCTTAGAGAGTTCTTCTTCCTGCCAGATCTTATGCACAAAGCGGCTGTCTGTACTGAGGGATAATACTTCAACACCTAACGCTTGAAAATCACTGTAGAGGGCAGCGACCGCTGCCAATTCAGTCGGTCAAACGTAGGTAAAGTCCCCCGGGTAAAAACATAATACGATCCATTTGCCTTTGTAGTCGGCAAGTCTGACCGGTTGAAAACCTTTCCCAGCCACAAATGCACTGGCTTCAAAATCAATGGCTTCTTTTCCAACTCTAGCTAACACTTTTTTCACCTCCTGGATTCCTGGAATGGGCGAGGTTTGTTTTTCGTCCAGGATCGGCCCTTTCACAGGTTTAACACAACCGTCTTTTAATTTGGACATAGGTTCTCCTTCCTTCTAAATATTGGAGATTTTAATTGATACTGTTATTATACTATTGCTAGGAATTTGTGACAGGGAAACGAAAAAAGTTTAAGAATTAACGGTCTAAGTTAATGTTGGGTATAGATAAATCCTGACTCATAAATACAAAATGGCATGAAATGATCTGCTGATATAGAGATTAATCAACAAAAAAATCTCCGGGTATTTTTTTGATATTGTAGTTATCATGTATCCATTATTGATATAACCAATATCAATTTCTAGCTTTCAGAACTTATTCTTCCATCCAGTATTTACGGAAGAGGACCACCAAACCGATGCCAACTACCAAGATTGCCAAGATCCAGAGGGTGATCGACCCATTGAGAGGGATCTCCAGTTTTCCAAAGAATAGCCAATAAAGCAATGTGCCGCCTCCGCAGAGATTAATGGCAATGGCGCCAGCCAGTCCTAATCCGCGAAATCTCCTCCCGTTTCTTAACAATTCCAAACCGAGGGCTACGCCGATCCCAATGATCACACCTCCCAGGATGGAACTGTAGAAATAAGAATTTGTTGGCGGCAGTCCAAAATACTCCAAAATACCAGCAGGTATCAGGACCAGCAATAGCCCCAGGATCAGGTTAATCACTGAGTCTGCAGCCAGGAGAAGGATTTGGAGATTTTCAGTGTTTGGTTCATCAGCAACCCTTTATAAGGAGCAGAAGGATCCTGATGTAAATACGGAAATGCACTCCATTTGTTGTACCGATATCTTCCCCTGTCTCCCCGGCACTTGTTATAATCAATTCACTATGTTTAGAAACCGATACCGCAGAATACTTTTCTTCTTTGCCCGAGTAGTTCTCAAGACTGCCTTTTTGGATATCTTTCTATCAAAGATCGGTTTGAGGAAACTTTCCGAAAAAGGCCGGGACGCTCGCATTCTCGATGCCGCAAGACGATACCGCAATCTGGCTGTTGAGATGGGCGGCGTATTAATCAAGGTCGGTCAATTCCTGTCTGCAAGGGTGGATATGCTTCCAGCTGAGGTGACCGAGGAGCTTAGCGGATTGCAGGATCAGGTGCCCGAAGAAGATTTCCAACGCATTCGCAAACTGGCTGAAGAGGAGTTGGGACAGACCTTAGAAGAGTGCTTTGAAGAATTTGAAGAGATCCCCCTGGCTTCGGCTTCTCTGGGCCAAGTTCATCGGGCGGTTCTAAAATCAGAAGATATATTGGTTGTGGAAGGAGCAGAGACCATCACAAAGGTGGTGGTGAAGGTCCAGCGTCCTGATATCGAAGCCATTATTAATGTTGACCTGTCTGCATTTCGGATCGTAGCTGGTTGGCTGCAGCGGTATAAACCAATTCGAAGACGAGTTGACCTGGCAGCCTTGATGGAGGAATTTTCGACTATTCTGGGTCAGGAAATAGATTATCTGAATGAAGGGAAAAATGCTGAACGTTTCTGGGAGATGTACAAATCAAATCCTGAGATCAAAGTCCCGAGGGTGATCTGGGCTAAAACAACGCAACGGGTTTTGGTTCTTGAAGATGTATACGCTATCAAGATCACCAACTACAGGGAGATCAAAGACGCCGGTGTGGATCTGGACGATGTTGCTCTTCGATTATTTGGCAGCTATATGGAGCAGATCTTTGAGAAGGAATTCTTCCATGCGGACCCGCATCCGGGCAACCTATTTGTGATCCCGGCCGAAGAATCCCCAACAGGCAATTGGCAGCTGGCCTTTGTGGATTTTGGCATGGTTGGCCAGGTACCTGCCAGCGCTATGGAAGGCCTGAGAGAAATGGTTATTGCTGTTGGCACTCAAGATGCCGGTAGAATGATCCAGGCTTATGAAAAACTGAATTTCCTATTACCAGGGGCAAACCTGGACCTGATCGAACAGGCAGAAGCCAAAGTTTTTGAACGTTTTTGGGGTAAGAGTATGTCTGAACTCCAGGATATCGACCATAAAGAGCTGATGGCTTTTGCGAGTGAATTCCGGGATCTACTGTATGATATGCCTTTCCAAATACCCCAGGATCTGTTATTGCTGGGTAGAACAGTAGCAATCCTTTCTGGGATGTGCACAGGGCTGGACCCGGGATTTAATGTCTGGGAGAGTATACGCCCTTACGCAGAAGATCTGGTGAAATCAGAACTGACTGGGAATTGGGAGTTATTGTGGGGTGAGATCGAAATCTTGCTCCGGTCACTGATCAGCTTGCCTGGCCGACTGGATGGATTGCTGGGTCAGGTTGAAAGAGGGGAGATCCAGGTTCAAGCTCCCGGGGTTGAAGGTCATCTGGCGAATATTGAAAAGAATCTCCAGGGACTCTCCGGGGCGGTTCTGTTTGCGGCGTTGTTCATTGGTGGATTGCAGTTGGTCCTGGCAGGATTTTCTCTACCAGGATTTATCCTGCTTGGAAGTGCGTTAATCCCTCTGTTGGTTATCTTATTCAGATAAAACGAGGGCTAGAGTTTTACTATTCCTCTTCACCGAATTTTTCCAGGGCAGCATCTATTAAGCTGCGCAGGCCTTTCAGGACTTCCTGTTGGGCTGATTCGCGATGATCTTTTACTGCGGGCGGGAACATGGCATCCAGCCCTTTTTTGAACTCTTCTCTCGCCGTGCCGAAATGATCTTTGGCTTCCTGGGGTACATGACCCGTTTTTGGGGTATTGGTTTCTTCTGTCATCGTTTTATACTCCTTAAAATAATTGATCCCTTTTATATATTATGGATTGAAGGTGGTCAGTGGTCAAGCTTAAGCGAGAAATAATAATGGAAAGAGCATCTCTCATAGATATATACGGCAATATGGGGAAGAAGTTTCTCGGATCAGCTTTGGTTTTTTTTAGTACGATACTGGAAAAAGATGATAAGAACAACAGCTCCGAGGACGGTTAACAATACAAATACCAGGTGTTTGAATGTGCCCGGTGCGTAGGCAAAGATATCAAAACTAAGGTTGCTAGTGGTAAGCAAAAATGTAGCAACCATGATGCTGCGCCTGTTCCCATAATAACACCAAGTAGAAAAAACTGAATAGCTGATCACGAAACCAATGAAGATCAGGTAATCAATCCCAAAGCCCATTTTGATTTGATAGGTTCCTACAACCCAGAAGAGGGGCAAGTGCCATACTGTATGGATCACTCCGACCAACAGCGAGCTGGGTCCTGAACCCATTCTCTGACCCAGCTTATCCTGTAAATAACCCTGCCAGCCTACTTCCTCACCACCGGCTTGAAGGAAGTTAAGAAAGATCACGAGTGGAATAGTATTGGGTTGAGTCAGGATTTCATTCAGAAAATTGGATTCCGGAATCGGATTGCCTGATAGTGTTGTGATTCTGATAGCTATTCCATGCAGAACAGGTCAGATAGTCAGTATGATCATGATCCAGGCTGGCCGGATGCGCTTAAAATCGTAGATCCGCTGCCTGAAATCAGTGATCTGCTCAAGGTCTCGATTGATATAATTGACGATTATTGCTGCCAGACCTGGCCCAAAAGCTCCTACAAACACAGCAGCTAACAGATATGGAGAACTTTGGTAATCTACTCTGGTCAAAGCAACAGGGATCCAGACAGTCCAAGAGAAAACAAAACTCAGCCCCAGGAATATCCAAAGCTGCTTCTTAGAGGGGGAAGGCATTATTCAAATATTTCTTGTTCTGATTCTTCAGGTTCTTCCTTTTTCAGTGCAGCATATCCACCCAAGCCTGCAAATACAAAGGCTAAAACTGATACACCAAGGGTGATCGGTTTTATTCCCAGCAGATAATAGGCGCTGACACCACCCACGAGGTATCCATTAAAAGCTGAGAACCAGACATCCTTGGATTTCATCACCCGGGTGGTGATCCACCCACCTACAAATAACCCGATGAACCCGGAGATGATCCCGGTGATCAATTGGTATTGCGGCTCGGGATCCCCAATCAGCCAAAGAATAAATAAAATGATCTGCGCGGTAGACAGAGTAGCCAGGAAAGATAGGAACCCGGCGATGATAATTTGCATGAAATTGGTGGTTTTTTTACCCATATTTATAATGATAAACGATTTTTTTCTTCTAAGTTTACAGTTTATTTAGGTTTGTTTATGTTTTATTAACTCATCAGAGCATTTTTTTGGAAATTGTCATTGGCAGGAAGTCTTCGTTCAAGCTAAACGAAACAATCTGTCGTAGTCCAGGAGGTCGCTTCGCCAGGAAAGAATACCCTCATCGCAATGACAGTTTAATGAGTTAGTTTCTGCTAATTCCCCACCTTCAGTTGGAAGCAAAGTTTCCTCCGGTCATCCGTCTCCGTTAATAAAAAAGACCACACCTATAGGTATGGTCTTTTTGGAACAGTATATAGATATGAACTACCCGAACTTATACGCTACTCCAAATCCTCCCCGGGGATTTTTCCAGGAAATATTTTGGTAAGGGCACAGGACCCGGCAAGTGCCGCATTCTATGCAGCTTTGGACAGCGATCTGTACTGTACGTCCGTCCTGGGCTCGGTAAGCACCTACTGGACAGAAGTTTATGCAGGGTTGGTCCTCACACGCCTGGCAGACACTAGGATCAATGATGGCCAGGTGCAGTTCCTGCTCGTCGGTGAAATATTTCAACGACATTAACATGTCATCAATATAAACTTTTGGAAGCTCACGCTTTTTTGTGTTCTTTTCCATAGTAGCTTTCCTTTCCTAGATACCGGTAACGGATCGACCAAAGGCAATGATATCGCCAATTGCTTTGAACAGCGGTCGTCGACTGGTGAGAGAGCGCAAAATATCTTTGTACAATTTGCGTTTTGGTTTGCCAAATCCAGTGAAGAACATGCCCAGCGCGTCGTTGATGAAGGTTGGGTAAATATCCATGAATTGAGGATGTTTCTTCAAGAAGGCTGAGAAATTTCTGTATTGTTTCAGGTCTTTTAGGACAAATAGGTCACTCAATTTGTCCTGATATGTTGAAAGGCTCTTAGCTGAGAAATCACCCTTTTTGTGGGCTTCTACAGCGGTCAGCCCGGCCTGTTTGCCGGCGGTGATGGCCATATTGGTACCTTCCCAGTGTAGGGCATTGACCATCGAGGCCGCATCTCCAGCCACCAGCACGCCATCAGTGTAGAGTTTGGGCATGGTGGTCCAGCCGCCTTCGGGGATCAAGTGAGCTCCATATTCCATCATTTGTCCGTCTTTGATCAGTGGGGCGATAGCCGGGTGTTCAAGATAGCGTTGGAGCAACTCGTAGGGTTTAATGCCAGATTCCTGTAGTGCGTCGAGGGTCACCCCTACTCCAAGTGAGAGAGCAGATTTGGTCGTGTAGAGAAATCCCAGACCAGCCAATCCCATAGATACATCGCCCATAACTGATATAGCCATGCCGTGATTGTTATCTGGCAGGCCTAACCTGGCGTTGATATCTTTGGCCGGGATTGAGATCATCTGCTTCACTGCCAGGGCAGTTTTGGAAATTTTTATATCATGGTCAATAAGGCCCAATTTCTGGGTCAGAAGGTTATTAACACCTTCACAAATGATCACTACCGGGGCATAAACCTCACCCTGGGGGCGGTCTGTTTGAACGCCGACAACTTTTCCATCTTCGTAGAGGAAGTCAATAACCAGCGTTTTGGGGATAATAAATGCGCCTTCAGCAACAGCCTGCTCAGCCCACCAAAGATCAAATTCAGCCCGCAGCGCTACATAGGCGTCAATCGGGTCGTTATCCAAGACCCCGCCCTGAGCAGTAACCTTGACCAGACCGTCTTCAGACAGGAACCAGAAGCCGGTCTCGGTTACTGGGCGCTCGAGGGGTGGTTTGCGGTCGAAGAAATCAGGATAGATATCTACCAGCGCATGTGTGTATAAAGCACCGCCAAAGTAGTTTTTGCTGCCGGGTTTTACACCGCGTTCGATCACGGCGACATTCAAGCCTTCCCTGGCAGCAATGGCTGCCGCGGTGGAACCTGCCATACCGGCACCCACGACAATAACATCATACTGTAATTTTTCTTTGCTCATGCCGAAGCTCCTTTTTGAGCACGGAGTTGTTTGATCATTTCCGGGATGACCTCATAAAGGTCGCCCACGACACCCAGAGAAGCTACCTCAAAAATTGGCGCCTGGGGATCGGTGTTAATGGCCAGGATATAGTCAGAATCCTGCATACCTACCTTGTGCTGGATGGCGCCCGAAATTCCGCAGGCGACATACAATTTGGGGCGGACGTGTTTTCCGGTTTGGCCGACCTGGTGAGCATAGTCGATCCAGCCGCCATCAACGGCGGCCCGGCTGGAGCCGACCACGCCACCCAGCTCATCTGCCAATTTTTTTATCAGATCAAATCCGCTGGAATTGCCGAGGCCTTTACCGCCTGAGACGATCACTTCGGCATACTCCAGGTTGAGGCTGGCGCTTTTATCTGTGATGAATTCAACTAGATTGGCGGCCATCATTTCCGGAGTAACCTTAAATTCTTCTTTGGTTATCTTTCCTTTGGCTTTTGGATCACGTACCGGGGTTTCAAAAACACGGGGGCGGACCGTTGCCATCTGAGGTGTGTGATCCTTACAAACGATGGTGGCAATTACATTGCCGCCAAAGGCAGGACGAGTTGCTAAAAGAAGTTTTTTCTCGATCTTACGGAAAGGACCCATTTCTAGCTTTGTGCAGTCCGCCGTCAGACCAGTTTTTACAGAAGTTGCTACAGCTCCGGCCAGGTCGCGGCCCAGCGTTGTGGCCCCGATCAAAAAGACCTCAGGTTTGTATTTTTCAATCATGTGATTGAGGGCTTCAGTATAAGGTCGGTTGAGATAATGTTCAAAAGCAGGATCATCAACCTGGTAGATTTGTTCTGCGCCGTACATCAAGGCTTCCTTGGCAACGTTATCAACATTATGTCCAACAAGGATACCTTCAACGACGGCTTCTTCACCGCTGGATGCAAGTTCATCAGCTACTTCAGAAACCAGGCGATTGGCAACTCCGAGCAGCTCGGCCGCCACGGGATGCATCTCTCCATGGTCCTGTTCAATAAATACCCAAAATCGTCTGGTCATTGTAGATCCTCCAATAAAGCGGCCACAGAAGTATTCGAGAGCATCTTTCCTAGAGCAGTCTCTACAGAACCGGTCAGCCCGTTTTCTTCAACACTAATTGTTTCCGCCGGTTCGTGGGCTTCAGGACTGCCAGATTTGGCAACCATTGTGGGAGAGCCTCCCAGGCCGATCTGATCGGCGTCATAGGCGACTGGTTCTGTTGCTGACCAAATTTCCGGTTTGTACTTGAGGGAAGTAATCAGGTCCGGTAATGCGGCATAGGGAATCTCAGCAATGGCCTTTTCGGCTGTTAACGCTGCAGGTAGTGTAGTTTTAATGATCTCTTTTCCGCTTTCCGTTTTGCGGACGATCAACGCATAGCCTTCTTCCTCATTGATATCCTGGATCTCAACTGCATATGTAACCAACGGCAATCCTAATCGAATGGCTGCGCCGGGACCTACCTGGGCAGTATCGCCGTCAATAGCCTGTTTACCAAAGAAAACCAGGTCGACATGATCATCTTGATCGATCTTGCGGATGGCTTCTGCCAGCACATAGGATGTGGCCAGTGTGTCACTTCCGGCAAAGGCGCGATCGGAAATCAAGACTGCCCGGTCGGCGCCCATTTCGATGCATTCCTGGAGTGCTTCCTCGGCAGCCGGTGGTCCCATGGTGATTATAGTAAGTTTTCCGCCCAGTTTTTTCTTCCACTCCGCGGCGGATGCCACGGCATGAGCGTCATAGGGATTGAGAA
>CAZOUN010000084.1:0-11296 GCA_964582965.1 uncultured Anaerolineales bacterium | reverse complement strand
TCTCCAGGGACCCGAAGTGAAACTGGCACGGTACTCATCTGCTCATCTGCTTTGATCCAGATCTCAAAATCTGTTCCTGCGTTTTGGTTTACTTTCAAATTTTCAGCAGCATAATCACATTCGGATCTCGAGAATCCGTATATCAATCCTTTCTGATCAACAGAAAGCAAATTCTTCAAACGCAGTGCACCGGAGTCTTCAGCACATACGACCAAACTGCCATTCGGTTTCAAATTCTTCACAAACCCCTCAAATGCATCATCAAAGGATCGGGAGGTGGGGAAAATATCAGGGTGATCATATTCAACATTGGTGATAACCGACCAATCCGGATACAAACCCCAGAACATATAGTCATATTCATCTGCTTCAATCACAAATTGGTCACCTTTTCCTGACCGCGCGTTTGTGCTCAGGTTGCTCACAACACCGCCGACAATGAAGGAAGGGTCCATTTCCAGGCTGGATAGGATCCAGACCAGCATGGAAGTTGTGGTGGTTTTCCCATGGCTTCCGGCTACAGTAAAGACTTCTTTATCAGCCAGTAATCGACTCAGAAATTCCGAACGCTTCAGCACTGGAATTTTTGCCTCAGCAGCAGCCAGCACTTCCACGTTATTCTCAGGTATTGCCGAGGAACGAACAATCAAATCTGCTCCTGCTATATTCTCAGCCCGATGGCCCAGGGTTACTGTTCCGCCAGCTTTTTGTACAGCCTTAAAAAGGTTGGATTCAAAGAGATCCGATCCACTAACTGTGTATCCCTGTTCCAGTAAAACCGTGGCTATTGCGGACAAACCTGTGCCTCCAATTCCGATAAAGTGAATATGCTCCATCAAATGAACACCACCAATACAAACATAAAAGCCACTACTACTGCAAAGAACAAACCGATCTGATTGCTGGCAAATACCGGTGGAAAATATTTCAATATGTTTATTGCGGCATCGCCCATTGGTGTACCCGGTTGAGGAGCCAAGATTTCTGGTCCAAACGGATAGTGAGCTGCTGCCATATACCACCAAAGGGTACCCATGATAAAAAATCCGCTTACTAAACCCATCACCGCGCCTAATAAAACATCCTGGATCCGTTCCCGGCGGGCTTTATCCCGAATCACTGCCAGACGGGGCGTCTGATATCCAAAGAAGGATAGAATGAAGATAATTGTTGCCCGTGACCAGAACTGTGTCCTAAGTTCCTCCTGAACCGCTACCGGCAATGATTCAAAAGTTGCACTGGCTGGTAAGTTTTCTACACTTGCCAGGATTTCCCCAAAGGGGATCATATATTGGGTGTACGTTTCTAACACGTAGATCAGGAACAGCGCTAATATCACACTGAATACCACCAGCAATTCCTTGGCCCAACCCCGCATAGCGCCGATCAGACCAAAAAGGATCACGAACATCCAAAAAGCTGACAGGATGGAAATCATCTCTGATCCCCTCCTTCTTCTATACCGGATAATGAAATCAGTTCTTCTGCTATCATCTTTGCCGCTCCGGGTTTCGCCATTTTGTTCAGGGCAGATTTCATTTGATCCAATTTCTTCTGATCCCTGAGCAGTGATAACACCTCAGGTAATAATCTTTCCTGTAATTCTTCATCCTGGATCAACAAGGCAGCACCGCGATCAACCAGGTATTTAGCGTTTGTTTTTTGATACCGCCAGGCATGTGGATAAGGAACCAAGATCGCCGGCAGTTCAAACATCGGATATTCACCCAGAATTGAAGCTCCACTGCGGGAGACAACCAGGTCTGCACTTCTCAGGGCTGCGCCCATTTCCTCATGAAGGAACGGAAAAACCCGATATTTTTTTTGCAGCTCTTCAGGCAGCTTATCGCGGTTTATTTTTATCTCTTCCCAGTCCAGCGTTCCCGTAATATGGACAACTTGCATCTCTTTTAATAGCTCAGACAGGATGCTATCTAGCGCCTGATTAATTGAGCGAGCGCCTTTGCTGCCGCCAAACACCAGTAGAACCGGTAAATCTGGTGATAATTCCAGGTTTTTGAACGCTTGTTCACGGTTCCAGGACAACAATTTAGACCGGACTGGATACCCACTAACTACTGTCTCTTTTCCGGGAGGAGTGAATTGGCGACTTTCCTCAACGGATAAAGCAATTTTTGACACCAGATTAGATATCGTCCTGATCGCCAGGCCGGGTTCAATATCCGGGATAAATACCAGGCTCGATGTTGCTCGTCCTGCAATAGCAGCTGGCACCGCCAGATATCCACCTGTAAAGAACAGCACATCCGGTTTGAATTCGCGTAGAATTCTTCCCGCTTTAAGATATCCCTGGAATAACTTGACCAGGTTGCCAGGCAGGCTTTTCAGACCCACACCGTGTAGTCCTGCGGCGGGAATGCATTTATATTCGATATTTAGTCTGGAGATAATTTCTCCTTCCATACCGTTTTCTCCACCTACCCAGAGTACAGCACCAGCTGTCTCGCGGGTTTGGTTAAGATCGTTTAGTGCCTGAAGGACGGCTAAAGCCGGGTACACTCCCCCGCCTGTCCCGCCCGCGCAAATCAACAACCGCACCTAATGACCTCCGTTCCTGGTTTCTGCGTTCCACTTCTGCCATCCTGGCAACACCCAGGATGATTCCAACTGCTGATAAGGTAACCACAAGATTGGATCCTCCCTGACTCATAAATGGGAGCGGGTTGCCGGCTACCGGGAGCAGCCCGATGATGACAGCTATATTCAAATAAGCTTCAAATACTATCCAGAATACAAGCCCGGCCACCAGGAGTGATCCCAGGCCGTCCAGAGCTTTTTTAGCAATCACCATGCCCCGCCAAAGCAGCAAGGCATATAAGATAACCAATATTGCTGAACCTAAAAATCCCAACTCTTCACCCACAACGGCAAAGATGCTATCCGTGTGAGGGACAGGTAACAGAACAAGTTTGGCCACACCCCTGCCAAGTCCTACACCAAACCAGCCACCATCAACAAAGGCAGTAAATGATTTGGCGATCTGTTCTGAACCGATGGTATTGATATCACTGATCCCTACCCAGAAGTCCGCAATACGTTGATACACTTCTGGTTTTTTCAAAGCCACCAACCCTGCGCCAAGACTCATTGATATCACCAGCAATAACATGATCTGCACTAATGATCCGCCAGCCATGTAAAATAACAGCAAACCGAGAGCAAATACAGTCACAGCGGCGCTGACATCGGTCTGGATGGCAATTAACCCTCCGACCAACCCAAGAATGACTGCCAGCGGAATCAAGCCAAAGTGAAATTTCTTGATCACGTCACCTTTTGCTTCAAGCCAAACAGCCAGGTAAATTACAATGGTCAGTTTCGCCAACTCAGAAGGCTGAACTGACTTTCCACCGAAAATTGACCGATCACCAATGAATAAGACAAGCACCAACAAAGCAATCGTACCTACGATAGCCAAGATGGCCAGCCTGTTTTTCGCCCAGCGGTGATAATCCATAAAATATAAAATGGCCGCTGTAACCAGTCCAAGTACCAGCCATACTAACTGGCGCAAGAAAAAGGAGTTGACATTGTTTGATACCCGCCAAGAGACATCCCAGGATGCTGAATAGAGCATCAGCAGGCCAAAAACAAGCAATGCTGCAACAATGCTCAAAAACGGAATATCAATTATCAGATCCAGTCCAGCTGGATCAGGTTTCAGTTCAGTTCGTTTACCCATATTCTGAACTTTTCTCCTCTTTCTTCGAAATCAACAAATTCATCAAAACTGGTCCCTCCAGGTGAAAGCAGCACCACATCCCCTACTTCACAAATTTCTACCGCAGCCTTAATGGCTTCCTCTAATCCAGAACACTTCCGGTAAGGAATCAGCTCCTGCCCCGGACTCAGTTCAGCAGTCAGGGAGTCTTCGATCTGATCAGCAGCTTCACCAAATAGAACTAGATATTTCACCCGCTCCAACACCAAGCTCGAAAAACTCTGCCAGGGTAAATCTTTGTCCCGCCCACCTGCCAGTAAAATCAACGGCTCCTGGAATGAATTTATGGCCGCGATCGAGCCCTCCGGGGTAGTAGCCTTGGAATCATTCACCCACTCCGCTCCAGCCCATTCCCGGACTACCTCCAACCTGTGGGGCACACCATTGAGGGCTTGTACACCTTCAAGCATGGCCTCAGCTGGAAACCCTGCGGCAACAGCAATGGCGCAGGCAGTCAAAACATTCATCTGGTTATGAGCTCCCCTTAATTTAATACTATTGATAGGGATCAATTGATGTGATTCTTCCCCATCCCAATAAAAAATCCAATCTCTCTGCAAAAAAGTTCCAACCTGGCCATTATCAGGTTTATGACGACCGAAGGTGATTAATTCTCCCCGCACCTCACTCCGCAGCCCCCATGATCCCGGGTCATCCCGATTCAGGACAGCTATATCAGTTTCAGATTGAGCAGCCAGGATCCTGGCCTTTGCTTCGGTATATGCCTGCATGGTGCCATGCCGATCCAGATGATTAGGCGTGATATTGACGATACAAGCGATGCTTGGCGAAATGCTTATTTGTTCAAGTTGGAAGCTTGACATTTCCATGACCGCGATATCATCCTGTTGCATCTGATCCACATCACTGATCAGAGGGTTGCCAATATTCCCGCCAACCCAAGTTCGTTTTTCACTCAATGCAATTGATGCTATCTTGCCAACCAATATTGTTGTGGTGGTTTTTCCCGCAGACCCTGTAATACCAATCACCGGACAGGGAGCCATTTCAAGGAAGATCTGGGAGTCATTCGTTATCGGGATGCCCCGGAACAACGCTTCCTGGACAAACGGAATCGTTACGGGAACCCCACCGGATAAAGATAGATAATCTGCCTCATCCAGAAGCTCAATCGGGTGTCCACCAAGAACCCAATTGATCTCTCCTTCCTGAAATTCACTGATTACGTCTTGAAGCACTTTTGCATCCTTTTGATCTGTAATTGTTACTACTACCCCGTGAGCGTTGAGATACTTAGCCAGAGCCAAGCCCTGTCGGGCAGCTCCCAGGATCACCAGGTGTTTGCCTTGATAATCTATTCTCATCATACTAATGACAGCGCCACGCCAACGAGCCCAGCTACTAATCCAATTAACCAGAACCGCTGTACGATCTGAGTCTCACTCCAACCTAATAGTTCAAAATGATGATGCAGCGGCGTCATCTTGAATACACGACGGCCTTTTGTAAGTTTGAAAAAAACCACCTGGATCACTACACTTAATAATTCACTAAGCGGGATAATTCCAATGATCGGCAGGACAGCCCACTGCCCGGTCATCAATGCCACTACGGCCAATGTTGCACCGAGGGCGAGCGAACCGGTGTCTCCCATAAATAGCTCGGCTGGGTGCACGTTGAACCATAAAAATCCAAAAATTGCTCCTACCAAAATAAAACAGAAGCGTGCCAGGAAGATCTGCCCCTGTATCAGAGCTATTGCCCCGTAGGCCGCAAAGGCTGTGGCTGAGATCAATCCCGCCAGCCCGTCCAAACCGTCTGTAAAGTTGACTGCATTTGAAAAACCAGCTATCGCTATCACTGCGATCGGGAAATACCAGAATCCCAACTTGATCTCAAAATCAAACCCTGGGAGATATAGTTCAGGAACGTCAAGCAATAACCGAAGCACTAAAACAGTGGCAATCGATATCACCAATTGCAGTATGAGTTTGGCCAGTGCGGAAAGTCCATCTCCATCCCCGATTTCTCGTAAGCTGAACCAATCATCAATAGACCCGATCAAGGCGAAGATTCCAAATACGACCAATGGCACCAGCGTTGAGTTACCAAAGACCGATACACCAAATACTTTCACAGCATTGAACAGGATCGTTAATAAGGCCACAGGGAACAGGATTAAAACACCACCCATAGTGGGTGTGCCTAATTTTGACAGGTGGCTTTTTGGCCCATCTACCCGGATATGTTCACCGATTTTTAGCTTCCTTAAAACCCTAAGAAGGGGCTGACCCCAAATTACTGTCAACAAAAACGAAAAAGCTGAAAGAGCCAGAGCCATCGAGGTATTAGTCATGATGCAGCCTCCAGGGCGGTGACAATCTTATCCATCCGCATACCTCTTGATCCT
This sequence comes from uncultured Anaerolineales bacterium, assembly GCA_964582965.1. Taxonomy (GTDB): domain Bacteria; phylum Chloroflexota; class Anaerolineae; order Anaerolineales; family UBA11858; genus B10-G9. The sequence goes on along the minus strand of CAZOUN010000084.1, from coordinate 5,183 downwards.
TTTACTAAAACAACATCATTTTCCAGTAAAAACTCATTCAAAAAGTCAATCACTTCGCTGCTCTCTGAAAATGAGTGAATTCTTTTCTGTTCCAACCTGTTTTCCGCTGCTGCCCTAGCAATGATCTCCGCTCTTCCGCCTACGGTTACCAGCACATCTGCCACTTCGGCTGCCCGGATCCCCACTTTCACATGGCCCTGGTGTTCATACCTGCCTAATTCCAGCATATCTCCCAAAACAGCAACCTTGCGTCCATCCATTTCTTCCAATAAGTTCAGGTCTGCCAGCATCGATTTTGGAGACGCATTATATGTATCATCGAGGATCAAGGCCCCACAGGCGGAGCGGACTGCTACCAATCGAAGCTGCATATGTTCTGACCGCAACCCACGCCCTATTTCATCCCAGGACAACCCCTCTAACAAACCTACAGCCGCTGCTCGCAGAACGGTATGTACCGAGTGCCTGCCGATCAGAGGAACTTTCAGATAGATTCTTTCATCCTGGTAATTGAGCCGGAATTTGATACCATCCAAACCCAAACCTTCCACCTCATCTGCCCAAAGATCTGCTTCTGGACTCAATCCATAATAAAACACCCTTGCCGTCGTTTTCTCAGCCATCGCCCGAACAAGTTCATCGTCATAATTTAAAATAGCCACACCATCAGGATCTGGAGGTAAAGCCTGGACCAATTCCGATTTCCCGCGAGCAATTTCATCCCGGGAACCCGCTCGCTCAGCGTGGACTGTACCAATTGTGGTCAATACTCCAACTGAGGGCTGGGCCAATCCACACAGAAATTCAATTTCTCCAGGCACATAAAAACCCATCTCAAGTACTGCCCGTTGATGTCCTTCACTCAAACGCCAGAGGGTCATCGGCAATCCTATTTCATTATTCAAATTTCCTGAATTCTTCAAAGTACGGTAGCGCTGTTTTAATACGGTAGTTGTAAGTTCTTTTGTGGTGGATTTACCAACACTGCCGGTGATAGCGATCACCCGCAAATCCAATCGTTTTCTCCATTCACCAGCCACTCGTTGAAGAGCTTCCAAACTATCTTCTACCAGGAGGCAGAACGGCACTTCAACTTCCTGATCTAGATCTGGATCCGATCCCGGACGGCAATCAATGACCCGAATCTGAGGATCAACCGATTTGTCGATAAATGCAAATGATGCTCCGTTTTCAAAAGCATGACTGACAAAATCATGACCATCAACGGTTTCTCCCTGTAAAGCTATGAACATGGATCCAGGTATCAGGGTGCGGGAATCTATACCCACATCAGTAATGATCTGATCTGCCCAATGTGTAGTTTTTCCTGTTAGTACTTCAAGTACCACACCCAATGTAATCATCAATCTATTCCTCTAAAGCCACTCTAACTGCATCCGGCGGAATTCCCAGATGAATGACCAGTTTCTCGACAACTTTTCTGAACACCGGCGCCGCTATCTCCGAACCCCAAATGGAAGCCGAAGGTTTTGAGATCCAAACATAAACCAGGAATTGGGGATCATCAGTGGGTCCCCAACCGACGAATGACGTATTTGTAGCTGTACTCTTATATCCCTGACCGGGTACGTAAATTTCTGCTGTACCTGTTTTCCCTGCCAAGCTGTACCCCGGAACCAGCGCCAGGGAGGATTCATTCTGAAGGGATTCATGAAGCATATCGGTTAAAGTTTGTGCAGTTTCTGCAGTGACCGGATGGCCCACCACGGTTTTTGGAGGTGTATACCGGTATCCATCATCCACAATTGAGTGGATAATTCGGGGAGCCACCATTTCACCATGATTGGCGATAGCGGAAATTGCCTTTACCATCTGGAGAGGTGTGATCTCAATGCCCTGTCCAAAAGCGTTGGTACCTAATTCCGAGCGAGTATAATCCGGGCTCCAATAACTTTTCACCAAACCGGGGGCTTCTCCTGAAAGTTCTATGCCGGTCATTTGTCCAAAACCAAAATCCTGGAAATAGTTATAAAACCGCTCAGACTCCAGTTCTGTCGCCACCCAGGCCAGGCAGACATTCAGAGAATTCTGCATGCAGGAGGTCATATTCTGGGGACCCCAGGCCTTTTCGTTCCAGTTTTTAATGGTCACACCGCCAATCTCAATCTCACCTTCGTCAATGAACTCGGTGTCAGGGTCCACCACTCCCGCATCCAGGGCGGCAGCCATAGTTAACACTTTTACAACCGAACCCGGCTCATAGGCTCTAATGGCATAGTTGAATACATTTTCATGATTGTTGATAATATCCAGGTATTCCTCAGACCAATACTGGTTGATATCTGCCCGGGGAGATGAAGCCATGGCCAATATCTCTCCGTTTTGAGGGTTCATTACGATCACAGTACCAGCAACTGCCCCGGTTTTCTTAATTGTTTTATCGAGGATGTTTTCAACATCAGCCTGAAGCACACTGTCGATGGTCAGAATAATATTTGCACCATGATCTGGATCTGGGGCCTGGTCAGCTTTATGAGGATCCCACAAGGCCCACAAGGTTCGGTCATTACCAAACAGGGTAGAATCGTATTTTTCTTCTATACCCAACTGACCTTCTTTGGTATCTCTCATTACAAATCCAATAATATTTGATGCCAGCTTCTCTTCCGGATAAGAACGGATCAGGTGAGGTGTGCAGCTCACCCGGATTAAATGAGAACAATCGATTATCTCAATTTTTTCTTCTAGAGAGAGCTCGATATCTTCAGATGGTTCGCCATCAACCAGATCTCTCGGAATCCCGGCGTAATAGTTTTCAACCAGAGCCAGGTAATTTAGCAGATCCTCCTGGGTGGCGAAACGCTCAACAGTGATGTTTTTTGTCAATGGCCGGGGTTCCTGCCACAGGAAATCCAGCAAATATTGATTATTTATCCCAAATACCTCAATTGCGAGATCTGCCAGCATATTTACTTCTTCGATCTCACCTAATTGATAAAAGTCACTGAAATTGACATCCACCGCATATACTGTCTGATTTCCAGCCAGTAAATGGCCATTTCGATCTAGAATCAAACCCCGCCGGGATGCTGCTGTCTCCCACTGTCCTAATAAACCGGGACTTGGAAGATCACCGCCGTTCACAGTCAACTGAATGCGCACCATTTGACCGATGATAGCCAGCCCAAAGAGACTGAACAACACCGCGATGGTTATAAAACGCCAGTTATAAGTGATCTTTTCGTTCATAAACCCTCAAAGGGCCGCAGAATATTATTCAACTGCTCCCCTACCCACTCGATCAGACTTTGGTGATACTCCAATAAATTTACATTGATCACAGCCGGTCGGGTATCCTGCTGGATCTCAACATGTGTCTCGGGTCCCAGGTGGTACCCTGGCACTGGCACATAAAATACTTCTCCTGGATAAGGAGCGCGAAAGCCCAGTTCTTTGGCTTTTTCTTCCATCACATCAAACCGTGATAGTTGGGCGATCTGATTGCGATAGTTAACACCCTGATATACCAGCTGGTCGATCTCATCTTTGGCTTGCTGCAGCTGCCTCCCGGTAGAAACCACCCTTGCTGAAACCACCAGGTAAAGAATCAACATCACCGCAGCAATTACAATCACCATAAAAACACTGCCAATGATCTGGAGTTTTTGGCGCCGTGGTGAATTCGAGTAGGCTTGGTTCAAGGATTCTGTCATGATTTATGCCTGGTTGCTTTCCTTTCTACAATAACTATGTTTCCTTTAATATTGCAAGCCCTGTGCCACTCGATCTAAAAAATTTTTTCTGCTGCTCTCAGTTTGGCACTTCTAGCCCGGGGATTTTCTGCAATTTCAGGATCTTCGGGACGGATTGGGCGCCTAGAAATCTCTTTGATCCTTGCTTTATGATCACAAACACAAATCGGGAGCTCTGGTGGGCATATACAATCCCTGCTTTCCTGGCGAAAATAACTTTTTACTATCCGGTCCTCTAATGAATGGAAAGCAATGACTGCCAACCGTCCTCCTGGTCTTAATATTTCCAGCGCCGCGGGTAAAAATGATCTTAAAGCATCTAATTCATCATTTACGACAATTCTCAGCGCCTGGAAAGTTCTCGTCGCAGGATGGATCTTCGACTTCGTGTAAGGAACAACCCTTTTAATTAATTCTGCTAATTCCTTTGTTGTAGCAATGGGACGGTTCGCAATGATTGCATCGGCAATTCTCCTGGAAAATTTCTCTTCCCCGTAAGTGAAGATAATATTGGCCAATTCTTCCCTACCGTATTCATTAACCAGATCAGAAGCTGAAAATGATTGACCAGGATCAAATCGCATATCCAAAGGTGCTTCAAATCGAAAAGAAAATCCCCTTTCCGGCGAATTCAGCTGCATGGACGACAGGCCCAAATCTATCAAAATACCATCGACAGATTGCTTATTTTGTTTGTTAAGGTGCGATACTAAGTCAACATATGAACTATGGATTAATGTGACCCGGCTGGAATACTCAGCCAGGTTACTTTTTGCTAAGGCCAGTGCTGCCGGGTCCCGATCGAAACCTATCAATAAACCGTCCGGAGCACTTCTTTCCAGTATTCCCCTGCTGTGCCCTCCAGCACCTATGGTGCCATCAACATATACACCCCCAGAGACTGGATTTAAAACTTCTATAACTTCCTGAAAAAGTACAGGTACATGCTGCATTGGATATCCTAAATATCTAAAGCAGCGAATCTCTCTGCATTAGAATCAGCATCCTGAAGTAGTTGGTTCTGAGTATCCCAGGCTTCTGGTGACCAGATCTCTAAAGCTTCTCCAACTCCGACCACAATTGCTTCAGCGGATAAACTGGCAACATCTCTAAGATATTTGGGGATCAAGATCCGCCCATTGCTGTCTATGTCTACCTGCTGAGCAGTGGAGAAGATCAGCCGTCGAAGCTGTCTGGCAGTAGGATTGGTAGAACTCATCTCAGTGACCCGCTCATATATGGATACAAAAGCGGCTTCTGGCAAGATACGCAGGTTTTGATCAAAGCCCTGGGTTAAATAGATCGTACCGTCCAGCGAATCCCGAAAACGGGCTGGTACAATCATCCTGCCTTTATCATCTAAAGAGTGGCGATACTGTCCTAAGAACATATGTTCGGTTCCCTTATTAAACACTGATCGCCGGTTTCCCGGCGAACCACTATTTACCACTTTCACCCACAATTTACCCA
>CAZOUN010000083.1:0-11377 GCA_964582965.1 uncultured Anaerolineales bacterium | reverse complement strand
TTCAATACGATCATCCTTTGTTAACTTGGAAAAGACAAGGAAGTCTCTAAGAACCAATTCGAGTTCATTCATACATTTCACCTCAATTTACGTTTTTATAAGGACACCTGGCATTCCCATTGATATATTAATTGTATACCATTGAAAAATCAGAAATCATATTTATCTAAAGGAGAGAACAAATGACAAATGAAACCACGAAACAAGGTCGTCTAATTATGACGATTGTAGCTGTGTTAATCGGCTTATTTCTAATGTTTTCAGCACCATTTCTCAGTGCAAAAGCGCTGAGCACTCCCCTGCATCGGTTAATTGAAGTTAACCAGGTTCAAGATCCTAATGGTGTCTGGGATACCCCAGTTGGAATTCTTACAGCAACCTTTCACGTCTGGATCGCCCTCTTCATTTTCGGTGGTGCAACTTTGCTCTTAATCGCGAAGGATATATATGCAGACAAAAAATGGGCTCGTCCCTTGGCAATAACGATCATGGCGATTCCATCCATGGGTGGTATGACCATGGTAATCCCCTGGTTAGTACTCGTTGTAACCGACGCCCTGGGAAATAAGAATCCCGATGCCGGTATGTCTCCCGCAATATTCATTATGATTATAGGCCTGGTTGGATATTTCATTATCTTGCTCACCGAAAAAGCTGATTTTAAGACCAAAATTGCTCAAGTAATTACTTTCCTGGCTTTAGGAGTTGTTGGTGGGATGGTCTTCATGAATGCACAGCATGGTGTACGTCATTTCCTTACCAAAGGACCTTTCTATAATCCAACGGACAGCAATCCTGAACTTTTTCTGGGAGGATTTGTTATGTACGCTGCGACCGCGCTATTCTTTGTTGCCATCGGCTTAATGGCAGCTCGTAAAGAGTTGGGTTGGTACGCTGGTATGATTGCAGGAATCGTTACTTTTGTTGCTGCGTTCCTAACTTATGTAGATCGCTTCAATGTCCCGTCTGGACAAGAATGGCTCCGCGGCGCTATGCTATCGGCCGTATTTACCATTATCCTGGTAATACCCTGGTTCAAGAACAGAGTTTTAGGAAAAGAATAACCCATAGGCCGTAAAAGAAAAACGGGGATTGGTAGAATTACCCAATCCCCGTTTTATCGTTAAGGATAAAACTATTTCCCTTTACCGGCAAAATGCTGTAATAATCCCTGGTCAGTGATCTTAAACTCTGTCCGGTTGATTTGGATTGCACCTTTATCCGCGAAATGATACAGGTGGCGGCAAACCATTTCCCTAGTTGATCCGATCCTTGCAGCCATATCATCCAGGGTTAGATCCCTGGATAAGACATCTCCAGATTGGTCTTCGAATTGCGTTAGAAGTAAATGAGCCAGGCGTCCAGCAACGGGCTGGAAAGCTAATTCCTCCAAAATTCGACTTGCCAACATCATACGCTCAGCCATTAATTGGGCTAGATCCCAAGTAAACTGACCATTATCGATCATGAACGGTTCAAGTCTTTCCCTTGACCAGAGTCGAAGGTGGGTCTCTTGATTGGCAATCAATGCTACCGGCATTCCAATCCCTTCTCTAAAGAATCCCACACCCCAGAACACCTCGCTTTCATCCAGGGTGATAACCACCAGGCTTCTCCCTTCTGGAGATTCTTTTATTGCTGTCACCTGTCCCTGTTCAACCAAGAATAAATATGGCCAGTCAGATCCATAATGTGTGATCCACTGATCTTTCGGGTATTTTCTTTCGATACTGCTGTCCAATAAACGGTCCAGTTCAGTTTGGGAAAATTTCGAAAACAGCTGGTTTTCTGACAATGTTGTTTTTTTCATAGACATCTCACGATAATGTTCTCAGTTTCTCAAGAGCGCGTTGGTCTTCTAATGATATCTGGGTCCTGGTAATTTTCAGGATACCATCCGTTTGGAATTGGTACAACAAACGACATACTACTTCTGCAGAGGTTGCCAATACCTTGGCAATTTCTTCCAGGGTCATGTCTCTGGTAAATGAATCCTGTCCAGATGATTCAAGATTGTCCAATAAAAAACCAGCCAAACGACTGGCAACAGGTTGGAAAGCCAGGCCATAAATGATTTCTCGGGCATTGCGCATCGTGCCTGTTAGTTTTTTTGGAATATCCCACATCGCCCTGGGGTATTTCATCAATAAGGGCAGAATTATATCGCGGGGCCAAATATAGACCAGGCCTTTTCCATCAGCGGAAAGCGAAGCCGGCATGGGTTGATCATCAAATAAGGAATGAGCCCAAAACACATCTCCACTTTTAACTTTGAAGAGCTGGTGTTCTTTTCCGCCCGAAGAAACCATTGACCAGTTTAGCTGCCCTTCATCCAAATAAAATACATAGGGCCAGATTTCTCCTTGACGGCAAAGATATTCTCCTTCGGTTAATTTTTTAGACAGAGAGTATTCAGCCAATTGGGCCAAAACTTCAGTTGGAAAATGGGCAAACACATCCTTTCCCACCAACTCATTAATCAAATCCGTCATCCAGTCTCCAATCTAATTATTGCGCAAGTTATTAAAAGTCAAGGCGTGAACATAAACCTTCTTATATATTGATTATATAGGATGAACAAGTTCGAGCATAAGGAATTTTTCCTGTCTTTCCATATTTTCATCATATTCAAAGGAGAACAAATGTCACCAAACACAAGCCCCAGCACTAAAAAGATCGTCCTGGGACTGGTCATTGTTGCCGCCGTCCTGATGATCGCCGTTGTACCATTCATGGCTTTCAAAATGGTAAACCCGATATTGGGCTACCAGTTGGAACGTATTGCCCAATTTATGGAAGAAGGTAATGCAAAATACCACCTTCTCACCTTGACTACCTGGCTGGTCAGCTTCTTCTATCCGTTCTGGGGAACAATGAGTGTGATCGGGGGGATCGCGCTATTGGTTATCGCCAAGCCCTTATACGAAGGCAAATCCTGGGCTCGTGGTTTAGCCTTATTAAGTTTGGCTGTTCCGTCTATGGGCGGCGCGTACATGATCGTGCCCTGGATGAACTTTGTGGGAAGCAAAGAAGGTGGTTTTCCCCCGGCAATGATAATCATGGCGATTGGATTAATCCCATATTTTGCTATTCTATTGGCAGATAAGGGTGACTTCAAGCAAAAGCTAGTGGACTTTTTTGTATTCGCGATGTTAGGTGTCTCTGCCGCCGAGAACTTTGCCAATGGTCATGCTGCGTTCAGGATCCTGTATGGTCATCCAAAACGCCCAATATTTGCCGAGGGTATTTCCATTACCTATTTCGGCTGGCTTGGTTTATGGGTCTCTTTTGGCCTATTGGTCGCAGCGATCTACCAGCTGGGTGCCCGCAATAAATCAGGATGGTACCTGGCACTGATAGGCGGCGCAGTCGGCTGTCTGGTCAGCGGCGCAACGCATTACGTACGCCATGCAACCATAGATTACCTGCTTGGTTCACTGATGGGTCTTTCCATCGTAGTCATGATGTTAATTCCATTCTTCAAGAAACGCGTTTTGGAGGCTTACTCCGAATAAATAAAACCTTCCTGTACACAAAAACAACCCGGTGTTTGTCTGATTCGGGTTGTTTTTTTCCGGGAATTCAGGTTTCCCCGTGTGAAACAGTCGTTTGCGTTAAAGCAAAGATATATTGAGGGGTATTAGTTAAAATAATCACAATCAGTTGCTGGACTCTATTTTTTTCAATCCTCCTGGAATCAAACAAATTTTGATCAATGACTGGATTGCTGAGAACAAAGCGGTTTAATATGAAGATCAACCCGGATCATTATCCTGTAATTATCATTTTGACTTTAGTGTTGTTTACCATTTTAGGTTTGGCGTTGGGGTTCGTGCCTTCCCATAATGAAGAAAAACACAATCTGATACAGTTATTGATCTTTTTCACATAACATAATACTTCTCTCCTGATCCTTCAGGTTCCTGCCCTGAAAGAAGACTTCCATTTCTCGGGCAGGGCCTGAAGGGTCCACACTAGAGGTGAATTAACTAAATGAAAGATGTTTCCAAGAATAAAAAATCGGGCGGAACTGATATCTCCACTCGCACAGTCATCCAGATCATTTTCCTGGCTGGAACAATTCTGATTGGCCTTCGGCATATCATGCCAGGGGAATCGTCCAAGGGCGGCGCATTTGATGTGTTTTGTCCCTTTGGTGCCATTGAAACACTGTGGCCCTATCTAACAACCGGTCAAACTTTAAAAACAACTTCCCCCCTCAACTTCTCTATCTTTCTGGGTGTACTCGGAGTATCTTTGCTGGCTGGCCGGGCTTTTTGTGGATGGCTGTGCCCAATTGGTACACTCCAGGATTTCCTGACGACTATTTCCAGACGTCTTTTTGGGAATAAGAAATTAAAACTGGCCGGAAAACAGATCAGCCTGCCCTATAAGATTTCCCCCCGCAATGATGCCTGGCTGCGGAGTTTAAAATATCTGGTTTTGGTGGTCATCCTCCTGGCCAGCACATTTGCAATCTATCCGCCTTTGCGCGAGATCTGTCCAGCCCGGGCTTTACTCAGTTTTCAGCTGACCACTCCGCTGCTTTGGAGCGTGTTGATCACTTTCGTGATCACTTCCCTGGCTAACAGGCGTTTCTGGTGTAAATATCTGTGCCCCCTTGGGGCTGTTCTTGCTCCCTTAAATAAGATTGCTCCCTTACGACTGGTCCTCAACAAGAACAGCTGCACAAGTTGCCAACGCTGTGATGCTGCCTGTCCGATGGATATCCCCGACCTGACAAACAACCTGCGCAGTGCGGAATGCATCGAATGCCTGGAGTGCCAGGAAACCTGCCATGAAAAAGATGCTCTGGAATTGCGTCTATTTTAATTATGTATTTCTCTCCATTAAAAACAAAAACAGAGCCCAAAAGCTCCGTTTTTTATTTACAGGCTCAACTAATTTCTACCGCCCCCTCCCCACATGGGTTTCCCGTAATCGTCTCGCAATCTGTAAATCTGGTCACTGGATAGGTCTTGAATGATAGATACCTCAAACTCTCCGTTTTCATAAAATCCCTGCACCAAAACTTCATTTCCTTCCACTGGAACATAACCTAATTCCTGGGCGAAACGCCATGAGCGTCCCTCTATTTCCAGAATCTCAGCAGATCCTGTATTGATCTCAAGAGCCTCTGCTCCAAAGGAAATCACTTGACCACTGAAGCTTATCCAATCTTGCTTTTCAAGGATTTCATCGTGATCTGAAGATTCGTAATTTCCGGTATTGCCAGTTGCCTGTCCTCGTCCTGCTACAATTTCGTCCACATTTCCAAACAGGATCCCTTGATCCATTTTTGCCGATGTGCGGTTGGCCGCTCCGAAAACCAATAACCCGACGATTAAAACATATACTGCCCACAATGCAATTTTCTTAACCATTATCCACCTCTAAGGAATAAATATTATTTACAAAATCTTTAGATGCTATCATCAACACGAACTGGAGAAACTCTAAAAGCCGGCTTTAATCGCTGGGTGGGTTCAGGAGTAAACAATGCTTTAAAGTATTTACTCAAGACCTTAACTACCCATTTCCAATGAATTCCGAAATGCAGGATGCCTACCGCAGTCATTACCACCCCACTCCAGGTGTGGAGCAGATCCCAAACCAGAGGGGTAAAAACCAAGAATGGCTTCGCTGGAAGGAAAAGGAAATATAAACCACTTAGACCACAGATCAAGCCGCTAATTCCGATCAGAATATTGATGAATAGATTAAATCGGCTGTGTTTATTCAGCTTGCTTTTGCCATACAGCGATTGAAATCCAGTTTTGGTCATTTTGACGATCCATTGCCAGTGCAAAGGAATATGTAAAGCCGCCAGAGCCATAATAGCCACGCTGGACCAGGTATGAATATCATCCCAGGTATGGCGTTCAAAGAAGATAATCACATTGTAGAAAGGATTTCTCCCACCCTGAAATCCACCGATCGGCAGGAACAAGAAATATATCCCGGACAACACGACTATCAGCCCAGAAATTAACAAGAACATATCCAGGATGATATTGTTTCGGGTCTGTGTTGAAAAGGGTTTTTTATTATTTGATTTTGACATTTTTCGTCCTTTATTGTGAAACGATTAATACAAGGAAACACTGATAACAATAGGATCATAATTCCGGAAGATTTAGATATGTTAAAGAGATTGTGAAAGAAATGTTAAGATAGCCTGGTGATCACACTCATAGCTCCTGGAAATAATCCATGCTGAAATGCTCAGGATGTGCTCCCGGAGGAATTTTGTGACTTATATTACAGATGGTTTTACTATTCTGTGCAATAATATTAGTGAACAATAATTGATTATCCTAAATAATCCATGTTCATAATAAGGAGAAAAAATGTTAATACTCGACCTGATGTTAAACCTGGATGGATTGATCCTCCTTCTGACAGGTTTAACCGCAATCTATATGCTATTCCATTTTTACAAACGGTATCAAAAAGGAAAAGCCCTCTATGATGTGTATTACATGATGGGATTTGCCGTATTGCTGGTCTCAGGCCTGTTATTGATCTTCTTCGGCTGGGGTATTCTTAAATCTCCTTATGTTCTCACTGTGGCAACACTCATCCCATTAGGAATCTCCCTGGGCTTGATGAACCAGTTCCGCCCCAAATACAAAAAAGCATATTCCTGGTTTGCACTGGTCGGTTTTCTGGCCATCGCAGTTACCAGCATTGGCGGCATTGCATTGAAAAGCGTTGCCGTCCCTGTTTTTCACGGTGTCGCCGGATTGATCATCTTTGGGTTGCCTATCTATAAAAGCCTGGTGGAAAAAAATGCTCCCAAAGGGTTTGGCATGGTTGGCGTCGGCGGCGCATTGATCGGCATTGGCGGAATGGCTTTGGCTTTCATGATCGCTGGAAAACCATTATTTGGTATCTTAACCGAGCCTTTCATATTAATGATCCTGGCGCCCCTGCTGCTCCTGATGACATTGGCTTTCACCTTCGGATTCAGAAAAGACATTGGCAAAATAGAATAGTCGAGAGATTATTCTTTGGAGGGGTTTCCGAAACAAAAAAAGATAGCTATGCAACTGCATAGCTATCTTTTAATTCTCTTTCAAGATCTCAACCAAATTCCCTATCTTGAGATCCTTTTCTTTAAATTGTATTTAAATCTTATATTCCAGCATGGCTGCTTTTTCTGAAAGGTAATTGAGTATTTCCCGCAGCACAGCTAGGAACCCGCCTACAATCAGGACGGTTCCAACGATGACCAAGGGAGTCTCAAAAACATACACCCAGTTTTCGCCGAAAAAAGTATGGGAAGGTCCTGCCCAAGAAAATATTGTCAGGGTGGTAATGCCAGCTAAGAAAGCGACCAAACCGCCAGCTGAGTTCTTCTCAGATTTATCGGAAGGATTTGAAAAATCAACTTTATCCTTTATCCCTGGCAATCCAAGGATAAAGAAGTAGACCAACGTAACCACATTTGTAAAGAATTTTACATTTGCGGGGGTGGCTTTTCCTCTTAATATCATGGATGCGAAGAATTGTGTCCCTCCCAGAAGAGTACCCACTATCAGTACGATCATTGTAAAACGGAAAGCATTAACCTTTCCCCGGATCACCTTTATCAGGGCTAGAATACCAGCAACCCCTGTTATCACAGTTCCTACCATAACGATCTGGTAGATCCATCGGTAATCCATAATTGCTTTGAAAGCCATTCGATACCCAACATTGCTGGAAAAGGCCGCGCAGTACGTTCCAGTTCCGCCGAGCAGGTTCATTGCCGCTGTCATGCCCAACAGAAGAATTGCAATCACTCGTAAAACCTTCGTTGATCCTTTCATTTTTCCATCTCCATTTCTATGTGCCCTGTTTTATTGATACCAATCAGATTAAGGGGTCTCAACACTTTCTGTCAAACCCCAAGTATTTCCAGAGAAATGACACCGTTCACAATTTACTTCTAATCCAATATCGTGAGAAGAAAATGGTACCGTGCCAGTTTGTAATATTGAATCCGCTTCACCGATCATAACCTCATGAGACCAGGGGCTGAAAGTCGTCCAGACACTTGTTTCAGGATCAGGACCCACATCCCATCCGGCATTATCATGACATGCCGCGCAGGAAACATCTTTATGGTCATCATCGTGTCCAAGAATTTGATCAGCATCGGAAAGAACATCTGAATGGCAATCGCCATTCATACATGTCGTCGTAGTATTGTGGGGAGAATGACATTCTGTACATTCCATATCCGCATGACCGCTGCCAACAACCACCAGCCCATGTTCAGCAACATTCTCGGTGTTGTGGCATTTCAGGCATAACTCCGAATAGGTTTCTACCTCAGAATATTCTTCCAGGGCAGGGATCTCTAACCAGGATACCTCGGGCTGAATGTTTCCTTTCTTATCCGCTTCATGGCAGTAAAGGCATGAAACATGCTGCCACTCACTTTCTGCAATAAGCGGAGGGGGTGGTTCCAATTCAAACTTACACGCTTGACAACTTTCAGGGATATCGTCCAGCGTCGGCTTCCAGTCCATCGGCGCATGGCAGCGGGCGCAAGGGTTGTTATTACCTTCGCTATCAACTACAAACGAGCTGGCGTGAGCACTTATTTCCCATCCTTGTTGGGCAACAACTACTGGGTCCTGGCCTTCAGTTTCTTCGGATCCAGAATCCCCCGCTCCCACTTCAGTATCAGTTGGGGAATTGTCATTCACGGCAGACGGCTCAGATTCTTTCTCATTTGAACCAGGTTGGTCTGTTGACGGCTGGCACCCTGCAACCAACAATATGGCAAATAACAAACTTATAACCAAGATCCATTCCCCAATTCTTTTTTTCTTCATAAGCACCCTGCTTTCATAATAAATGTGTAAGTGGGGCGAGAGTATTTCCTCGCCCCACCGGTGATAAAAGTTGATCTTCTGATATTGTCGAAACAGTTTTAGCACAAGGTATTAACTGCTTGGTACATAAGACAGATCAGCTACCTCTCGGGGCTTTATTGTGCTGCTGTTTCTTCTGCTGGCTCAGGAATCGAACCATCAGCCTCTCTTACGGTCAGTTCCCATACATTATCTACATAGTGGCAGCGGTCACATGATACTTCGTAAACGATGCTGTGGGAAACTATGGCCGATGTTGTAGGACCACTTCTGCCCATTTCGGTCAGGGTTGTCACCCAGAGGTCGTTATCCTCATCAGGATGAGGACCTACGTCTGCGCCGGAAGCGTCGTGGCAGGCCATGCATGTAACGGTATCTTTCATCGAAGCAAAAGCGCCGAAGGCATGTTCTGGCTGTTCGATATCTTCCTGGTGGCAATCCACACAACCCAGAGGTTCTGTGGTGTGGGGATCATGGCAATCCGTGCACATTGATGGAGGAGCTTCTTCACCGATGAAACCACCATAATTCAGGTGGGCGCTACCGCCCAGAGTAATTTTATGGTCAACGCCAGATCCAAAGGCATTTCCGGTAGTGGTCACATGGCATTTTTCACATAGCTCTGTGGTGTTGCTAACACTAACATATTCCATCGCGATCGGATTTAGCCAAGCAGTTTCTCCTGCTATGCCATCTTCCATTTCATGGCATGTTTCACAAGGAACAGCTTTCCATTCTTCTTCGGGAATGAGAACGTTACCGTCTCCTTCCACAATATCCTTGCCAGGGAATTTACATGAAACACAGTTTGGCGGTCGGCCGACTGTGGCTTCTGGATTCCAGTTCTGGGGGGAGTGGCAGCGAGCGCACCAATCGTTTGGACCATGGCCCAGATCATAGGTACTGTGCGGTCCACTTTCCCAAGCAACATGGTATGCCGTTTGGTCAGCCGGTTCTTCGGTAGGAGTTGGCGGAACAGCAGTAGGTTCAACTACAACCGTTACTTCAACTTCCTTGATGACCTCTGTCGGCTGGCAGCCACTAACCATCAATGCCAGAAGCAGAAGTGCACCTAAGATAATAAGATTTTTGCGAGTCAAATACTTCATACTTTTCTCCTCTGAACACACCTGAGATACTTAATAGAAACTAGAAATATGATAAAGAATTAGTCCTGTGTGCTTTATATCACAACAGAGGGGGAATGTACTTGATATATATCAAGAACCAACCGGGGTAAATTGTTTATGAGGATTTTGGACATTCAATATGGTTTATAATAAAGCAAGAGGATGATTGATTGAATATGGAAGAATACACTAAACTTTTGAGCAGCGTTTCACACTTTAAGAATCTCCGCCCTACCGACCTGGTAAGGATTATTAATTCCGGCCAGCTGAAACGATACAAAAAAAATAATTATATCTACATCAAGGCCAATCCCAGCGCAGGAATGTATGTCTTGTTCTCGGGAAAAGTCCATCTTTGTAACTACAATTGCGATGGTCAATCTCAAATATTTTCTACCATTGAACCCGTAACGATGTTTAATGAGGTCACAGCAATAGATGGAGGGACTAACCCGGCAACCGCTATCGCGGTCAAGGATTGTCTCACCTGGAATATTAGTTTTGAGGCTTTTGAAAACCTGGTAATAAAATATCCGGATCCCGTAGTAGGCTTAGCGATGATGCGGGTTCTGGCAGGCCGCACAAGGGAATTAATTAATTTATGTGGGGACCTGACCTTTAGAACTGTCGTATCTCGCTGCGCCAAACTGATCCTGGAATTGAGCCACAATGGGGCGAATAGTATTGATCGTCACGAGTTCCCCCTGGCCGATCTTTCCGCGCTACTCGCGACCGCTCCCGAATCTGTCAGCCGCTCCCTCAGCTGGCTGGATAAACAAGGATTGATCAAAACAGATCGCAATCTCATTTCAGTAGTGAACATTGATGAATTAATTGAAATTGTTTCAATAGAATCAAGCTGATATTTTTTCTCCACAGGTCCAACTTGGGTTAGTTTTAGAATTTAAAACAAACTTACCCAAAAACCATCCTTCTCTCAGGAATTTTAAAACGACCTTATTCCTTGAGAGATTATCCCATTTTTAATATCCAATTTGTCTTATATCAATGACATATAAATCTTCTTATGATATTTTTATCATAGAGTTAACCTATTGTCCTCTTGCCATAGCTGATCGGGAAGACCTGGCTATTACCCTTGGGTTCAGCCAGGGCATCACCCGAGACAACCATGCCAGTTTGATTTTGCCTTTTAATAAAGACTCATATACCTCTCTGTGATAAGGTTATTAACACAGTTCATAGCATTAGGCTGTATTATCAATCACCAAAGAACAGGAGCAATATTCATGGAAGCAATAAAAAAACGTTTTGTCTACCTCTTCACCTCTACTCGTGGATTGGCACTTGTGGCCATCGCCGCGGTAGCACTCGTAACAGCCATCTGGGGCACTCTTTCAGGCCCGATGGTTGAGTGGG
>CAZOUN010000082.1:0-11484 GCA_964582965.1 uncultured Anaerolineales bacterium | reverse complement strand
TCCTGCTCAAAAGCTATTGTTTTGCTTGCATTCTGTTCGCTGATTTCCGGATGATCTTTATTGATCCGGATCAAAGTTCCCTTCTTGTGTTTTAAGGTGATATCTTCAAAAGGATATTTGATGATGGATGGTGTATTATACCCAACCCCAAGTTCCAGCAATACTACGGGTTGTTCCCCTAATTCTGATAAATATGTCTGGTATCTGTCTGCGGATTGATGCCAGTCTCGATCCTCAATAAAAAATTTATCCATCCGTAGATTTGCTTCCATTTCCTCTCCACAGATTGGACAAACAGGAATTAGCTCCGTTGGTATGGTGCAATCCCTCTCCTCCCGGACCATGTGTCTGATTAGTTCTTCATTCTCATAGAGTTTGTCATGACAAGCCCGGGAACACTGAAATTTCCCGTAATTCCCCTGTACCATAAATATTCTCTCCTGATTGAATCCCGATTTTTGGAACAACGCATCGGCATTGGTGGTGACTATAAAATAATTCTTGCCTTTCACTAACCCAAGAAGTTCCTCATAAACCAAGCCTGGCTTGTAATCATAACGGTTCAGTTTGATATGTCTGGACCAGTAGCCCCATCTTTCTTCCCTGGTTTCAAAGGGAAAGAATGCCGAGGAATACATATCAGTCAGGCCATATTTCTTGATGTAATCGGGAAAATTATCTTTAAACCTGTTTCCACTATAATTCAAGCCATCTGATGTCGAAAGCCCAGCCCCGGACCCAATAAGAATATGATCTACCTGATCAATGGCTGTCCGGCATCTGGCAATCTTATCCTGATAATTCTTGTTCATATAATGATCTATCCTTATCCAAAAAGACATTAAAAATCACCCGTAAACCACCATTATCATTTAGCCATTTTCTAACGACCTCCACAGCCAAATTCGCAGCTTGATCCTGAGGATAGCCGAATACCCCCGTTGAAAGACAACAGAATGCAATATGTTGAAGTCCCATTTCTCTGGCTTTATCAAGACAGCTTAAGTAACACATTCGTAAATCTGCAATATCCTGGCGGGAGGGTTGATCTAATTTCACAACTGGTCCTACAGTGTGGAAGATGTATTTGCTTGGCAGGTTGTAAGCTGGTGTGACAACGACTTCTCCATTTGGTAATTGTTTGCCCTGCATGATCTCATCGCAATCCAACCGGACCTGGATTCCCGCCCAGCTGTGAATGACATTGTCAATACAATTGTGCAGGGGTTGGAAGCAGCCCAGCAGGGCAGAGTTGCCTGCGTTGACGATCGCATCACAAGCGAGTCTTGTAATGTCACCCTGCCACAAGGCAATTTGATCGTGGAATATTAGATCTTCTGTCTTAACAACGCCGCGTTTTTCTGTTTCTTCCTTTAGATATTTATCCTGAAGAGTTAAAAATTCCTCGCTAACCGGGGCAGGAGGTCGGATGTTGCACAGGGCCCGGAAGTAATCTGGATCAGAAAGATTGCCTTTGTTGAGAGGTGGTATGTTATTCCTTTCCTCGATAAGTATTTTAGTCAATTTATTTAACATATAGATTGCCTTTAATTATCGATCCGTTTTCGTTTTCCAGAGAAGTTTTCCAACCCCTCTGTCTCTGGTCCCTTTCAACTGACAAATGAGCAGCAGTAATCAATAACTTTTATGACCCTCAAACCGAATTTGGATTGAGCAGGGACTTCAAAAGAATCTCCAGGACCAAATGTTATCCAATCTGTTTTTTCAGGTAGCAACACTTTAAGTTCCCCGGATAGGATTTCTATGATTTCTTTGTCATCTGTATTGAATTCATATTCTCCAGGAAGCATTATTCCCGGAGTCTTTCGTGATCCATCTGAAAACACGATTGAACGGCTCGTAACCTTACCATCAAAGTAAATATTTGCCTCTTTGGATATTGATACATCCTTAAACTTGGCCATGATCATTTCCTCCAATTAATAAGAAATATAAATAGCATATGATGAGTGATTGAATAATTATCCGAATACCGGTATTGTTCGGGTTTTTTCCCTGATATTCCCTTATCTTCATTATATATTGAGAATAGGATCCAGCAGGCGAGATCTATTTAGAATAAGAAATATGACGGTCAAATTTCTTAGACCTATTCCTCTTACAGTACTCTAATTAAGGTATACTAAATTTACTTTCTGAGTTGGCCTGGAGTCTTGACTCTTATAGGAGCTTTTCGGAAGATCACCAGGTCCTGCAGGGAACCGTTTCCATCATCCATATTCCAAGGAGAGATCCGTGGCTGCCTTAAAAGATATCCGGATCGTAGATATTACGCGGGCAATGGCCGGCCCTTACTGCACCATGATGCTGGGGGATTTTGGGGCGGATGTAATTAAAGTGGAACGGCCCGGGTCTGGTGACGAAAGCCGTGGTTGGGGGCCTCCTTTTGTTGGAGAAAAATACGGTTCTTATCCTGGTGAATCAGCCTACTTCCTCTCTGCCAATCGGAATAAACGCAGTTTAACAGTGAATTTTAAGGACCCTGCCGGGCTGGAGATCATCAAGAAGCTGGTCGAGATCTCCGATGTTTTCATTGAGAACTTCCGGACAGGGGTTTTGGATAAAATGGGCCTGGGATTTGATGACCTGAAAGAGGGGAATCCTGGTTTGATCTACTGCTCGGTCAGCGGTTATGGACGGACTGGCCCGTACAGGGAACGCCCGGGTTATGATGCTGTTGTCCAGGCCGAGGGTGGCATGATGAGCATCACCGGCCCCAAGGAAGGGCCGCCTTCCCGGGTTGGGATTCCGATTATAGATATCACTTCCGGGATGTTTGCTGCTTCTGCTATCCTGGCGGCTCTGTACGAGCGCGGATCATCTGGCCAGGGACAGTTGATCGATATATCCCTGCTCGATACCCAGGTAGCCCTTTTAAGTAATGTGGCTTCCAACTATCTGGTTGGTGGTGAACCACCCCGACGCCATGGCAATGCTCATCCCACTATTACGCCATACGAACCTTTCCAGGCCAAAGACAAGGGTTTTGTGTTGGGAGCTGCCAATCAGCGCCAATGGGAAAAACTCTGTGACACGCTCCAGCAGCCCGACCTGAAAAACGATCCCCGATTCCTGACCAACCAGGACAGGGTTAAATACCGGGCTGATCTGTCCGAAATATTGAATAATTTATTTAAAGAAAAGAATGCAGCTGAATGGCTGGATCAGATCCAGAAAGCCGGGCTGCCCTGCGGACCGATCAACACCGTGCCGGAAGTTTTTCGGCATCCCCAGCGGGAAGACAGGGGATTGGTGCAGGAAGTGCAGCACAGTTCTGCGGGGAAGGTGTCTTTGACTGGATTTCCCTATAAACTCTCCCGAACACCGGCCGAAATTCACCAGTCACCTCCTCTTCTCGGGGAACATAACCGGGAGATTCTGGTGGATCTGCTTGGCTACAATCAGGTTGAAATGGATAAGATGGGTGAAAAAGGCATAATCTAAAAACTTATTGTAGGAAGATTCTATGGCAATTATCAAAACAGAGATTCGATCCGGAGCATATTTTGATTCTGTGGTTCTGATGCAGCTTCAGCGTTCTTTGGCAGAACTGCCCGGGGTGGAAGAAGCAGGTGTGGTGATGGGTACAACGGCTAACCTGGAGCTGCTGGACCAAACCGGCCTGTTGGTGGACGAGGTTAAAGGGGTCAAAGCGGATGACCTGGTAATGGTGGTTAGAGCCACGGACGCGGAAACAGCTCAAGGTGCGTTGGCCCAGGTAGATGAACTGGTGGCAGCCCGCAGAAGCCGGGAAGGAGCTGGAGAGGATTTCCTTCCAAAAAGCCTGGAATCAGCTGATAAGAATTTACCTGGAACAAAATGGGTATTGATCTCTGTGCCGGGCCGCTACGCAGCAGGTGTTTCCCGGGAAGCCTTACGCCTTGGTAAACATGTCTTCCTATATAGTGATAACGTCATAGTTGATGAGGAAATTGAACTTAAGACCATCGGTGCAGAAAAAGGCCTGTTGGTAATGGGCCCGGATTGCGGTACAGCTATTATCAATGGTATTGGTCTGGGTTTCGCGAACCAGGTCCGGAAAGGATCAATCGGTATGGTGGCGGCTTCCGGAACCGGCCTGCAGCAAGTATCGGTTCGAATCCACCAATTTGGAGGCGGGCTGACACACGCCCTGGGAACCGGAGGAAGGGACTTGTCATCCAAAGTTGGGGGATTAACAGCTCGAATGGGATTGGACTTGCTGGATAAGGATCCGGAGACAAAAGTGATTGTTTTGGTTTCCAAACCACCTGCTAAAGATGCAGCAGATGATATCCTGGAATACGCCAGAGGCCTTTCCAAACCGGTTGTGGTGAATTTTATCGGATACCAGACCGCTCTTCAGGAAGTCGATAATCTGCTCTTCACTTCTACTTTTGATGATACTGCGGCGGCCGCTGTGGCGCTGGATGGAGATCTTGAAGATCAGGACACATTGGAAGAAATACATCTGGATGGATTTGCATCCGGTCAACATTTTCTGCGAGGTTTGTACTCCGGGGGGACTCTGGCCTATGAAGCCCTTTTGATCCTTGATCGTTATTTGCCGTCAGTATATTCCAATGTGCCGATCAACAAGGACCTGAAACTGGAAAATTCCCTGGTCAGCCAAGAACACACTATTGTTGACCTTGGAGAAGATGAGTTTACAGTGGGGCGTTTGCATCCCATGATGGACAATGAGCTGCGCATCAAACGTCTGGAAATGGAAGCAGAGGATCCTGGGGTGGCTTTGATCCTTATGGATGTTGTCCTGGGACACGGCTCCCACCCCGATCCGGCAGCAGAATTGGGTCCAGCCATAAAGGCTGCCAAAGAAACAGCACACAAAGCCAAGAGGCGACTAGATGTAATTATCACCTTATCTGGAACGAATCTCGATCCTCAAGGGATGGCAGATCAGCAAAAGGTCCTTGTAAATGCCGGCGCCAAAGTATTTTTAAGCAGTGACAGGGCAGTCCGTTATGCCGCTCGCTTGGTCCGCCAGTTGAATGAGATCTCTGATTCCCAATCAACAACCAGTTTTAAACCGGTGGATCCGGGATCCCTACAGGGAGAATTTGCTGCCATTAACGTGGGACTGGAATCTTTCACCGAAAGTCTGGAATTCCAGGAAGCCAGTGTGATCCAGGTAGATTGGAAACCTGCCGCAGGTGGAAATGCCGATCTGGCTGCCCTGCTGGAAAAAATGAAAGGATAAAGGAGAGCACGACTGATGAAAGAATTTACAGCTGCCTGTGTCCAGATTGCGATAACTCCCAATAAACCGCAGGAAAATATTAAAAAATGCGTCGAGTGGTTGGATAAAGCGGTTGAAGAATACCAGGCTGACCTTGTGGTCTTCCCGGAAACTATCACAACTGGTTTTGATACCGGGCTCTCTGTAGATGAGTTATGGGAACTGGTTGATGAGGTTCCTGGAAAATTGACAGATACAATTCAGGGAAGGGCCAAAGAATTGGGGGTTCACGTAGTTTGGCCAACCTACCGGAGGGGAGGGGAAAAAGGAAGGATCCTGAACGCATCCATTTTGATCGGCCCCGATGGAAAGATCATCGGCATCTATGATAAAACTCATCCCTTCCCTGGAGAGAGGAAAGAATATGGGGGTTGGACTGAGGCCGGAACCAGTGCCGAAGTTTATGAAACAGAGCTGGGCACGATCGGTATGATCATCTGCTACGATGGGGATTTTCCGGAATTATCACGTCTTTTAGCTGTAAAAGGAGCGGAGATCATCGTCCGACCTTCTGCCTTACTGCGTTCTTATGATATCTGGTATATCACCAATTGTGCCCGGGCTTATGACAATCATGTCTATATGGTCAGTACTAATATGCTTGGCCCTGATGCTGGGGGAAATTATTATTTTGGCCACAGTATGATCGTCAATCCCATTGCCTGGCGGTTGGCCCAGGCGCGCGGCACGGAAGAAATCATCGCTGCAAAGCTCGACCCTGACCCACTGCGCTATATCACAACAGGCAGCAAAAGCCTCCAGCCATTCGATCATCTGGAGGATCGCAACCTGGCGCTCTATGAAGAAATATTAAAAGAAGCCCGTTCGAGGTTTGAACCGGGAAAACGCTACAAAAAGAAATCCTGATCTTATTACTCACCTGAACTTGGTTGGAAAGGAGCTGTGAATGGATATTGAAAAAGCAAATCAAGAAGCAGTTGAACGGATGATGGAGGCCCGACCGGTCCTGATTGGGATCGGAAAGGCCATTGATGTCATTCCTGGCATGAAAGACAATCTGCTCCTGCATGCCGGTCCACCCATCACATGGGAAAGGGCCTCCGGACCGATGCGTGGAGCAATCACCGGGGCTTTGATCTTTGAGGGCAAAGCCAAGGATATGAACGAAGCTCAGAAATTAGTGGAATCCGGGGAAATTGAACTGGAACCCTGCCACCATCATCAATCAGTTGGACCGATGGCAGGAGTGACCTGCCCATCTATGTCGGTTTATATCTTGGAGAATAAAACCCACGGAAATAAATCCTATTCCAATCTTAATGAAGGTTACGGGAAGGTGCTGCGTTATGGCGCCTACAGCGAAGATGTTCTTGCCAAACTGCGCTGGATGGAAGACGTAATGGCCCCCTTGCTGAAAGATGCCATTGAATCCAGCGACGGTATAGATATTCGCTCGCTGCTGGCTGAATCCCTGCATATGGGAGATGAAGGACACAATCGCAACAAGGCTGGCTCGATCCTTTTCACGGTAAAATTGGCACCCTTGATCACAGCTGTGGCCAAAGATACCAAAGCCGCATCGGAAGTGCTGGCATTTCTGGGTGATAACGCACTCAGTGTTTTGAACCCGGTCATGGCAGCTTGTAAAGCTATGTCAGATGTTGCCCATGGCATCGAGGGCAGCACGATTGTCAGCGTGATGGCCCGCAACGGGACTGATTTTGGGATTCGCATCAGCGGCCTCGGTGACCGCTGGTTCACCGCTCCAGTTCCCACACCAAAAGGATTGTATTTCCCCGGGTACACCGAAGAGGATTCCAGCGGCGATATCGGCGACAGCACTATCACTGAGTCTGTCGGAATTGGTGGTTTTGCTATGGCGAGCGCTCCTGCGATCGTTAACTTCGTCAGCGGTACACCCAAGGACGCTATTAATACCACGATGGAAATGTATGAGATCACCTATACCGAGCATAAGTACTTCACGATCCCACCTCTAGACTTCAGAGGCACACCAACAGGGATGGATTTACGGAAGATCGTTGAAAAGAATATTACCCCACGCATTAATACAGGAATCGCCCATAAGGAAGCAGGTATTGGACAAGTTGGGGCCGGTTTGGTCCGACCCCCAATCAGCCTTTTCCAGGAAGCTCTAATGGCTTATGCGCAGCATTATAAGATCGGATAAATCAGAGTTTTCAATTGGGAGGATTGATATGGATAGAGATAAAGTCATCAATATGCTGGACCAGGCCAGGATGTTCGACCTTAACCAGGCGCTGAGTGTGTTTACTCCACCTTTTCCGGGAGAGATGCCCCTCCAGGTCCACTTCTTTAAACGGTTGACCGGCTCATTTGGCGGGGGGATGGGAGCGAATGGTCAGCTTATTGAATGGAGCAATAACACTGGCACACACCTGGTCGGACCGCGGGCTTTCCATTCAGGTGCCAGTGCCATTGCTGATATCTCTTTAACTGATTTGTCCGGAGAAGGCGTGGTTGTCGATATTTCTGGAGATGTTTCGGATTACAGCCTTTACACTCCCGAGATGATCACATCCAAAGTGGATCTTAAAGAAGGCGATATCCTGATCATCAACACCGGTTATCACAAATATGGTTGGGATCAGCCGGACGTAGCCAATGAAGATGCTCAAGGCGGAATCGAGAACAAGGAATTTGGTTATTATCTGCGCCATCCCGGACCATCGCCGGAGTTCTTCCGGTGGGCGCTCGATCTAAAACTGAAGATGATTGCTGTGGACTGCGGCTGCGCGGAACACCCCATGAATACCAATCTGCGCTATATGCATGCCCGTGAATTTGAGAAGGCGGAAGCCAAACTGCAAAAAACCCACGGCAAGAAATGGGATGAATTATTCCCACCTGAGGAATATCACAAACTCACTCATGTGGAAATGCCCACATCCGGCCTGCTGCTGGCGGAATCACTGGGAGGAGAGATCGACCAGCTCAAGGATCAACGAGCCTGGATTATGGTCTTCCCTATCCCTTTCATGGAAGTCGAATCCTCCTGGAGCCGCGTAGTAGCACTCCAGGCGCCGAAAGGTATGGATGTGGATGAGTTTTATAAGAAGATGGGAGATATCCAGATGATGGATATGACCCTGCCTTTCAGCGTGCAAACTCCTCAATGGGCCAACTATGTACCGCTGACCGTGAATTACACTAAACGAGTGGGCGGACAAAATTTCGGCTTGGGGCGCAATAACGCTCATTGCAAGGCTAGCTTCCATTTAGCGACGCATATGGATGGCGAAAAACATTTCCATGCCGCCGGGTCCACGATAGGCGAAACGCCTTTTGAGAAATGGTTTGGGGCGGGAGTAGTGGCTGATATCTCTGAATTAGTCTCCGATACCAGTGTGTATACACCGGACATGATAAAGAAGGTAGTTGATGTGAAAAAGGGCGACATCCTGGTCATTAAAACTGGCTATTACAAGTACGGCTGGAACAGCCCGGATTCAGATGAGTTCCGTTATATGATACGCCATCCAGGACCATCACCAGACTTTGGCGACTGGTGCATCGAAATGAATATCAAGTGGCTGGCAGTGGACTGCGTGGCTATGGAACATCCCATGAATACTATCCAACGGGATTGGCATCCAAAAACCTTCGAGGAGGCCAATCAGAAATTGATTGAGCAATACGGAGCTGGTTGGGATGAGATCTATCCTTTTGATAAGTATTACCAGGATATGCATTTGAACTTATTCCCCAAGGGCATTATCCATGCTGAGAACTTGGGGGGAGAACTGGCTGATCTGGAAAGCGGCCGTTATTATATCGGTTGTTTCATTCAAAAAGGTATGGAGCTCGCATCTTGTTGGGCCCGTTTTGTTGCTTTCAAGGAAAATGATTAAAAAGAGGAAAATATGATCCTAGTAACTGGAGCAGCAGGGAAAACTGGACTGGCAGTCATCCGGGAGCTGAAAGAAAATGGAGCCGCGGTACGGGGATTGATACATCAAGATTCCTATTGTGATGTGGTCCTGGCCGCAGGCGCGGATGAGATCCTGCATGGAAACCTTCTGAATAAGAAGGAAATCCAGCGAGCGATGGATGGTGTTCGAGCTGTCTATCATATCCCCCCCAATGTGCATCCCAGGGAAGTGGAAATCGGTGAAGTTGCCATATCCACTGCTTTGGAATCGGGTGTACAACATTTTGTGTATCATTCGGTACTTCATCCACAGATCGAAGCCATGCCTCACCACTGGCTGAAGTTACGAGTTGAAGAACGTCTTATTGCCTCCGGTCTGTCTTTCACGATCTTGCAGCCGACATCATATATGCAGAACATTACCTCCCAGCTGCACAGGATCAAGGAACGGGGGATCTACCAGGTTCCTTATTCGCCAGAGACCAGACTCTGCCTGGTAGATCTGGTGGATGTGGCCCGGGTAGCTGCCATTGTGCTGGCGGACACAACCCATGACGGGGCAGTCTATCAGCTAGTCGGGACGGGTCTAATCTCCCAGAATGAGATCGCGGCACTGATTAGCAAATTGTTGGGTCAGGAAATTAGCGCAGAGCAGGTCTCGCTGGAAAATTGGCAAGAGCAAGTAGCAAAAACGGGCCTGGGATCTTACCAGATCTCTGCCCTTGTGAAGATGTTCCTGCATTACCAGGCTCATGGATTTTCTGGAAGTCCGCGAATGTTAGCCTGGCTTTTAGGCCGTCAGCCGACATCCCTGGAAGAATGTCTCCAACGGGATATCTCACTTTTTGACATGGTGTAATTTTAAGGACATCAACTATAATTTTAAAAAGCAGGTGTTCGTTACTAAGAGAGAGGTACTATGAAACCAGCACCCTTCAAGTATTACGCTCCGGATTCTGTTTCTGAAGTATTAGCGCTCATCCAAGAACACGGATATGATGCCAAGATCCTTGCAGGGGGCCAAAGCCTGGTTCCGATGATGAATTTCAGGCTGGTGCAGCCAGCTGTTTTGGTGGATATCAACAATATCCCTGAGCTTTCCTACATTGAAACTCATGAGAAAGGGATACGGTTAGGTGCAATGGTGCGCCACAGCCAAGTGGAGAGAGACCCGCTAATTAAAGAGAAAGCACCTCTGGTCCATGAAACCATGCCTCAGATCGCGACAGTGCAAATTCGAAATCGGGGCACGATAGGCGGGAGTCTGGCGCACGCGGATGCATCCGCAGAGTTGGTGGTGGTGACCACGGCTCTGGAAGCGCAATTCAAAATTCAAAACCAAAAAGGAGAGCGGTTGGTTCCAGCGAGCGAGTTTTTTGTGGGCTTATTGGTGACCTGCATGGAACCGGAAGATTTGCTGGTTGAGATCCAGATTCCCCCTCTCCTTCCTCGAAGCGGATGGTCTCTCAAGGAAGTAGCCCGCAGGCCGCATGACTTTGCCCTTATGGGTGTGGCCGCCGTCCTGACGTTGGACAAGAAAGAACGCTGTACGGAAGCGCGAATGGTTTACCTCAGCGCCGGAGACGGTCCGATTGCTGCTCCTGAGGCGGCTAAATTACTGATCGGGAATGAGATAACTCCGGAGTTGATCACAGCGGCTGCAGAAAAAGCCGCGACCGACGAAATTGATCCTGGCAGCGATATTCACGCTACAGCTGATTTCCGGCGTCATTTGGCGAATGTACTCACCCGCAGAGCTCTGGATGAAGCACTTCAACGAGCCAAAGGCGAAAAATAGGAGACCAGCATGGACAATACTTTTGAACTTTCCGTAACCGTGAATGGAACATCCTATCAAGAAACTGTAGACCCCCGGACATTATTGAGCGATTTCCTTAGGGATGGACTGGGATTGACCGGGACTCATGTGGGTTGTGAACATGGTGTGTGCGGCGCCTGTACGGTGCTGCTGAATGGTGCTGCTGTGCGCTCCTGCCTGATCTTCGCACCGCAGGTTCATCAACAGGAAGTCTTTACTGTAGAAGGGATGGGAACTATTGATGATCTGCATCCTCTCCAGGAAGCATTCAGAGAAGCCCATGCCCTGCAGTGTGGATTTTGCACTCCGGGAATCCTGACCACTTTACTGCCCTGGCTGGAAGAAAACCCTAATCCAACCGAGGATGAGATCCGGGAAGCAATATCCGGGAATTTATGCCGCTGCACTGGTTATCAGCACATTATTGATGCTGTAAAACTGGCTGCTGAAAAAATGAGCTGATATTCAATTTTCCATGTAAGCCTGAACAGGTATCCACACGAGGTGCTGCTGTGACTTACAAAGTAATTG
>CAZOUN010000081.1:0-12063 GCA_964582965.1 uncultured Anaerolineales bacterium | reverse complement strand
CGGGAATCCGGGTAGGTCCAGAGCCTGTTCCAGATAAAATTGCTAATAATCGCCAGCGTGAATGAGACTGCCTGGGCCCAATCTGGCTGTAATTTCAAGAGGCTCATCAGCAGGTTTAAGGATCCAAAATCCACAACTGCGCCAAATGCTCCTACTACAGCGAATTTTAAAAATCGCTCCCGTTCTTTAGTATCTTTGATTAAATTCATGAAATTAAAGGTTATCCTGGTAAAAGGGAATGGTCTGTGTTATACCTTCCTCAAGATCGATCGTCGGATCCCAATTCAGAACTTCCTGAGCCCGAGTAATATCAGGACGCCGCCGCTCGGGATCTCCTTCTCCCCTTTTATCGGGATAAAAAATAACTTCCTGGGGATTCTTCAGCAGGCGGTTAATGGTCTCGGCCAAAGCCAAGATGGACATTTCTGACCGATTGCCAATATTAACAGGACGGTGTTCTGCAGATAATAAAAGGCGGTAGATCCCTTCGATCAGATCATCCACATAACAAAAACTTCGGGTTTGGGAACCATCTCCAAAGATGGTTAGTGACTCGCCGTTAAGAGCCTGCTTCAGGAAATTGGGCACTGCTCTACCATCATCCAACCGCATGCGCGGGCCATATGTATTAAAAATGCGTACGATCCGGGTATCGATCTTGTGATACCGGTGATAAGCCAGTGTAAGCGCTTCCGCGAACCGTTTGGCTTCATCATAAACTGAACGCTCACCAATTGGATTCACATGTCCCCAATAGGATTCTGGTTGAGGATGGACCTGAGGATCACCATAAATTTCACTGGTGGAAGCCAATAGGAATCTGGCATCATAGGCCCGGGCTACACCTAGGGAATTCAACGTGCCTAATCCTCCGGCCTTCATGGTCTGAATTGGCAAATTGACGTAACCATAAGGTGAATTGGGGTTGGGTGACGCAGGAGAAGCAAAATGCATTACCGCATCCAGACTGGAACCCGGCACATCGATGAATTCAGACACATCGTGTTCTACAAAAGTGAAATTTCCGTTATCCGCCAAGTGAGCCAGGTTTTCCGGACGGCCTGTGATAAAATTATCCATCCCAATCACCTGATGTCCTTCCAATAGTAATCGATCACAAAGATGTGATCCCAAAAATCCCGCTGCACCTGTTACCAATACATTCATCGAATCTCCTTTTTTACCAATCCAGGGCCCCTACTCGTCCATCACCAGTGACTTGCCAGGCGTCTCCATTTTCAGGATCCAGGATCCAGATATTACCTTCATATATGACTGCCAGAGGGAAATTTCCACTGGCTTGGACAGGTTGAGGTGACCAGGCTCCCCATCCCCGGGATGGTTGCAAACCAGGACTGTCGGACGCTGGGAATATCAGGCGTTGATTGGATCCATCCCGATCCATCAACCCGACCCTATAATTACTGGTCGCGCTCTGTTCTGGAAAAATAGCCTGTAAATAGGCTACCTCATAGGACGCTTCTCCAGTCGCTTTCGCAGTTATTGGGGAAGGCTGTGGGTATGCGAACATACCGACATCGTATATCAATGTTTGAACCCCACCACCCGTGAGCGGGATAGCCACCAAGTCAAATATTGGAGATTCTTCATCGGCTTGAGAACCATCCTGGGATGCGTGATTAACAGAAAAGATCACATTACCCAACGGGCCCATTCCGATACCCGGCATCCAAGCCCAATCTCCCTGTGTTTTAAAGGGAAGAATTTCCAAAAAAACCTGTTTTTCAGCTTCTTCGTAAGGAATGATGCCAATTTGATCCGGACTGGAATATGCCACAAAATCTCCATCAGGAGAAAATTGAAAATCAGTTCCCCACCAGCCATAGACCCCGCCGTAATTGGTCTCCAGCAAAGTATTCACCTTCTGTGTCCATCCGTTTTGGCTGAATACTTTTAATATCAGATCATTATTCGCTTGCCATCCCGGGGCAGACAGGCGTGGTTCCACCGAAGAGAACGCAAATTTGGGCTCTACACTTGGTACCCAGCCAGCATAATGGATCACATTCAAAGTATCCAGCTCGAGCAGCATATCTTCTGGATCATCAAGCGCGACAACCCAGAGGGAATTGATGGTATCTTCATCCTCTTCTGTACGGGTGAATAGTAACCACTCCCCGTCCTCAGAAAGTGAAAACACCCTACCGTCCAGGTCTCCTGTTGCTACCAGCAAGTAGCGGTTAGCTGTAGATTGATCCATAATCCAGGCATTACCATTGGATAAATACACCAGCGGGCTCGGCAAACCAATCGGAGCAATAGAGGATTGAACCCCAACAAGGATTATTTCATTAACTGTCTCTTCCAGGTCAAGGCTGCTGACTTCACTAAATAAGATCTCCTCACCATTTTCAAAAACACGCACGGAGATGACCTCTTTGATCCCGTTCTTTCCGGCCTGGAGCAGCTTTTCCTGCCCAGCTGGCAAATTTTCTGTTGGTTGGCGGATGACCTCAAAAGGAATTACGACCTGTTCGGTTTCGATACTTTCTTCTACCCGGATGACATGGATATCTGCATCCTCTGTCATTGTGATCACCACCGCCGGTTCAGATCGATCCTTTCCCGTCAAGGTGATCTCGGCAGCGGACAATATATCCCCCACTGTTGTGCGAGAAGGAACCAGAATGGATTCGCTCCTGCCATCGACATCGATCTGGATCTGGATCTCTTCCAGTACAGATGGTTGAGAGAGAGCAGAACAACCAGAAGCAATCAATACCAGGACACAGGCAATGAGGACGATCTTGTAAAAATGGTATAATTTCATGACAGTTTTTTGAATAATAAACCCGCTTACAAAAGGGAAATTACCCTCCTGGATAGCTCTAATTCCAGATTATAGCATGACAAAAGAAAAATACTCAGAGACGAATGGCAAGCAAAATCTAAGCTTGAGCGCGCTTGTGGAAGCGATCCTCTTTGTTTCCCCTGAACCCATTACGGCAGCCCAGGTCTCATCCCTGCTGGAACTCACTCCCCGGGAAGTGAAAAATGCCCTCGAAGAACTGGAAGAGCTTTATCAGGGCAGAGGTATTCGCCTGCAATATCATAAGAAAAAAATCCAGATAACATCTGCTCCTGAAGCAGCTCCGATCTTAGAGAGCATGTTATCACTTGAAACTACCAGTACTCTCAGCCAGGCAGCTTTGGAAACACTCTCAATTGTTGCATATCAACAACCTATCACCCGCCCACAGATCGATTCCATCCGCGGTGTTAACAGTGATGGAGTGTTAAGAACCTTGCTGAACAAGGGGCTGGTAGACGACGTAGGCCGGGCTGATGGCCCTGGCCGCCCTATCCTTTACAGCACAACAACAGAATTTCTGAAACATTTTGGGCTTTCGTCCTACGAAGAGCTGCCCCCACTTGATTTTGAAGAAATTCAGCAAACATCGGATCCCAAGATTTTGAAGGGATAAACCAGGATCCAATTAAACTTTTTACTATTGTATCCATCCCATCTGTATGGAAAATCGTCTCCAAAAAATTCTCGCCCAAGCAGGATATGGATCCCGACGCAGCTGCGAGGTATTGATCAGCGAGGGTCGGGTATCAGTGAACGGGATAACTGCTTCCCTGGGTGATAAAGCGGATCAAGAACAAGACCAGATCTCAGTTGACGGAGTTCTGGTTTCCTCCCCCAAGAAAATTCAATACATATTACTGCATAAACCCAGGGGGGTTTTATCCACTGTTAGCGCAACAGATCAGCGCCCTACTGTTCGATCTCTGATCGATCGCCCTGGTCACCTTTACCCGGTGGGCCGTTTGGATCTCAACAGTGAAGGGTTGATCTTAATGACCAATGACGGTGTCTTAACCCATCAACTGACCCATCCCAGTTTTGAACATGAGAAGGAATATCGGATACTGGTCCATCCCCAACCAAATGAAAAACAATTGAATACATGGCGCAGAGGAATGACTCTGGAAGATGGGACCCGCACACAACCAGCTCAAGCAAGGATTGAACATAAAAAGACGTCAGGCACATGGATGCGGGTTATACTTAAGGAAGGAAAAAAACGGCAACTTCGCAGAATGGCCGAGAGCAGTGGGCTGAAAGTAAAACGCTTGATCCGGATCAGAATAGGCATTTTGGAACTGGGAGATCTGCTCCCCGGTGAGTGGCGAGAGCTGACCGATGAAGAAATCAAACAACTGCAAAGCCTAATCATCAATAAAGGATAATTATGGATACAGGCAGCGATCAAAAGAAGATTTCCTGGCTGGAAAAACAAGTTTTCCCTGACCTCAACATCTCCTGGGAAATGATTATTTTTGGGGTCATCCTCTTGCTGGCAGTCCTCTCCCGATTTTATGATCTGGGAGCAAGGGTTATCAGCCACGATGAAACTTCCCACGTATATTATGCCTGGCGGCTGTTTAAAGGGATGGGCTACAGCCATGATCCCATCACTCATGGTCCATTTCAATTTCACTTCTTGGCCCTGATCTATTTCCTATTGGGAGACAGCGACTACTCAGCCAGAGTCCCCGCAGCAATCACCAGCGTAGCAGCCATCATTTTCTTATGGAAATACCGCCGCTACCTCGGCAATTGGGGTACACTGGCGGCTTCCCTGATGTTCCTGATCTCGCCTTTCCTGCTCTATTACGGGCGCTACACACGAAATGAAGCTTTTTCAGTTCTCTTTGGAGTCGTTACCCTCTGGGCTATATTGCGCTGGTTGGAAACTTCATCTCCGCGCTTTTTATACTGGTTAACTGCAGCCACAGTTCTGCATTTCACAACCAAGGAAACTGCTTTCATCTATACTGCCCAGGCAATGGTTTTCCTGGGATTGGTATTCATTGTTGATCTGAATAAGAAAGGTTGGGAACAACCTGGACATAAGAAAATATTTAATTCCGGCCTGATCGGTGCCGGCCTATTCCTGGGTTTAAGTTTCCTGGCCAAATCTTTCGCACCTGAATTTCCTATTGCTGGTGACCAGCCGGCCGGGATAGATCCGATGGCCGCACTCCCTATAGCGTTGGCAGGACTTATGCTGCTGGGATCACTGATATCTGCCATAACTGGGTATAAGTGGAAAAACTTAAAAACCCTGCCTTCATTCAGCGCACTGCTACTGCTGGGCACCCTGGTCCTTCCTCAATTGGCGCCGTTTCCCGCCAACATTCTGGGAATAGATTCCCTGGATTATTCACCAAACGGGATGTTTGCTACTGGCACCATAATTGTGATCTTAACAGCGATTTCAGTCGCGGTTGGATTGGCCTGGAATCGCAAAGAATGGCTGATCAATGCAGCTATCTTCTACATCCCATTCACAATCTTTTATACGACTTTCTTTACCAACGGTACCGGATTCTTTACAGGCCTTGTCGGCTCTCTGGGCTACTGGTTGAAACAGCAAGCTGTTGAGCGGGGGAGCCAACCCTGGTACTATTATTGGCTGATCCAGATTCCAATCTACGAATACCTTCCCGCTTTGGCTGGCTTTGCGACAGCTATCGGGGTAGGGGTAAAAAGCATCTCAAAGAAATCCAAATCAACACCCGACCAGCCAGTTGGATCAGATGATGCACCGGCCAAAGCACCTGTATTTGCATTATTAGCCTTCTGGTCATTAACCAGCCTGGTGGTCTATCCTCTGGCGGGTGAAAAAATGCCCTGGTTGACAGCCCATATCACTTTTCCGCTGATCCTGTTGGCTGCCTGGGGCTTCCAGCAAATGATGGCTAAATTTGATTCAAAAGCCTTTGGAGAGAAAAAAGGCTGGTTGGTAATGGGTATGACCTTGATCTTCTTGGCTGCATTCTTTGGCGTACTTGGATCACTATTATCCTCTAATCCCCCATTCCAAGGGGCTGAACTCTATCAGTTGAGAGGGACCGGGAATTTCCTATCTGCTCTGGTCATAGCCGGTGTCAGCGGTTATATCATTTGGAAGTTGGTAAAGGATTGGCAGCCGTATCAGTTCTGGATCTCGACAGCCAACAGTGTGCTGCTCGTCCTGGTTCTATTAACCAGCCACACAGCTATTCAGGCAGCTTTTATAAACTATGATGACCCAACTGAATACCTTGTTTATGCCCATGGCGGCCGGGGAATAAAGGACGCCCTGGAGCAAATCGAGGAACTGTCATACCGCACCAGTGATGGACTGGCCATGGAAGTTGCATTCGATAACGAATCGACTTATCCCTATTGGTGGTACCTGCGGAACTATGAAAACCAGCGCTATTATGGTGAGAACCCGACCCGAGATCTCAGAAACGCGCCCGTTATCCTGGTCGGAAATAATAACTATGCTAAGCTGGAACCTGTGGTTGGGAATGCCTATTATGAATTCAGATATCAGCGCATCGTCTGGCCCAATCAGGATTATTACAACCTGACCTGGGAACGGATCGGAAATGCCATCAAAGACCCAAATATCCGGGAAGGCATTTTTCGGATCTGGCTTCTCCGTGATTACCAGAAGTATGCCGAAGCAACCGGCAAAACCATCAGCTTAGCGGCCTGGAACCCGGCTGATGAGATGAAACTTTATATCCGGAAGGATGTGGCTGCCCAGGTCTGGAATTACGGCACCCTGGATCTCACTGCCGCGCAGATCATCGATCCCTATGAAGGGAAAGAACTCACCTTGATTGCGGATCGCAGTATTAGCCTGAACGATATGTTCTCTCCCCGTAATATGGAGCAAGCACCTGACGGCACCCTTTATATCCTCGATACTGGTAATAACCAGGTGCTGCATATGACTGTGGAAGGACAGCTGCTTAACAGCTGGGGTGAATACGGTTCAGCAGATGAGGGAGACGCTGCTCAGGGACGATTCAATGAACCCTGGGGAATCACCATCAGCCCTGAAGGAGATATCTTCATTGCTGATACATGGAACCACCGGATCCAGAAATTCAACGACGAGGGAAAATTCTTGACGAGCTGGGGCCATTTTGGACAGCGGGAAACCCCTGATGCATTCTGGGGTCCGAGAGATGTTGCCGTAGATGAGAAAGGCCATATTTATGTTTCCGATACAGGCAATAAACGGATCGTGGTCTTTGATGATCAGGGAACTTTCCTCACCGAATTCGGCGAAGTTGGGTTTGGAGAGGGCCAATTTGATGAACCATCCGGGCTGGCACTGGATATGACTGGCAATCTATATGTGGCAGATACCTGGAATCAGCGGATTCAAGTCTTTTCTCCTGATAGTGATGGTATCGCCCAGAATTTCCTCAATATGTGGGATGTGGAAGGCTGGTATGGGCAGTCGCTTGATAACAAACCGTACTTGTCAGTTGGAACAGATGGCTTCATCTATGTTAGTGATCCTGAACTTTCCAGGATCATCGTTTTTACTCCACTTGGAGAAGTGATCGCAGCCTGGGGTACTGAAGGCATTGATCCCTCCAACCTGTACTTCCCCACCGGGATCAGCGCCAATGACGAAGGCGGTATCTGGGTCAGTGATACCAAGAATAATCGCATACAGTATTTCAGCAATCCGCTCACATCAGAAGAATAATTAAAAGAAAAATAACATTTATGCTCCCGGAGGTTTGATACACTCCGGGAGCCTGTAATATTTACGTAATAATTTCTATGATAAAGTCATCTTAATCATATTCCAAGAGAAACTAATTAGTGCATAAGCTGGAGATACCATGTCTGAGAACTTGAGAGATGAAATAACCCCCCAAAGAAAATATGCTACCCGAAAAGAATTCCTAAAAACCATGGGCGTTGTGGGTGTCAGTGCAGCAATTTTGGCAGCCTGCCAGGACAAACCCTTTATAGCCGGGGAAGACATACCTGATTCCGGAAACTCCCCTAGTCCCAGCGGCGTAGGTCTGACAGATGACCTGGGAGATCCCGTGACCGGTTATGATGATGTCATTAGTTATAATAACTTTTACGAGTTCACGACCGATAAAGAGGGTGTTGTAAAACTATCCCAGGATTTTCAGACTTCTCCCTGGGCTATAGAGATCGGCGGATTGGTTGAAAATCCTGGGCCGTTATCAATGGAGGAAATTCGGAGCCGATATACCACTGAAGAGCGAATTTACCGCATGCGGTGTGTTGAAGGATGGTCAATGGTCATTCCCTGGCAGGGATTCCCTCTGGCCAAGTTGTTGGAGGACATCAAGCCCAAGCCGGAAGCTAAATATATCCGGTTCGAGTCCATTTATGATCCAAAATCCCTTCCCGGTCAAGGCAACAAATATTTCCCCTGGCCCTATGTAGAAGGACTGCGGTTGGATGAGGCATATAATGATTTGACTTTACTGGCAACTGGCTTATATGGGGAAGATTTACCGCCCCAGAATGGCGCCCCTATCAGGCTGGTTGTACCGTGGAAATATGGTTTTAAAAGCATCAAATCTATAGTTAAAATTGACCTGGTAGAAGAAATGCCAGTATCGTTGTGGATGGAATCCGCACCAAATGAATATGGATTTTTTGCCAATGTCAATCCTGATGTTGATCATCCACGATGGTCCCAGGCTACAGAACGACGGATCGGCGATTTATCACGGCGTCCTTCCCTACTATTCAATGGCTATGAAAAAGAAGTAAAGGATCTTTATGACGGTATGGACCTCGCTAAAAACTTCTAAGAACTGGAAAGATCTCAAAAAGCCACTTGGTAAAATTCTTCATCCGTTGGTTCATACCGGATCTGCTCTTCCATTATTAGTAGGATTATGGGATTTCTGGCAGAGGAATCTAGGTGCTAACCCAATCCTCGAGATCACTCACCGGACAGGGAAAACAGCAATCTTGCTTTTAATCCTATCTCTGGCGGTCTCACCCCTGAGGCAGCTTTTGAAATGGAACCAGATCAACAAACTCCGCCGACCGCTTGGATTGTGGGCCGGTTTCTATGCTTTAGTCCATTTTTCCATCTATGTGGTGCTGGACTACGGATTTCAGTGGAAAGCACTGTTAGCAAACTCTCTAACGAACTTCTTTATCTGGTTTGGATTCACTACCGGTCTAATTTTATTGATACTGTCAATCACTTCCTTGACTTATTTCCTGAAGAAGATGGGGAAGAATTGGAAAAAGCTGCATCGGTTTGTTTATGTCGCTGGTATTTTAGCTGCATTGCATTTTATTCTGGCAGTTAAACCAGGCGTTTTGCGCCCCTGGCCCTATGCCCTGGCCATGGTGTTATTGCTTTTGTTCCGCCTGCCCCCTGTTCAAACCTGGGTGAAAAAGACCTTTTAATTGTTCATGAATTGACTTTCTGGTTTCTCAACCTGTTTTGTCATATCTTTTATAGGATGCTCATCATATTTCTCTTTTACAGTCGTAAAAGGGGTTTTTTATGCATGGTATAATCTCGGCGCAATGGCTTATTTTAAGTCTGGGAGCTTATATCAATATGAAACTTCATGAATATTATTCCAAGAGGATTTTTGGCGAATACGGCATCCCCATCCCACTTGGAGAACTGGCCAAATCGCCAGCCGAAGCCCAAAAGATTGCCAAAAAGATCGGTTTTCCAGTCGTGGTCAAATCACAAGTACTGGTTGGAGGACGCGGAAAAGCTGGCGGAATCCGGGTGGCAAAAACCGTTCCTGAGGTTAAGCAGCATGCTGAGGATATCCTGGCGCTGACCATCAAAGGACTTCCGGTGCGCATGGTGCTTATCGACCAGGCCGCCGATATCAAAACCGAAATATACCTGGGTATAACTAATGATCGGGCCGCTCGTAAACCGGTTATTATGGCCTCTGCCGCAGGTGGGGTGGATATCGAAGAAGTAGCCCAAAAAAACCCCGAGAAGATCATCAAGTGCCACATAGACCCCCTGATGGGTCTGCAAAGTTACCAATCTAGGGACCTGGCAGCTGGCATAGACCTGCCCCGGGAACAATGGCGTGCTTTTGGGAAGATCGCCCTGGGATTGTGGAAAGCATATGTGAAAAGTGATGCCACCCTGGCAGAAATCAATCCGCTGGTGATAACCGGGGATGGAGAACTGCTGGCAGTGGATGGAAAGATGGTATTGGATGATAACGCCCTCTTCCGCCACACCGACCTCGAAGAACTCCGCGATCTGGATGTAGACCAGGAAGCTGAGATCCAGGCTCGAGAGCACGGACTTTCCTTCATAAAATTGGATGGCGATATTGGCTGTATGGTCAATGGCGCTGGCCTGGCAATGACCACAATGGACATTATCAAATTATTTGGCGGTGAACCTGCCAACTTCCTGGACATTGGAGGCGGTGCCAGCGCGGATAAAGTCGCTGCTGCACTCGAAATCATACTATCAGATCCAAATGTCAAAGCCGTCTTATTTAATATCTTTGGCGGCATTACACGCTGCGACCTGGTTGCCAAAGGCATCCTGGAAGCCCTCAATGTGGTTAAAACTGATGTACCCATGATAGTCCGGCTGGTTGGCACCAACGCAGCCGAAGGACGCCAGTTATTAAAAGATGCCGAAATGGAAACCGCAGACACCCTGGCTGAAGCAGCTGAAATGGCTGTTAAAGCCGCCAGAGGTTAATAAAGGCAGGGAGAAAGAATGAGTATATTAGTAAATAAGAATACACGCTTGCTGGTGCAGGGCATTACCGGACAAGAAGGCCTATTTCACACAGAAAAAATGGTTTCCTACGGTACCAATGTAGTAGCTGGTGTCACTCCCGGAAAAGGTGGAGAATGGGTCCTGAACGGCAAGATCCCTGTTTTTGATTCCGTAAAAATCGCTAAAAACGCCACAGGCGCGAATGCAACCGTAATTTTTGTCCCCGCCAGATTTGCCGCAGATGCCATGTTTGAGGCAGCTGATGCTGGGATGGAGCTTATCATCTGCATCAGCGAAGGTGTGCCGGTATCTGATATGATGCGGGTCCGGAATTTCCTAGATCAAAAAGGTGTCCGACTGGTAGGACCAAATTGCCCGGGACTATTAACTCCAGGAGAAGCAAAAGTGGGTATCATCCCCGGCAATATCGCTATTCCTGGTAATATCGGTGTGGTTTCCCGTTCCGGCACATTGACCTACGAAGTGCTCTATGCCCTGAAAAACTTGGGGTTGGGGGTTTCCACTTGCGTTGGCATTGGTGGAGATCCGATTAACGGCACCAACTTCATCGACACCCTGGATATGTTCCAGGAGGATCCTGATACAGAAAAGATCGTCCTGATCGGTGAGATTGGGGGCACAGATGAGGAACAAGCGGCAGAGTTCATTACCCAGCACGTGAACAAACCCATAGCTGGATTTATCGCTGGCCGCAGCGCTCCTCCAGGCAAACGCATGGGACATGCAGGAGCCATTGTTCAGGGTGGCACAGGCCTGGCAGAGGATAAGATCAAGGCCCTGGAAGCTGCCGGCGTCAAGATTGCCCAGCATCCTGAGGAAATACCTGGATTGTTGTAGAATCACGTCTGAAGTCGCATTCCTGACTATCGCCGAGCCTCCCTCTCCAGGGACGCTTTTTCTATTTAGAATCTTGAAATATTTTCTAAATCTTTGATAATATACCCTTCCTTATGGTGTTCTCTCTATCTCTTTATATAATTTGCTATCCTATCTGGATCCCATCGACTAATAGTAAACGCTCCATACCCTATTCCCCCTTTGAAATGGTCATCAATTAGATTCTCTTCATTGATAAAATGGGAAGAAACTCCCTTGGCCTGTTTCATTAATTCAGCAATCATCATAGTTGTAGGAAATTTGACCATTAAATGGATATGATCTCCCATACCATTTATAGCAAGAGGTTGACACTTAAATCGTTGTGCTTGACTGACAATAATTCGGTAAATCCGCCTTTCAATATCACTTGAAATCCAATTTTCTCAATTCCAAGTAGACCAAATTAAATGAAGGTATAAGGAAAATTTCTTTTTACTCATATATCCCCCAATACCAAACATATCTCCATATCACTGGAAAATCTAGAGGTCGACGTTCGGCTCTGCCAGCAGGAGCAATTTCAATCGAAATTAAATTAAAAAAAAGCCCACTTTTCTGGAGTGCACCCCATAATGTGGACAGATAAATAAAGACACTCTCGTGGGTAATT
>CAZOUN010000080.1:0-12205 GCA_964582965.1 uncultured Anaerolineales bacterium | reverse complement strand
CTTATATTGTACGAGAGGTGTTTTATTTCGTGTCCTGTTTTGGGGGTTCAGTTCACAAGTCTCCGGCTTATTTTTTAATGACCTCTTGATCAAGGCGTTATAAGATGCAAGGTTTGCGCAGTGAGATAGGCAGCCCTTCTTTTTAAGAAATCGCTGAGCAATGTTCCGATAATAATTTTCCGGATACACAAGTTTTTTCACTTGTATTCATTATTACCAAGTCCAATTGCTCGTATATCCAATAAACAAGGTTAAATGCTTTTTTTATGGGATATGATCTACCGAAATTGAGTGTCCTGAAAATGATCGCGGCAAGGTCTCAATTACCGAGTTCTACCTTGATCTGCTCAGCGAACACTTTTGCGCGCTTTGCTGCATCACCCAAATACCCACTACCCTTCACAGCCTGTTGTACCTCATCAGCGCTCAGGTATTCCAGGAAGACAGGGTCATCTGTTATCAAATCTGGCAGCGGGTTTGGGTCCCCTTTTCTTACTGCTGCCCATGCCTGGAGTGAGTGATCCCGCAATCGATGGTGCATTTCCTGCCGGTCCGCTCCTTTTTTGCTCAAGAGCATTAATACTTTTTCTGTAGCTGCAAATGGACCATACTCCGCCAGATTATTCTGGATAGCGTCCTCATATACCTGCAGCCCGGACAGGACTTCCGTCATTGTGACCAACATCTCATCAGCACATAAAAATGCTTCTGGAAGTATGATCCTGCGATTAGCGCTGTCATCTAGAGTGCGTTCGAGAAGCGAATGAGCAGCATTATCCCAAGCAGTCCTCGGCAGCTGTGCCAGGATTCTGCCCAGGGAATTTAGTTTTTCAGCCTTGATCGGATTCTGTTTAAAAGGCATGGCGGAAGATCCCACCTGGTTATTCCCAAATGGTTCAGCCAATTCTCCCAGAACCGGGGATTGCAATAACCTCAGATCAAATGCCAGCTTATACAATACGGCACCCTGCCCCGCCAGCAAAGAAAGCAGTTGATAATCTTGCACTCGGGGATAGGTCTGGTTGACCACAGGGTAAAAATCTAGCTCCAGTTTCCTGGAGATCTTATCTTGGAACTCCGGCAGGTTCTCCTCGCCTAGCAACACAGCAAAAGACGCGCTGGTACCAACTGCGCCAGTGAAACCTTTGGCTTTGATTCCATCCCTAAACCTGGTCAGTTCCAGATGATAATTCAACAAATCTTGCGCTGGTTGAGCAAGGCGGTATCCCAGGGTTGTCGGTTCTGCAGGCTGCAGATGAGTAAATCCAATCACTGGGGTATCCGCCCACTTCAGGATCAGCTGGGACAACACGATCAAAACCTCTTCAGATCGATGTAGTAGCAGGTTCAATGCACTCTTTTGTTGAAGGACTCCAGCGTTGTCCTTGATATCCATAGAGGTCGCGCCAAGATGCAGTATGCCTCCGGCATCAGGACATTGGTCAGCG
This sequence comes from uncultured Anaerolineales bacterium, assembly GCA_964582965.1. Taxonomy (GTDB): domain Bacteria; phylum Chloroflexota; class Anaerolineae; order Anaerolineales; family UBA11858; genus B10-G9. The sequence goes on along the minus strand of CAZOUN010000080.1, from coordinate 10,757 downwards.
AAGACCTTCAATTCGGCCATTAAGTCATGCTGCAATTGGGATTCCAGTTCCATTGAAAGGGATAGATCAATCTCATCAGCTTTATTTTTTAATGATGAGATCTGATTGCTGGAGACCAGACCATAATCAACCTGAACTTCTGCCAGGGCAATCCAGATCCTGCGCCAAAGTGTCCTTGTGTTTTGAACACTCCAAATCTTCCGCATTTCATCAGAACCATAGCGCCATGAGAAGGGAGACTTATAGGTCAAATTATCCATAAACAACTATCCCAGGGAGTAAATACCCTCTATTTTCAGTATGACACACAGATACATTATAAACCCTGCCTTGCAATTCCGTTATGAAGCCCCCAGAGAAGCTCATCTCTGTCCCTTAACTCCCCTCCCGGTTGGCGAATTAGGAGGTGTTTATGATAAAATCCACTCATTAAGAAAAATGTCGAAAGTTGAAAGAGGATATAATATAGGGGATTGACATTTCATCGGGAGGATTGGTCTGGAAACTAGGAAGATAACCCAAAATCTGGAAAAGAGATCAAAAGCCCTTGAATACCTCCAACCAGGCACTAAACTGGAAGGTAGATACAAAATCCTGTCTACTGTAGGCCGGGGAGGTATGGGAGCTGTATATCGAGCCCAGGACCTCAGGTTTAAAGTTGAAAAGGTCGTTGCTGTAAAAGAAATGATCAATCAGGCAACAGATCCTGATATTCAGGCTACCATCGTGGAAGGCTTTGAGCGGGAAGCCAATATCCTTGCTACGATCAGTCATCCCGCAATTCCCACAATTTATGATTATTTCACCCTCGGCGCCAGATCCTATTTGGTAATGGAATTCATTGAGGGTGATAACCTTGAAATCAAACTCCAGCAGCGCCGAGCACCATTCAATGACGAGGAAGTGATCTCATGGGGTATAGCGCTCTGTGACGTGCTGGATTACCTGCATACTCACGAACCAGAACCGATCATTTTCCGCGACATCAAACCAGCAAACGTGATGATAACCCGCAGGAACCAGATTCGCCTGGTAGACTTTGGCATCGCCAAAACCTTCCAAACCGGTTCCAAAGGGACCATGATCGGTACCGAGGGTTATTCCCCACCCGAACAGTACCGCGGTGAAGCTTCACCCGCAGTGGATATCTATGCGTTGGGTGCTACACTTCATCATTTGTTAACCAACCAGGACCCGCGAACTGAACCCCCCTTCACATTTGACGAGCGCCCTATCCGGTCAGCAAATCCCAACGTTACTGTCGCCCTTGAAACTATCGTCAACACAGCGTTAATGTACAACCCGCCAGACCGGTTCGAAAATGCCGCTATCATGCGGAAAGCTCTGATATCCCTCGCTCAGAAAACTGGCATGCTGGAAGAAGAGATCTCATTAGCCCAGGCCACTCAATTCTTCCAGGATCAAAGCCATTCCCCCATCTGGAGCTTCATTTGTGAAGATGAAATCCGTGGGACAGCAACCTACCATGAAGGTGTTGTGTATATCGGGTCCTATGATCATAATATGTATGCGCTGGCTGCTGATAATGGGAAGTTTATCTGGAAATATGCAGCGGACGGAGGTATTGTCAGTAAACCAGCCATTAATGACAACAAAGTTTATTTTGGTTCTACCGATCAGTACGTCCATGCTGTGAGCTGCCGCGGAGGGAAGAAGGTTTGGGTACAATCTACTGAGGGAGCTATTTATTCTTCACCCGCGATCGCAGAAGGTCACTTATTCATTGGATCTGATGACGAACATTTGCATGTGTTAAATCTTATGGCGGGACGTGAAGCCTGGAGTGTGAATCTCGGTTCTACTGTCAGGTCTAGTCCACTTGTGGTGAATGAGCGTGTATACATTGGAAGCGATAACGGCGAAATCCAATGTTATGACTTCTCCGGTAATATCCAGTGGAGAACTGCTGCCAAACGCTCTGTCACTGCTTCACCCCACCACAATGACAATATCATCTATATCACATCCCTCGACGGGTTGTTATATGCTATAGACGCCAAATCTGGATGGATTGTCTGGCGGTTCCGAATGGATAATGGTTCCATTAGCACACCAACAACCAACGAAAATCACGTTTTTGTGGGATCGACGGATAATACTTTTTATTGCATTAATACAAAAACTACTAAGAAGGTATGGAGTTTTGATACCGATAATCAGATCAACAGCTCCCCCGTCTTTTATAAGGGGGCAGTTTATTTCTGCAATGTGGACGGCATGGTATACAGTCTGCATTCAGGGAGCGGACGCTTGAGATGGAAATATCAGGCCGAGGGGCAGATCACAGGATCTCCAATCATCGTTGACGACATAATTTACATTGGTGCAGCTGATAACAAGTTTTACGCTTTACCAGCCTAACAATCGAGAGAAAATGACCAATAAACTACTCAACACCATCAAAAAGTTCTTCCAGCCCAAATCAGTTGAACCTGAAAGTGTTAATTTTGAAACAGATTCAAAAGTCGTGACCAAGGAGTTGGACAAAGTAACCACCCCTGTCGACACAAAATTAATTGGATACAGCTCTCCCCATATCAATGTTGGTTATGGGCTTTCACCCGGGAAACAAAGGGCCCATAATGAAGATGCTTTCTTCACATTAACGACATTCTTCTCTTTTAATGAAAGTGAGATTCCCTTCGGGTTATACGTCGTTGCAGACGGGATGGGCGGCCATAAAAATGGCGAGGTCGCCAGTGAACTGGCGATCAGAACTGTCGTCGGCACAATATTACAAGAGATTTACACACCGATGATGGGGCTTAATCCTACACCGGGTGAAATGTCCTTTCGGGAAGTCTTTTATAACGGCATCGAACAAGCCAATTCTGAGATCATTCGGCACTCTTACGGCGGTGGTACGACAATCACAGCTATTTTGATCGTTGGTGACCAAATGACCATTGCTCATGTTGGTGACAGCCGGGTTTATTCGATCGCCAAAGATAACACAATGGAAGCCCTGACTAGGGATCACTCATTGGTAAAACGCCTGCAGGAACTGGGCCAAATTACCCCAGAAGAAGCAGCAGTGCATCCCCAACGCAATGTTCTTTACAGAGCCTTGGGCCAGGGAGAACCTTTTGAACCTGAGATCATATCCACAACCAGGCCGGAATCCGGATCATTGCTCGTATGCTCTGATGGATTATGGAGCATTGTGGGACAAGATGGACTTGAATCGATCATCAAATCAGGAATTAATCCTCAGGATACATGTGACCGAATGATCGATGCAGCAAATGACGCAGGCGGCCCGGATAATATTACTGCTATCATCGTAGAATTTTCATGATATATCACTGAAACCATGCCAGAAAAGACTGATTTCTACCGCAGATTGAATATTGGGACCGGGGCTTCAGAAGAAGCTATTAAAAAAGCTTACCGGCTTGCTGCCAGAAAAGCACATCCAGATGTCAACAAGAATGATGGAGCAACCCAGCTCTTCCTCGATATTCAAGAAGCTTATAAGATATTATCCGATCCAAACAAAAAGGGAAATTATGACGAGGGCAGGGATCCCCATGATATAACACCGGGTATCCTGACTACAATTGAATACAGCCAGGAAGCTTTATTAAGATTAGAGGAACCCCAGGTCATATTTACCCTGGTTGATATCGTTTCCACCACGGATGAAATACAAAAAACCGATGACCTTCCATTAAACATAGCCCTGGTCCTGGATAATTCTACCTCCATGAAGGGACCCCGTCTGGATATCCTGAGAGCGGCAACAAAAGAGATCATCGATGATCTCGGAGAAAATGATCTTGTTTCTGTGATCAGATTTAATGACCGAGCCAAAGTATTACTCCCCAGCCAAACACAACCCAGTAATATCAAGATCGAAACCGCTCTGAATGACCTCTACGCAGAGGGGGGAACAGAAATCTTCCAGGGTATTGAAGCCGGGTATGAAGAGATCAGAAAACACCCCACTTTGAACTATGTGAACCACATTATTCTGATCACTGATGGGCACACTTACGGAGACGAGGATAAATGTATCGCCCTGGCAAATACTGCCGCTGACCAGGATATTGGAATTAGTGGTTTAGGGATCGGGATCGAATGGAATGATGAGTTCGTGGACCAACTTTGCGCCCTCACAGGTGGGCAATCTCTTTTCATTCATGATCTGGATCAAGTAAAGGAATTCCTGGAACACAGTGTAGCATCACTCAAAGAAGCATTTTCTAGGCGTCTGATCCTTGAAATCACCCCCGCACCTGGCGTAACAATGCTCTCGGCATTCAGGATCCTTCCGGAATCTATTCCATTACCACTTCAGGAAGAATTCTCACTTGGAATCCTGAAAAAACATAAACCACATCGTGTCCTGTTTGAATTTCTGATAAACCCCATCCCTGAGAATATAGATCAGGCAGTAATTGCGTCAGGGGAATTTGTTATAAAAAAGAAGATCCGGGACCAAATAATTCCCTTCACACTGGATAGGATTCTCGAATCAGATCCCGAGAGTTTGGAGCCGCCTGCTCCAGAGATCTTTAAAGCTATCTCCCACCTTGCTTTCTACAGGCTGCAGGAAAAAGCCCAACAGGATGTCGCCAGCGGCAATCCAGGCACCGCATATCAAAGATTGATAAATTTATCTTCCCACTTGATGGCCAAAGGGCAAGACGCCCTCGCAAAAGTCGCCATGAATGAAGCAGACTATATAAAATCTCATAATAACTTCAGCCCCACAGGCAAAAAGCAGCTCAAATACGGTACGATGAGGTTGCTATTACCGGATAAAACATGATTACTTGTAAAGTATGTAATAATCAGGAGTACCACGGCGTCCTATTTTGTGGAGAGTGCGGCTCGCAAGTGGCCTTTGCCTCTAACGAGCAGGTGAATACTCTGGTTTATCCGAACCAAAATAGAGGCTTGGAAGTCGACTTCACCCAGACGATTCCCAAGAAATTACTGGAAAACAGCGCCTTTATACTTTATAGTACTGAACGAGAAGTAGTGATTGATATACCCGAACAAAACGAATTTACTATTGGTCGTTTTGTCGAGGGTCAGGTAATCACACCGGATGTTGATCTAAATGATTATGAAGCCTATGATATGGGGATTTCACGATTGCATGCAACAATCCGGATCAATGTTGAAAAGAACAAAATCTTTATTGTCGATCTGGGATCTGCCAACGGGTCAAGCGTAAACGGTTATGAGATCCCAGCAAACTCAGAAGTGCCTTTGAATCATGGCGATGTGTTATCCTTGGGCAAATTCAATATGAAGGTTATCGTGCCGAAGGACATGTAACAAGGATGGTTATTTATGTCACATACAGTCATAGTGCACATCAGAAATTCGGAACCTATGCTTGCAGAAATTGATGAAATGCCTCAGTTAACAGATGTTCTGATCAAGCTAAGCAATCCAAGACAAAAAGATGGCAAAGATTTAATGTATCTGGAGCGTAACGTAGTGAACGTTTACTGGCCATGGGCTGAAATCAGTTTTATTGAGATCCTGCCTGGAGATACTGCCGAAGAGGTAGTCAGTTTCATCAGGGAATAAATAAATATGAGTAATGAAAAAACGAGATATAAAATTCTAGCGGTTGATGATGAACAGCGTATGGTCCGTTTCATCCAGCTGAACCTGGAACAAGATGGTTTTGAGGTTGTTACCGCGTATAACGGAAAAGAAGCCCTGGAACAAGTCAGGACCCAATTACCTGATCTAATCTTGCTGGATGTCATGATGCCTGATATCAATGGCTTTGATGTCCTGAAGAAGATCCGGGAAGTAAATAAGGTTCCCGTGATCATGCTGACTGCAAAAGGTGAAGAAGATGACCGGATCCAGGGGCTTGAATTGGGTGCGGACGACTATATCACTAAGCCGTTCAGTCCCCGTGAGCTGGTCAGCCGCATCCGGGCTGTACTCCGGCGCACAAAATCTTTCAATGAAGATCAGGTTGATCAGATCATTGTTGACGACCGTTTAACAATCGATTTTTCCCGACGTGAAGTTTGGGTAGAAGGTGAAAAGGTCGATCTCCGTCCAACAGAATATCGCCTGCTGTATCATTTAGTTCAGAACGCTGGCTGGGTGAATACTCATGAACAGCTCCTTTCCAAAGTCTGGGGATTCGAGTACCAGGATGAGCCCCATTACGTGCGTCTCTATGTAAATTATCTCAGGAAAAAACTTGAAGAAGATCCTTCCAATCCAAAATATATCTTGACAGAACGCGGTGTTGGTTACCGTTTTGTTGATTTCCGGAGGGATCAGGAAAAAGCGGAATAACAAACCCTGACTCTTCTCACCACACTCACAAAGCTAACAGGGATAACCAGAACGGAACCTGATCAATGATCAGGTTCCGTTCTGGTCTCACAAAGATTAATGCCAGATCTTTATAAGGTGGAGTAACTGGTTTCCTTGCCAGTCAAGGCACTCTAGTATATACTCTTTCCAGTTAATCACAGGAGTTATGAAATGTCCTTCCAACGGATTTTATTAGTAGATGATCACGAAGTAGTGCGATTGGGCTTAAAATCTCTTCTCAATCGGCACACAAAATTCCAGGTAGTTGCCGAAGCAGCTACCGGAGCCGACGCATTTGCCAAGGTTGAACAATTCCGTCCCGATGTTGTGGTAATGGATATCCGCCTACCCGGCGGATCTGGCATAGAGGCTTGCGAAAAGATCATTGAAAAGTACCCTGATACCAGAGTGATCATGCTGACCTCATATGCTGAGGACGAAATGTTATTCTCAGCGATCCGGGCCGGTGCCTCAGGATATATGTTAAAACAGGTTGGCAGCAATGACCTAATTGATGCCATTGAAGCTGTGGGACGCGGAGAAGCTTTGCTGGATCCTGCTGTAACCCAGCGAGTATTTAAGGAAGTCCGAAAAGCTGCCCGGGACGAAGAGGCTTCAGCCTTTACGGATCTGACGGACCAGGAAAAACACGTCCTGATCCATGTCTCTGAAGGAAAAACCAATCGGGAAATCGCTAAAACCCTCTACCTGGGAGAAGGCACAGTTAGGAATTATGTCAGCAGCATTCTCTCGAAATTGGATGTCAGCAACCGCGCTGAAGCGGCTGCGTATGCGGTCAAGCACAACCTCAGGAACCACCTGGTTCATCTCACCAAGGATTAGTCTTCCTGCCTATCAAATAAATAAAAACAGAAGGGTTTCCCCTTCTGTTTTTAATTTAAGGACTTTGGGCAAATACAAGAAAATTTGACACAGCCCATCCCCGTCGGTTTGCATTCAACGGAGCTTCAAGCTGCCACCACAGATAACCATCTTTTTCTTCAGGACCCCCAATTATCAGGAAGATCTCCCCTTCCAAACCAACATGAACAATCTCCCCACCGAGAGAGGGATCCCTTCGCAAACGAAGTCCTTCTCCATCAGTGCCAGTGATCTGCACATATCCGTCAATATGAATACCAATAGCCTGTTCAATTGTTGGCGTAGCAACTGGAAAATCTGGCTGAGTCGGCAAAGGAGTTGGTGTATAAGTTGGCACAGGAATAACAGTTAAAACCGCCTCTCCACTGTAAACAGATCGATCAGATTCTGTCAGTTGCCCAGCTGCCAAAAAACTAATTACCAATAACAAACTGGCTATTAGGACTGAACCTGCGATTACCCAAGGATTGATGATATCTTTCATAAGGGGTCATTTGAAAATAAAGGCCGCGGCAGATCCCTGGGCACCAGGATCCTGAGCGATTGCGGCTTGATGGAAATATTGACACTCTTGGATGGTGGAATTGGTTCACCATCCAGCTGCAAGAACAAATCGGTTTTCGATTTGATCTTAATCTCTTCGCATGAAAAATAACTTGTCTTGTCCGAATTTATATGCCGACCCGCAGCCAGGTCAAAAATATGCTGAAGAGTCTCCTGGATGGTATCCCCTGAAAACAACCAAAGATCAATTTTGCCATCATCGATCCTTGCCTTGGGAGATAGTTCCGCTATTCCCCCAGCATATAGGTGAATATTGGTCACCAGGACAACGAGATATTTGCCATCAATTTTTTCCCCATCAACCCGGATCTCCAAGTCCATTCCTGTCCAGGTCCGGGCTAACCAGGCCACAGTGGCGGCATACTGCGTTGACGGGAACTGCTTCTGCCACCGTGAACGAGGTTCAAGATGATGAACCACAAATGCATCAAGACCAGCACCGCTCCATAATAAAAAGGGAATGCCCTGGCAGATCCCTACATCCATAGTCCGGATAGTCCCATTGAGCAATTTCTTCATACTGTTTTCCAAAGCTGTAAGATTTGTCCAAGATAAAATAGGCAATCCCAGTTCCTGGGCAAAGACGTTTGCTGTGCCTGATGGCAACACGGAGAGAGCTGTCTGGCTTCCCAATAAACCTGCTGCTGCCTTATGGAGAGATCCATCACCTCCCGCCATAAATACTACGTCAAATCCCATTACAGCTGCCCGTTTGGCCAACCTGGTACTATGGCTGCCGCCTTTTGTTTGGACGATATCCACATCCCAGCCATTTATACTCAAGATCTTGCCAGCTCGCTCAACCAGGGGTTCAGAAGGAAACTTACCTGCCATGGGATTATAGATTAGCTGAGCCCGCATTTATACTCCTGGAAATACTGGGATTAATACCTGCACTACTACCTGAGTTTACTCTATCAAGATATCACCGTCAATCAGATGATGGTACAATCAAACCGGCACTGATCCACAGGAAAAACAGAGATGTCTGAGATATTAAATGACCGTTACCGATTGGATAAAGAACTTGGAGAGGGAGGCATGGCCATCGTTTACCAGGCCACTGACCTCATGCTGGAACGGACCATTGCGGTAAAAATCCTCAGGAAAGATTTCTCATCTTCAGCTGCATTCCAGGAACGTTTCAAAGAAGAAGCCCGGGCTGCTGCCAATCTCACTCACCCGAATATTGTAACTGTCCATGACTTTGGTTTTGATCAAGACCGGCTTTTTATCGTCATGGAATACGTCCCCGGCACGGATCTGAAAGAGGTCATTAAAAATACCGGGGCACTGCCAATTCCCCTGGCATCGCGGTTATTCGTCCAGGCCTGCGCTGGTATCGGTTACGCCCACCGAGCGGGGCTGGTCCACTGTGATATCAAACCTCACAACATGTTGATTACACCTGATAACCGCTTAAAGGTGACTGATTTTGGTATCGCAAGAGCCCTGGCATCGGTCAAACACGATGAACGATCTCAAGCAATTTGGGGTTCACCTGCCTATTTCTCCCCTGAACAGGCTGCTGGGAGAGCTCCATCACCAGCTTCAGATGTATACAGTCTCGGAATAGTATTATTCGAGATTTTAACAGGGCAGCTACCATTTACAAATCCTTCCCCCCAAGAACTGGCTCTCTTGCACAGGACAGTGGAACCCCCATCTCCCCGGGATCTCAACCCGGAGATATCCCCCGCCCTTGAAGAGATAATTCTCAAGGTGCTATCCAAAGAAGCAAGTTACCGGTACAGAACAGCGGATCAATTGGGTCGGATTGTGATCAGCTTTACGGAAACACATGAAGAGAACTTTGCTCCTGAAATTCCACCCGCACAGACTGATGATCCAACTCTCAATACCATCCTGGCTCTGGAGAATAAACATCCTGCCCGCCAATGGCTGACGATAATGCTCGGTTTATTTGCTCTGATTGCTGTTGGTGGATTGATTCCATTCTGGCTCTGGGTATATTTCAAACTAAATTAGATCAATCGGCTTTTTTTGTGATCTCCACTGATTAAAGGTTGTAAATATGGTCGAAAATAATTATCTGCTCTCACCTTCTATCCTTTCAGCTGATTTCACACAACTTGGTGATCAAATGAAACAAGCCGAGAATGCCGGTGCAGATTGGTTCCATATCGATGTCATGGATGGTCATTTTGTGCCTAACCTTTCCATGGGGCCGGCCATCGTAAGCGCTTGCAATAAGGCCACAGACCTGCCGCTGGATGTCCACTTGATGATCGAAGAGCCTGAGCTTTATCTGAAAAGTTTTGCTGCCGCAGGTGCTTCAACAATCACAGTACATATTGAAACCTGCCCAAATATGGACAAAACCCAAAAAATGATTCACGATCTGGGTTGCAAAGCCGGGATCACACTCAATCCCGGAACCAGAGCGGAAACGATTGAACCTTTTTTGAAAAATGTAGATCTGGTCCTGGTAATGAGTGTTAATCCGGGTTTTTCAGGACAATCTTTTATGCCTGAAGTACTCCCAAAAATAAGCCGGATCAGAAAGATGTTGGATGGCATCAATCCACAAGTTCCTATTGAAGTGGATGGCGGAATCAACCCGGACACAATTCGACAAACTTTTGACCATGGGGCGAGAATATTCGTAGCCGCCAGCGCGATTTTCAAACACTCCCGGGGTATCCAAGCAGGGATAGAATCACTAACTGAGAAGTTACCGTCAAGTTAAATCAAAAAACCCGAGCCAGATCAGGCTCCGGTTTTTTTTATTATTCTCAATTCGCTTCACAACGAAACAAGAACTTTGGTGTTACAAATATTGGTTCAAACTTTCGTTAAAGTGCGAATGCAGCGGGTGCAGAGGGTTTTGCGGATCTTTTTTCCGTCCTCAAACACAGTGACTTTCTGTAGATTTGGTTTAAATTTTCGTTTTGTGGTCTTTTTTGACCAGGGGCGGCTTTGCCCAAACGCTGTAGTTTTTCCACAATTTTCACATTTCGCCATTG
>CAZOUN010000079.1:0-12385 GCA_964582965.1 uncultured Anaerolineales bacterium | reverse complement strand
CGATCGGCAGATCGGGAGTGATCCCTCCGGTAACATTTTGGTTGATCGGGAAATAGAGGGCCAGGAGAGTGAGCAACCCTGCCAGGATAATGAGCCGGTTGCGCCATTGGCGATCAATCACGAAATTTCTTTTGGGAGATTTTTTCATACAATTTATTATAAGCTTTGAGAAAGGTAAGTGGCCACCCGCTAATGCTGTCTACTGGTTTTCAGTTTCCGGTCCCCCGGTCTCTTCACCCCGGGTAATTTACTCATTTGGTTTTGGACAAGGATCGCCACAAGCCATTATAATAGGCCGGTAAAGCACGGCGCTAGGTTTCCAAAAAGAGCTTAAGCCAGAGCCGGCCACCGTTTATTGGGGAGGGGAAAGCAGGGGTAAAAAAGCTCAGGATTAATCTGGAGAATCCTTTGTGCTCTTCTGAAATAGAGCTTGCAGTTATCAATCTACTGCTGGTCCGGATATTCCTCCGGGAACAATCTGCCGGGGATCGGGGCAGAAGTGCATAAAATACAGAAAGCAGGTGCGGCAGCTATGGCCAACTTTGCCTTAAGGAATTAGATCTTATGAGTCGTTTGATCAATACCGAACCACCCTCAAAACGCCGCAACAAAGCCGCCAGGGAGATCGTGCTCTGCATTCGCACGGCTGCCAGCTGCCAGGATCAAGACCAGCTTCTGGATTTGATGGCTCATATTGCTTCCAGCCTGGAGATCATTGAGGGAAGCATTGAGCAGTCAGTCACTGCCTGGGAGAAGAGAAACTACTGGGTGAAAGCTGACAGGTACAGGATGAAGTGGGAATGGGTCCAGCCGTCATTCAAGGCGGTTATCTCATATTTAGAGAGCAGGGGAGGAGCCGGGAATATCCCGGTAGAAACGCTGGTGGAGATCGCGGAGGAGCTCGGGGGGATCACCATCAGTCCTAATCACCGCATGGGTAAGCCGTGGACCGGCGCCTATTCGATCTGGCAGCTGCGGTCAATTTCCTGAGTGGCCTTCCAGAATTTTTACAGCTGATGCTGTGGCCTTCTCCCAGACCTGTCAAACTACCCCGCAAAGGGTTCCTCCGCAGTTGTATTCAAAAGCCAAACATCCATTCCCCGGTCGGATGCGCAGCATCCCTCCCCCGTCTCCCGTCCCCGGTCTCTTTTTCCCGGTCGTTCGCGAAGCGAACCATACCGGCTGTCAGGTTGAGCGGGGGTTAGTTTGCTCGTTAATGTCTCACCTCATATAAATCAAGGTTCTTTATGTGGCCAATTAATTTTTTAGAAGAAACTAGTTTCTTATATTTTCCACTTTTCTTGATCATCTCAGGAGTTATTCCCTCAAAAAGCTCATGATCATTTGAAATGACATCAATTCTAGCTAATAAATACGCCATAATATCAGCGTAAAGAATGCCTACAGTTTCAAAACACGAATTTACGAGAGCTACGTTTTCAACCAATGTATAGCCTTTGCGAACAATTACTGGTTTAATTGCATTGCATACCTCATCACAACAAAGATCGGAACGATTATCACAGTTGATTGAGATCAATGATTTTCCTTGGCCCTTCTTGGGTTTCTTGATAACTTTATCAAGTAGTAATGGCAAGGCGCCAAGATATTCCTTTTTAAAATCATCTGTTGATGATCTAACATAAGAAAATCGCATTCTTCCGTACGATTCTGATGAGTTTAGTTTAAGTATCTCTTCCGCAAGTGACACCCGGTCATCAACTGAAATAGACTCACACCCTTTTTTTGCAGAAAAAAGATATGATCCCTTAAACTCAATATTGGGATCCCATCCACCATCAAGAAGTATCTTGTGAAATTTACTCTTAATATTCCTGTATTTTGTATGATTTACTTGGGCACAACAGATCCCAAAGTAATCTTTAAACTTTGAATCACTCGTTTCATCAATAAATATAAGTTCCATTTCATTATCCAATTTATTTGAAAACTAACGTTTTTAAGATGATGGTCTGGGGACCACTATTAGCTAATTCAAAAGCCACTGAGCGCACGGTCCCATCCAACGAATTGATTGATTACCTAAATTGCATTAGCTCGCGATTTTTAGAAATGAATATCATCCTCTGACCAAGTGGACTCTCCTTCGATATTAGATTTACTCTCATGACCCGAGTGCTCAACGATAAAATGTGCCCTTGAGAAAAGCTCATCGAAAGTTATAATCTCCGGATTGTTGAGATTTTGTCTGAATAGCTCGAATGAGCAGTATTTTTCTTCGTTGATCCCAGATTCCATCATGAATTGCTCAAGACTACCTACGACAACATAAGCTTTCGGTTGATATAGGAAAACAATCTCGCCAGATGGATCTCCGTGCTTAGATGTTGATTCATATTTGGAGTGAATAATTTCAAGTGCTAACTGCAACGTACGCTGTATTTGGGCCACACTTCCAGCGAGTTCTCCTGAAATCTTCCATGAACCTGAGCGATAGGGCTTTCTCTCATCAAGGAGCTTTGTCTCATTAGTTTTAATCTCGACAAAACATAAAGAGCTTATAAACCCTCGTGTCTTCATCAACGCATCGATTATTTTACCCGGAGATGACAGATATGCTCCGGTAGTAATCTGTTCAAGCTTTTTGTCGTCAAGTTCTGACATGAACACATAGTTGAGGCCATAGCCAAAGATCCATGGATTGTCTTCAAAAAACCTTTGCCAAACAGCCTCCTTCCCTCTAATACCCAGTTCATTTGCGCGATTTTCTATGAAAGTTGAATCCTTTAGCATACTTTCAAATAAACCTAATTGCTCCCTTCTATAAGCGAGTGCAACTACGTCATGGGAGGTAACATTCGATGAGACTATTTCACTCAATATATCAATGTTACCCACTAGAAACTTCCGTTTTTCATCTCCACTAATAAAAAGATCATCCAGGACATCATCATCAAGTGTCTCCTTAGATGAATCGTCAAGAGTGATGTATCTGGCATCTCTGCCGGGACCTCCCTCAAAAGGCTTATCTATCTCAACAGCTCTCGAAATGTATATTCTATCTTTGCGCTTGCCTTCAAAATAATCTATTGGTTCTGGCATTATAACCTTCCCAATCTGGAGAATAAGAATAATCAAAACGATTTGGATTTGGTGTTATTTCACACCCAAGTTGGCAAACTAACGGATTAGCTTTGCGAAGCACCCTTAGCGCAGCGTAGGGCACCCGCAGCCGGGTCTTGTTTTGTCAATCCTTTATCCCAAAACATCCATCTTAACCGGCTGTCGGGTGGAGCGGTGGTTATGTTTTGAAATAATCTTCCCCCCTCCGAGAATGGTAAAGGGATTTATTAATAAATGAATCTCCAGAATATATTTTAAATAGAAATCTAACTATTAATCTGGCAGTTTAGATTTTGCAATTTTCAAAGGAAAATTGTTTCTTTTACACCACCTTGATATGGGAAGGTTTCCTAAAGTTAAATCTTCCCAATCAGTATCCGGAGGTGGTAATTGAAGTGGCTGAACTCGACCTGCCTTATCAATTGATGTGAAAATCCAAACAGTACGGACTTCCTTTTCATATTCAAATGAAGTACCTTTCTGGTGAAAATCTTGGGGGTAGAATTGTTTAGTTATAAAAGAACCCAAGTTCTTTTCAGTTACAATTCTAGCTTTCGGCTCATCAGAATAGTTGATTTTGTAAGTTACATCGAAAACTTTTAGGTTTCGAATCCAGTGTGGAGCATTTTCAGCGTCATATTTCCAGATTAGCCCTTCTCCTATTTTTCTTATGGCTTTAGTAATAATATTGATGAATTCGGGAAGATCAGTAATAAAGTACCAATGTGATGCTTTTCTACCTGAAGATTTTTTGATCTGAAGGATATTCTCAACTTGACTAAAACAGAAAGCATATGCATTAAAGTTGGGATAAGCCCCAATTAGTTGTATTCCATCATTCTTTATTGTCCAGCTATCATTAAGCCTTACGTGGTCAAAAGGAGTAAACAATCTGTTGTGATCCTTTGCTGACAATTCTTTTCCCGCCCATATTATATTTCCCAAACCCTCATTTGAATCTTGGCGTTTATCATCCTCTATTTTTCGATAATAATTGATAGTGCCAATCCTTATTTTTCCGTAATTCAGAGCTTCGTCTCGGTATTTTTTTTCTATTGTTTTAACAATATACATAGATTATTCTCATATTATTTTTTTCGACTGGACAAAAAACATAACGTTAATTATTTTTTAATTGCGTGATAATAACCTATCCATTTATCCCGCATTCTCCACGCACCGCAGCATCCAAGACACCAGGCCACAGACCAGCGCGCGAAAACGCCCAAACCGGTAAATCAATTTATTAAATTTCAACTATTAAAGGAAAAAAAGAATTAGCTGGGGTTGAAAAACACACTTTTAGAACGCGGGGCACAGCAATGGGGACAAGGTTCCACTTCGGGAAAATACTGCCGGGCTCTGTCCAGCGCATCCAGGTAGCCGGAACTCGGGCCCAGGTAGATATTATTAATGGGAAAATAATCACAGCCCAATTTGTGAACTTGGTGTGTTCCAGTTTTCTGGGCCTTGCCGCTGACGTAATATAAATCCATGATCCTGTTCCTGAACTGATAAAAAAATCCAATAAAATTTGTTTACTTACTCACTTACTTTTTCCTAGACTTTGATCTGGAACACTTTCTCCCAGGTTTCCACCACGCAGGGGTCAAAGTGGCTTCCGGACTGATCGTGAATATAGGTATAGATCTTCTCCTGGGGCCAGGCTTTCCGGTACGGACGCGGTGAGCTCAGTGCGTCCCAGACATCGACCAGGGCAAAGACCCTAGCTGCCAGCGGGATGCGGTCCCCACTGATGCGGTCCGGATAGCCGGTGCCGTCCCACTTTTCGTGATGTCGATAAGGAATGGGCAGGGCCGGCCGCAGAAATTCGATCGGCTCCAGCATCTCACGAGCGTATAGAGGGTGCTTCTGGATCAGGACCCGCTCCTCGTCAGTCAGCGGACCAGGTTTATTAAGGATGCTGTCCGGCACAACCAGCTTGCCAATATCATGCAGCAGGGCTCCCCGCCGGATATGGATCAGCTGATTATCAGGAATATCCACCGCCTGGGCCAACTTCAGGGTCCGCTCCACCACCCGGTGGGTATGTTCCCCGGTGGTTTTATCGCGCAAGTCCAGGGCCCTGACCCAACCCTCCAGGGTCGAGTTATAAGCCAGGTCGAGCATCAAATTTGTCCGTCTTAAGTTCTCCACCAGAGAAGCATTGTCCATGGCGATGGCCGCCTGGGTGCCCAGAGCCCGCAGGAAATCGAACCACTCGTCATCAACCTGGAGCGGCTTGCGGTGGAAAACTTCCAGCACCCCCAGGATCTTGCCTTTGGCAACCAGCGGGATGCCGTAATAGGAGCGGAAGCCTTCCATAGCGAACATCTTGCCCCGGAACAGGGTGGGAGATTCTTGATACAGATCTGGAATTGCCACCAACTCGCGCTTCTGCAGTACGCGCCAAACCAGAGATTCCCGGGCCCGGGTTGCCCCGCCTCGCGGCTTGTAGCGCTGGAATCCCCTGCCCTCGGCATAGGTGGCTTCTAATGTGACCGGATTGACCAAAAATACATCGGCAGCATCTACGTCAAGCTGCGAAACTACTTTTTCAAGAATGATATGCAGGGTCAGGTTGAGATTAAAACTCCCCGAGATCGCCTGGTCAATAGATAGCAGGGCTGACAGGCGCTCCATCCGGCGCTTGGTGAGCTCGTGCTGACCGGCCCGCTTAAATGCGCTGGCCGCCATATCCGCGATCCCATCGATCAGGCGGGATTCCACCTCGCTGAAGGATTTCTCCCGGCCTACCCACAAGGCACCCAGCACTTCATTATGAGCGATCAATGGAAAACCGTGTAAACCTGCAGATTTTAATTCCGGGGGATAATAATTTTGATTCCTCCAGCCTCCGCCGCTGAGCTGATCGACCAAATTCGGATCGGTCAGGATCTTCGCCAGGGGTTGACCCTCTGGCAAGGATTGCCCAGTCTTGCTCCAGAAGAAATTTAATTCAAAGGACCGATCCGGGAGAGAGCCCAGGACCAGAACTGCCTGGTCAACATCCAGCTGCTGGCGCAGTTCCCCGATGATCAACGGTGGCATCTCTTCAGGGGTACGGGCCTTTCTGAGTGCGGCAGCAGCGTCCATTAAGGCGCCCTTATGCCACAGCTCCTGCTGGAAGGAAAAATCAAAAGCAATCCCAACGACACCTTTGGGCGCTTTGCGGGTTGCCTGAAAAGGATAAAAACGCCATTCCCAACGCTGGGTGTCGTTTTCAGTCACAGCACTGGCCGGTTTGCCGTCCAGCGCTATCTGTATATTTTCCAAAATGGCCGGATAATCTGAAAATAATTTAAATAAAGATTTACCGGCAGCCTTTCCAGACGCCAGATCGATATCAAAGGGTAGATCCCCCTCAAGGAATTGGATCACACCTTCCTGGTCGGCGACCCACATCAATACGGGGGCCACACCGGAAGAAAGCGATTCGATCAAGACCGGGTTGGTGGAAAGGATATTCTGCGTCAATGACATCTGCGTTTCTGGTAATTGATTTCCAGCTCCGAATAGTTTATTTTGCATGCATGACGAAAGACGGCTGGTTAATTGGGATCCATTCCGCATTGCATCCGGCTCGGCTTTCTACACGGTTGGAAGTGATCTGCTTGGCGAAATCACTAAAGCTATCAGCCTGGATGGAAAGGATCAGGGCCTTCTGATCGTAATCAAGCGGAAATTCTTCCCCGCAAAATCCCTGGGATAGTGCCCGGGCAGGATCAGACAGCAGAAGATCCCTAAATCTCTTACTGATCACCGCGGCAGAAAGCAGACGGCTCATCTCACAGGACGCTTGGCGTTCCTGGGGTTTTTTTCTTCTGGGTGGGGTAGTATGAGATATGGCTCTCGTTAACATAATACACATCCTTTTTAATTTGCTTAATGGATCGGGTCTAAATCTAGCGCCGATCTTTCAGTTAAGTAGGACTTATCTGGGCTTTCAATTGCCAGGAGCCAGAAAACGCCCAAGACGATCAATAGGTCCCCGGGGCTTAATGCCCAGGTCGTTGGGAACCATTCCGGCACGAGAATGAAGTCTGATAGCCAGGGCAGCCGGGTATTTTCGACGGGGAGCAGTATATTTTTGCTCCTGCCAGGGAGGAACCAGGTCTGCCAGGTTGATAGCGGTGTCTGAGGATAGAGTGCCTGCACAGTTTCTGGGGAAATGGGCATCAAACCCCCGTTGAGGATGATCACCAGCAAATTGAGGATCAAACCAACTCCCAGAATAAGAATGCCAGTCTTGTCCCTGTTCAACCAGATGAAAACCAGCAATAATAGCTGGGAGGCCACCAGGATAACAGGAATCCAGGAGCTGGAAAACCACTCTACCGTAAAGGGTATTTGAAAGATCAGCAGCTGCGGTAGAACTGCGACCAGCACCAGCCAGACCTTCTTTAATTCTGGTACACGATAGGGCTGCCTTTTGATCCGGGACCGGACCAGGCCGCATAACCAGCCGGCGGCAATGCCCAGAACCAGGATCATTTAGAATCCGCCAGGTCCACCACCCACACCGGGAGCTCCAGCGCCTAATACCAGCAGGCTGAGGACTACGAGGGCCATGAGGATTTGAATATGGCGCTTTTCGATCTTTCCGGCTGAAAGGGTCATTTTCTGGAGTAAATTCTGCATTTTTTGCCACCTTTGTAATTTATTATTAGTCAACAGCCACAATTATCAGACCCAGGGGTCTCCCTAAGGGTCTCCTTTTAATGGATTTCAACCATCAATTATGTAAGGTGGAGTAATTTCTATAAGGATGGACCCAAGATCAGGACATCAATTCCTGGTAGAGTGCGTAGGTTTCTTCGGATGGTTCAACGTCAAGATCCTGGCCCAGGGTCTGGCAGCAGCGCTGATACATGCGTTCAACTCCGGATCGGTCCCCCAGCAGCGCATAGGAACGCATGGCCAAACGCCAGGCCGCTTCCTGGTCCGGGACAGCCACCAGCAGCTCTTCAATGGTCTCCAATGCAGACTTATGATT
Organism: uncultured Anaerolineales bacterium; assembly: GCA_964582965.1. GTDB lineage: Bacteria > Chloroflexota > Anaerolineae > Anaerolineales > UBA11858 > B10-G9. Next base: position 4,305 of record CAZOUN010000079.1, on the reverse strand, counting down.
TCCCTTATCAAACTGCTGTTCAGCAAGCAGGAGCATGATCCGTTCATAATCCAGATGCAGCCGGTAGCGGACCGGTTCGGACCAGATCCCCTCCAGGGTTGGAGCGAAGGGATGTTTGTAGAGGTCAGCTGCCTGGCGCAGCATCTGGAATTTGCGGTCTGGATTTGATTCAGCATCTGCCTGATCGAGGATCTTATAAAATTCCTCAACATCGTAGCAATAATCCAAATGGCGGTTGAAATGGTACAGCCGGGTTGCCTGATGGTACAGAATGGTATCCGTCCCCACAGCCCTTCGCAATTTGTACAAGGCGTTTTTGAACTGCTTCTTAAGCTGTTCCGGCTTGCTGTCAGGCCAGAATTCCAGGCAGATCTCATCCCGGCTGGCCCCTTCCGGGTAGCTCAAAAGATAAAAGAACAGCTCCCGGACGGTTTTCTGTTTGGTCCATTCCGGAACTGAAACCAATTCTCCCCGGCTTTTGAGGCTGACCCGCCCCATAGCAGTAATATCCAGAAACGGCTGCTGAGAGCTGTCGACCAGGGGTATGTTAAATGCCAATGCTTCCAATAGTCCTGGCAAGCGGGATCTAAAGTCATTGACAGCCAGGGACAGGTCTTTGGTAAAACGATCATCCGGCCTGTGATCTTTCAGGCAGATTAATAACTCTTCCTGGACAGCAATAGTTGGGACCAGGGGATCGATCGTGCCCAAAGAACGGGTTATTTCCTGGATAGATTCCAACCCAAGGTCTGTTTCAGCATAATCTCCTTGCAGCCAGTTGATCCCGGCCAACTGCATCAGGGTGAGGGAAGTTTCCACAGGCAGGTTATTCTTTGAAAAGATCTCCAGAGCTGCCTGAAACTCCTCCCGGGCCGTATCCAGCTTATCCTCATCCAGCAACAGCTGCCCACTCTCCAGATGATATCTAGCCTTCTCATCTGCCGATGGATACTCCCTGATCTGGTAGTCAACGGTTTCCAGGTATCGTCTGGCAGTAATCAAATCTCCCTTTCTCCTGGCCAGGGCAGCCAGTGAAAGCTGCAAATAGATCTTCAAATAAGAATCACCGATCTCTTCGGCAATGACGAAGGATTGATTGAAATAGTCCTCCGCTCGGGAGAGCACCCCCAGGTCGAGGGCCAGGTCGCCCAGGCTGGCCATGGTAAAGGCGGATTCCCTCAGGTTGCTGGACTGGCGGGCGTATTCAAGGGCCTTGCTGAACCAGCTGAAAGCTTCCAGGTAATCTCCGGTCAGGTGATCCAGCACACCCAGATTATTGCACAGACCGACCAGCCGATTGAGGTTGCCCAGCTCCTTCCAGAACTGATATGCTTGTTGATACAACGTTCGTGCTGCCTGATACTCACCTTTGTTCATTTCCATAAAACCCAGGCCAATCTGCACAATGGCCGCATTCCGTTGATCATTTTGATGGAGATAAGATATCAATGACCGTTCAAGATGTTCTTTGGCTTCATGATTCAAACCCAAACCCTGCTGGTTAAGGCCGATTTCCCTTTCTGCTTCGGCTTCAATGAATTCTTCCTTGACTAAACCTTTAGAAAGCTCGAGGGCACGGAGAGCATCATCCAAACCCGATTGGAAGCTGCCCAGTAAACGATGGCATGTCGCCCGCCGGATGAAGACCAATGCTATAAGCTCCGGATCCTCAATCCTGTTTTGCCCCTCCATAACTCGATTTAACATGCGCAGTCCGGACTCGGCATCTCCGATGAAGCTGGCAATAGATGCCAGATGTAAAACCAATCTTGGATTCTCCTCAAGTAAAGCCGGGGAGAGATCCTCCAGCCAGTTTTTAAACAGGGAGAGCTGTCCGCTGTGCAGCAGGTGCGGGCTTACAGAATCAAGATAATCTACCAACATCTGATCTTCACCCACTAGATTGCAGGCTGCATAGGCTTTTTCATACCAGCCCTGTTCCCGATATATAACAACCATTTTTTGAAGCAGACCATGGGCCTGATCCGGAGATTGTGTTTGAAAATATTGCTGCAGGAAGTCGCGGAAGAGATGATGGTAGCGCAGCCAGGTGCCCCCATTATCAACGGGTTGGATGAATAAATTTTTATGCAGCAGCTGATTGATCAGATCACTCCAGCTGAACTCACCAGTTGGATCTCCCAGCGCCTGCTGGCAAAGTTCCTCATTAAACTCTTCCAGCATTGATGTTCTGAGAAGAAAATCCTGCATTTCGGGGGTTTGCTGGTCAAGCACCTGGCGGGCCAGATAGTCATAGAGGTCGATCCCGGCTGCCTTGGCCGCCCGTCCCTGGTCAGTCAATCCCAGCTGGGTGGTTTCTGCCGTGAGCAGGAGTCCAGTGATCCAGCCTTCGCTCTCGTCCACGATCTGCTTTGTTTCCTGATCGCTGATCGTCTGCTGGTATTTCAGCAGATACAGATCCTTGAGCTCTTCCGGAAGGAAGGCCAGCTCCTCAAAGCTCAATCCCTGCACCTGGGAACGGCCGACCATAAGAGGCAAATCAGGCAAGCTGAGCAGAGAGCGGGTTGCGATCACCAGGTGACAGTTTTCATCCATTTCCTGGATGAAGTGATTGATGAAGTAGTTGATATCCGGACTGGACTCAATTAAATGGAAGTCATCCAGCACAAAAGCAAAGTGCTCCTGCACGTGTTCATACAGATCGTTAATGATGGTCTGGAGGATTTGCTCCGTATTCAGATCGTTCAGCTCCTGATTTTCAAGCAGCGAACGGGATGCCGCTCCAAAGTCAGGGAATTGATTCTGGATTGCGGCGACAAAGTAATTGATGAAACGGGTGGGATCATAGTCAAGCGGATCGAGGGCCAGCCAGCAAACCGGATATTCCACCTGGTGGGCCAGATCAACCAGCAAGGAAGTCTTTCCGTATCCTGCCGGCGCGGCTATGAGTGTCAAACGATAATCCAGCAGGTCACCCAGCATCCCCAGCAGGCGACGCCGGCTCAGAAAGTCATGCTGCTTTCTGGGTTGGATGATTTTTGTCTGCTTGATCGGATACGCCATCAGATGAACCTGGATCCTTCTTTTTGCCCTTCGTGTGGTGCAATTGTTACAGCATTCTGTATTATATATAGAATTACCCCCTAGCGGGATTTTGTTTTTGTCAGGGAGCTGCATTCAAGATGGGAAACGGAAGTCAGATGACCGGGGAAGAGAGACGGGGATAAGAAGACCGGATATTCGCTGCGCTCATGACCGGGGGCAGCTTTTCGACCTCCCCTTCCATCTCACCTTCGACTCCGTTCAGGGTACTCACAGAGATCTGGGGAGATTTACGATACGATTTACGTCTTACATTTTACTCCTCACCCATTACTCAATATCCAGTTAACGACCATGTAAGGCGTGTTTTGTAAGGAAAAAGAACCTTAATATTATGGTAAACTTCAAGGGAGAGATTCCGAAGGAGAACCCTTTATGGCTACATCACGTGCGGAAGAAATGGTCAAGCGGCTGCGGGAAATGCAGGCCGCCACACCGGAGATCGAGGCTTCAGCCGTCGTCTCGGTGGATGGGCTGACAATTGCGTCAGCGCTGCCCACTGATGTCGAGGAGGACCGGGTCTCGGCCATGTCGGCCGCTATGCTCAGCCTGGGAGAACGCATCGCCACCGAACTCAACCGGGGCGCGCTGGACCAGGTTTATATCCACGGAGATAACGGATATGTGATCCTCTCCGCTATCGGAACTGAAGCTGTACTCACTGCAATGGCCAAGGAAAAAGCCAAACTGGGCCTCGTATTTTTGGAAATGCGCCGCGCCGCGGACGACCTTGGTAAATTTATAACATGATGAACAAAACACCAAACACTTAGCAACTTCGCGGGGAGGACTGGAAGACCAGGTCCTCCCCTCTCCACTTAATTAAGGGAAATATTCGGTAAACGGGGAAAATCATGAAAACAAAATATATATTCTTAACCGGTGGTGTGCTCAGCTCTGTAGGCAAAGGTGTTACTGCCGCCGCCTTGGGACGCTTATTAAAGGAACGGGGCTACAGCGTTGCTATCCAGAAACTGGATCCGTATATTAATGTCGATCCCGGAACAATGAGCCCTTATCAGCATGGCGAGGTTTTTGTGCTGGACGATGGTGCCGAAACTGACCTCGACCTGGGCCATTACGAACGATTCATCGATACCAGCCTCAATCGGGTCTGCAACGTCACCACTGGCCAGGTTTACGAAGAGGTCATCAGCCGGGAACGGCGAGGGGACTATCTGGGCGGCACCATCCAGGTCATTCCCCATATCACCAACGTCATCAAGGAACGCATACTCCAGG
>CAZOUN010000078.1:0-12825 GCA_964582965.1 uncultured Anaerolineales bacterium | reverse complement strand
AAATTACCAATACTGCCAAAAGCAAGCCTAAAATGGCACCGACAATGAGGGACACACCAATTCCAGCTAATGTCGAGCCACCCAAAAAAGTCACCCACCAGACAATAAAGACCCCAAAAAGCATCATGCCTTCCAGGCCCATATTCATTACGCCGGAGCGTTCTGCAACCAATTCACCCATGGCTCCTAACAGCAGGGGCGTCGCGATCCGGATCGTCGCTGCCAGGATATTTACGATCACCGCAACCTGTAAAAAATCATTCAACATGTTTAATCCTCCGGATGCGGTAATTTATAAGAGCCCGGCTGACCAGGACGGAAATCAAGATCATTGCTTGAATTACATAGGTTATTGAAGTATGCACCCCAGTGCTGGTGATCATCGTCACCGAGCCATTGATTAAGCCTCCGAAGAATACCGCCGCAAAAATAACCATGATGGGATTTAGATCAACCAGTAAGGCAACGATGATTCCCGTGTAGCCATATCCTGGAGAGATATCCATATTCACATTGTGGTGCACGCCAAATAACTCAAAAGCACCTGCCATACCAGCCAGGCCTCCACTGATGAACATGGTCACCAGGATCAATTTTTTAACGTCAATGCCTTTAAATTGAGTTGCTATGGGATTGTTTCCCATTGCTCGGAGATCATACCCATAAGGCGTTCTTTTAAGGACCCAATAGACCACTAATGCCAAGACTGCGGCTATGATAAAACCCGCGTACAGTCGGCCAGTTTCCCCAAGGATTGGAAACCAGTATTCCTTGGCGATGATATCACTGCGGGGATAATAATTATTTGCTCCCATCCAGTATTTATGGTCGTAGAGCAAAAATAGCAGCATAGTGGTGATAATATAATTTAACAACACTGTGCTGATGATGATGTCAACATTGAACCGGGTCCTCAGCCATCCTGCCAACCCCCCCAGTAATGCTCCACCAAGAACTCCTGCCAGAACAACAATGGTTAGAACTATAGGTCGAGATAATCCAGCTGTGTCGATCAACCTATAAACCGCAAATGACATCATAGCGCCAGCAAAGATCTGTCCCTCCTGTCCTATTGACCAGACCTTCGCCTTAAAAGCTATTACTGTCGCCAGGGCAGCGAGCAACAAAGGTGTTGATCTCATCAAGGAATTAAGAATCTTTCTCTTCTCCCCGAAAGCCCCCCTGAACATAACTTTAAAGGATTCAACCGGGTCGTTGCCAGTCAAGCTCATGATCCATCCAGTAATGACTAGCGCTAGAACAAGACCGAAGATCACGGCCAGGATTTGAACAGCCGGATGGATCTTTTCTCTTTTCGTAATCTCAAGTCCCAGAGATTTCAACATCACATGCCTTCCTTTACCCCGGCCATTAACAAACCGATTTTTTCAATATCTACCTCTGCCGCATCGAAGATCCCCAGGATCTCCCCTTTAAAAATGACCGCGATCCGGTCAGATAAGGTTAAGATTTCATCCAGATCCTCCGAAAAGAGCAGGATACCCACGCCGTTCGCCCTCAGTTCCAACAAGCGATTATGGACATATTCGATCACTCCCACGTCCAAACCGCGGCAGGGCTGATTTGCAATTAACACGGAAGGATCCGATCCGATTTCACGAGCCAAGATGACCTTCTGCAAGTTTCCGCCGGAAAGACTGCCGGTATGATGATCAATAGATGAGGCAGCGATTTCATAATTCTCCATGCCTCTCTGAGCAAATTCCCGAATGGCTTTATTATTCAACAGAAAACCTTTCCGGTATGGAGAGGTCCATTCGTTGCCCAGGATCATATTCTCGGCAATGCTGAAATCCATCACCAATCCTTCCTTGATCCGGTCACTTGGTACATGGGCCATACCTTTCTTTCGGATATATCCGGGGTTCTTGCCGGTGATATTTTCACCATTTAGCAACACTTCTCCAGATAACCCCTCTCTCATACCGACCAAAACTTCAAATAATTCTTTCTGTCCGTTTCCAGCTACCCCGGCAATACCAAGGATTTCTTTTTTATGGATCGCCAAATTGACATCATGAATGCATTCCAAACCCAGGTCATTACAGGTAGTCACATCCCGCATTTCCAGGACCGGATCTCCAGGATCGATCTCGTCCCTCTGCACTCTAAAAACTACTTCCCGTCCTACCATCATGCGGGCCAAATCGGCTTTGGTGATATCCGAGGTATTAACGGTGTCCACTTTTTTACCTTTTTGCAGGACAGTCACTCGGTCTGATACCTGTACTACCTCATTCAATTTATGGGTAATGAAGATTATCGAGAGCCCTTCATAGCTCATTTTTTTCAGAATTGAGAACAGCCGCTCACTTTCCTGCGGTGTCAGTACTGCTGTTGGTTCATCCAGGATCAATAATTCCACGCCATCATACAGCGCCTTCAGGATCTCCACCCACTGCTGCTCGCCAACCGAGAGCTGCCAGATCAATGTGTCTGGATCCATATCCACATTATATTGTTCGCATAAATCTGTTATCTTGGCCCGGGTCCCTTTTTCATCCAGTAAAGGTCCGCGGCCATCCCTGCCAAGCATAATATTTTCTAAAACAGAATGGGGTTCTACCAGCATAAAATGCTGATGGACCATACCTATACCCAGTTCCATGGCTGCTGACGGAGAAGGGATTTCAACTTTTTTCCCTTTCCAGTGTATTTCTCCACCATCCGGGGAATAAAAACCAAAAATCGATTCCGCAAGGGTGGACTTTCCTGCACCGTTTTCACCTAAAAGACAATGTATTTCGCGTTCCCTGATTTCAAAATTAACCCGGTCGTTTGCTAATACCAAAGGAAATTCTTTGGTCAGGTTTATTGTTTCCAGTAAGATCGGGCCATGCCCGACCGGAGTTTTGGACTGTTGGTCCAAGGCTTCCTCCTCAAAATGATGTGCCTCCTATCTTTCCTGGAGGCACATCATTATTCCATAACTTTCTAAACTTATTTACTCAGAAACTGGTTCACTGATATCCAACACAGGAACGATCTCACCATTCAAGATGGCTTCGTAGGTAGCATTGAACTGCTCCAGCACATCGGCTGGCAGGGTCTCTTCAATGCCAGTGCCAAGTACAACTGTGCAGGCACCAGTAGCCATATTATTCTCGAATCCCAACGGACCGCCATTCCATTCACCGGTCTCTTTGGCTAATACCCATTCGCTGAGTGCCCATTCATAGCCGGCATCCCAGGTGGCGATATAGCTAGCCATCACTGCACCAGGATAATATTCACTGAAATCGATATAAGGACCATAGCACATTGCGCCGGTGCCTGGGCCGCAAACATCAAAGTTCTCAGCAGCCATTAAGAGCTGGTCTACGCCAGCAGCTTTCTGGGCTTCGGCCAGTTCGCCAGCTGCCACGGGGTCGTACCAGGAATTGATGAAACCAACTTTCTGTTTAAGTTCCGGTTTAACTGATTTTGCGCCAGCAAAGAATGCATTCATGACGTCATTGACATCTTCTGCCGGGAAGCCAGCTGCTGAACCGATAGCAGTACCTTCGGTCATCAGGCCAGCCAAAACACCCATCAGATACACGCCATCATAGCAGCGGTACATATAGTGATAGTTATTCTGATCACCATCAATCCAACCAGAACCAACCTCAACAAACATCACATCAGGATATTCGGGATAGATATTGAGGATGATGTCATTGTAGCCACCGTGGGCCCAAATGATATCGCAGCCAGATTCGGCATATTCTCGCATGGCAGCTTCAGCTTCGTCGCCCCACAGGCCTTCTGCGAATCTTAATTCCTTAACCTCGATGTCGTATCCGGGGTTTTCCATGAAACGCAGGAAGCTCTCGTGTCCGGAGCGATCCCAGCCATTGTCGGTGATGGAGGTGGAATAAATTGTGCAGAATTGAATCGTATCAGGAACCATAGAGGCTTCTTCTACTTCCTCTTCCTCTTCGGCTTCTTCTACAACAGCTTCTTCCTCGACAACTTCTTCTACTGGTTCATCGACCGGGGCGGCTGCGGGCTGGCAGGCAGACAGGATCAAACCCATCACCATCAGCACGCTCAGAATTGCCAAAAATCTTTTACTCTTCATGGTAAATCTCCTCTTGTGTATCATAATTCAATAACGGGATAGATGTTTCTATATTTGTTATCTCGTTGTACCTCCTTTGATAAAGATCCGCTCGGTTTTGTTTCCTTTTCAAACCTATAAAATACGCCGGATAGTCTCAAATCTTTTAGCCGGACCCAGGAGATGTTCTCTGGAATGGAAAACCGGCCGACCTGCAGCAGTAAATCCGACGTCCTCGATCACCAATAATGAAGAATTATCTTCGTAACTAGAAAACTGTTCTGGCAGCTGGCATACGCTCACAATCGCCGGGGTGATGCAGGATGTCAAGTGGTCCACAGGAAGATTGCATTTTTGGCGCAAGAACCAGAACAGGGGCTCGGTAAAACCGGGATTGAGAAGATCTTCCTGGCTAAACCGGTTATCGAATATTGATAATGGGAGATGGTTAATGATATAGACTATCGGCTGTCCATCAGCTGTCCAGAGTTTTTCAACCCGCAACGCCTGGTGGTCAGATTCCATGGAAAGAAGATCAACTATCTCTTTTACTGGAACAACAATCTTTGCGCTGACCTGTTCAAACCCTGGTTGAAATCCCTGGAGGGATATACGATCGTTGAAATCGATCGCTTCCATAAGGGGATTGGCTATATTGAGGTGGCTGCTGACAAAAGTGCCGATGCCCTGGCGGCGCTGAATCAAGTTTCGCTCTTCCATTTTGGCATACGCGCTGCGCAAAGTTGCCCGGCTGATGCGGAATTCATCAATTAATTCGTTTTCTGGGGGAAGCTGTTCCCCGGGGGGATAGACGCCGTCTTTGATGCGATCCAGAAGAATACGGAGCACTTGATTGGTCAGAGAAGGCTGTCGTGTCAGGGTTATTTCGTTCAAAGCAGTAGTTATCCTTTCCGATTCAAATCGATCCAAGGTTGTACCGCCGCGACTTCGTCATTCATCAGTTGGCTACCAACCGACGATTCAACTATATATTGTTGCCATTTTCTTGTCAATAGTGAAAATGTAACCAAACAGATTTACTAATTTTACTCCGTCCGCCATTAAACCGGCGGTAATCCCCCCGCTAACTGCTTCCTCCTTAACCTCATCGTATAGCTGGAGCCATTACTTAAATTCGAAAAGTTTATAACGAGAAAAGCTTATATATTAGTTTCGAAGAAAGTGTATCTGCGTTTTTTTCTAACCAATTTGTGAATGATTATCTCAACATAAGTGCCCGTTGCCAGCCGCCCGCCATATCTAATCCCATGGATTGCAGCTCTTCCTTCACTTTGTGGTAGGGATCCAACCATACCTGGGAATATTCCAAGGTATCCAGATTGACCAGCTCGGGAAAGGGTTTTCCCAAGTTGGGATGGACCAAATTATCCTGATATTTTTCAAGACAGGATAAGACTACACCATTAATCTCTTCCCGCTTCTTGCCCAGGGCAGCATGAGCAACTTCGGCCTGGAACCTGGCTTCCAACCCACTTGTGTGATCCAGCTTATTGCCGCAGGTCGCCCCCACCCCATGCTGATGCAAACCGCAAACCGCACCGATCATAGCACCGGCTGCGACTTCCCAAAAAATTTCTTCTGTCCCTAAACCCGAACGGGTGTAAATGTCGTTTACTGATACCATCGGCGTATTTCTGGATAGTGCCTGTCCGGCTACGGCCTGGATCCACAAACCCATAGGGCCAGTATTATGAGATAGCTGCAAAGACATATGGCCCATAAAATGGTTTGAAACATCATACAGCAGCACACCTAAGATATGGCTTGCCACAGTGACGATCGCTGTACCTTCAGCGCCTCCACCCAAACCACCAATCAGCGGTGTCATTAAATCCACAATATGCATGCCTACTGAACTTAGATAGGCCACGCGTGAGAGTTGATCGTAATCCGTTTTCAATTCCGGCATTTGAGATACTAAAAGGGCGTCCGTGGTGCGCATGCCAATTTCCGGCATGAAGGTAGAAATTTTACCGGCACAGGTCAGGGGCAAGGCCATATCCTCAATATGCATACCCGGCCTTCCAGCCATTCTAATTGATTCCCTGGCCTGCACTGCATCCCGTTGAGCTCCCAGGATTTCCAACGGCGTGCCCGGAATGATCATCTGACCCTGGTAAGTGGCCACTGACCCATGACCCAGACAATCAACCAATGGTTCCTGGGCGCAGTTCTGCAATATAAATCCGTGGTATTTTTCGCTGGTGGGGGTCCCCGTGGGTCCACTGTGCATACAGCATGGCTCCAGGCCTTCAACCACGCGGTGGCGTTCGATCACCGCGTCTTTTCCCGCACCCAAGATCAATTCTGACGGGGCGGCTGCTACGGCCTGGTCAATTTCTTCCCGGCTGAATAGGATCCTGCGCTGGGTGGATTGATTGTAAAAACCCATCTCCAATACCAAATCCACCGCAGCCTGATACAGCCGATCCGCCAGGCTGTCATTGGCGGGTACAAGAACCTTTGGATCGTAGATCAAATCGTATTCTTTAACCAAACGCATGACCGTTTTTGCCAAGGTGAGGTCATATGCCGATTCTTTCTGGTAAGGTCCATTCTCTGAACGTTGAACGATTTCTGGCAGCCAATTGGATTTCATAGAAGCCTCACTGATGATTTAATTGAAGGTTGGTTTAATGACCGGACAAACATTTCCTGACCAGGCTGAACTGCATCCGGTTTCCTGGCAGGTATTCGATCGCGTAATTTACTGGGCGATCCTGACCGTCGTATCCAGTTTCATCAATCACTAGAATAGGCGTATTTTGATCGATCTTCATAGGAGATGAAATATGGGGATAATCAACGGGCATACCAATCATCACATCTGATAGATAGTACTTGATCTCACAGCCGCAATAATCCCGGAAGAAACTAAAAAAGGGTTCTGTCGCTCCCGGTTTAATAATTTCTTCTGCGGTCATCCGATCCTTAAAGACCCATTCGGGGATATAGTTTTGAGAGTAGACAACTGGATGGCCGTCCGCGCTGAACACTTTATGAATTTCAAAGACGTTCTGGTCTTTTTCCAGATCCAGTTTTGCCAGGACATCCTCATTTGGAGCGATCATCCCGGATTGAACTTCCGTGAAGTCAGCAGAAAATCCGCTGGAGGTAATTAACTCCAGGAAATCAATCGATTGGTCAAGGGGATTTGTCAATCCGGCCGCCTGGCTGACAAAAGTTCCCACACCATGGCGCCGAACGATGATCCTATTGGCTGTCATAGCACTAAACGCGGCCCTGACTGTTGCCCGGCTGACCTGGAACTCTTCCGCGAGCTGGTCTTCTGTCGGTATTTGTTCACCCGGCAGATACAAGCCTTCCTTGATCCGATCAACGAGAATTTTTTCTACCTGGTTAGCGAGGGAAGTGTTCCGTAGTGGTGAATTCATAGGTAATCCCGGGTATAGTAATGGGTTGGTTTATTCGGCTATCGTCTTGTCACCTGTTGGCAGCCAACTATAGTATACTCAACAATAAACCCGTTTTCAAGTTAATTTCTGACCATAGACAGGCAATTAGCCGATGAATAACCTATTTTCTCCCAAATGCTTTTTAAAAAATAAGTAAGGTATATTGGTCAGATAAAACCACACTGAATGTAACTTGCAAAAAATATATAACGGTCATATCATGTGATATGTTACGGGCGAGGAGAATTATTTCATGGCTGAATCTTTTATCATCGAATTGATCGTCAACAAACAAGAAGTGCAAACAGAAGTTCCCGCTGATCTAAACCTGATGGTTTTTCTCAGGGATTGGATGAGGCTCACGGGAACCAAAAACGGCTGCGCCAAGGGCCATTGCGGGGCCTGCACTGTATTAGTGGATGGCAAAGCCAAACGGGCCTGTCTGATTAAGTTATCAAAGATCCAGGGATCCACTATCCAAACTATAGAAGGACTGGCCCAGAATGGGATTCTGCATCCACTTCAATACACCTTCATTAAATACGGAGCCATGCAGTGCGGTTTCTGCACACCTGGCACGATCATGGCTGCCAAAGCTTTACTGGATGAAAACCCAAACCCGAGTGAAGAGGACATCAAAACCACACTGACCAAAGGACACAACCTGTGCCGCTGTACCGGGTATGTTAATATCATTAAAGCCATCCAGGCTGCCGGAGCTATGATCCAAAACGGCGAAACCCCTCCACCGATCATCGCTGATGGAAACCAGGTCGAGACTATTATTCTTCCTGAAGACGGTATAAAAATAGTGACCGGCACCACTTTATACGGTGCAGATATTAACATCGAAGGTATGCTGTACGGCAAAATGCTCTGGGCAGATCATCCCCATGCCAAAATCCTGAATATCGACACCTCGAAAGCCGAAGCACTGGACGGTGTGGAAAAAGTGATTACCGCCCGAGATATCCCAGGGATCAACCAGGCCGGTTTATTGGTTCGAGACCAACCTGCTCTGGCCTGGGACAAGGTCCGGTATATTGGCGATCCAGTTGCAGTGGTCTTTGCCGAAAGCGAAGAGTTAGCCGAAGAAGCAAGGCAATTAATAGAAGTTGAATATGAAGTGCTTCCTGGCGTGTTTTCCATAGATGACGCATCCAGAGACAATGCCCCCAAGGTTCATAGCGAAGGCAACTTGGCGAAAGATCTAAAAATTATCCGCGGTGACGTGGAGAGTGCATTCAAAGATTGCGCTGTTATCGTGGAAGAAGATTTTAGTACTTCGTGGGTGGAACACGGCTACCTGGAAGTAGAGTCTGGATTAGCTTATCCTGCACCAGATGGTGGTGTAGTAATCAAGATCGGCACCCAGAATGCTTTTGGGGATCGGGAGCAGCTGGCGGAGATATTGGGACTGCCAGAAGAAAAAGTAAGGATCATTCAACTTCCAATGGGCGGGGCTTTTGGAGGAAAAGAAGACATCCTTTTACACCAACATCTGGCATTAGGCGCTTTCCTCACAGGCAAACCGGTAAAAATAGTGCTCTCCCGCGAAGAATCATTAAGAGTGCATGTCAAGAGACACCCATCCTGGATGCATTATAAAGTGGGTGCTGACCGGAATGGGAAGATCCTTGCTCTTCAATCATCTACCGTGATAGACACCGGCGCATATTTTTCCAACGGCCATAAAGTGCTAATGAATATGGTGGAGTTTGGCGCCGGCCCCTATTACATCCCGCATCTTAAAATTGAAGGAAAGGCCTGGTTCACCAATAACATCACTGGCGGGGCCATGCGGGGATTTGGAGTCAATCAGGTCACATTTGCCCTGGAGTCCCAGATTGATGAAATTGCCCGCCAACTGAATATGGATCCATTTGAGATCCGGTTGATTAACGGCCTTGATATCGGCTTGCCCACTGCGGCCGATCATATCATGGAAAAAGGCGTGGTTTCTATCAAAGAAACCATCACTGCTGCAGAAAAGAAATTCAAGGAACTCTCATTACCATCCTCCACAGAAAATCTGAAGATCGGCTTCGGCGTAGCTTCCGGAGTTAAAAGTGTTGGTTTTGGGCGCCAGGCAACCGAAAGCGCCGGAGCTATCCTGGAAATGGACAGCTCGGGCAATGTACTGGTCCGGCACGGTCATCACTTTTTGGGTCAGGGAGCCAAAACTGGCTTAATGCAGATCGCCACCTCAGAGTTGGGTATCCCTCTGGACCGGATCAATGTACTGGAGCCAGATACCAGCCTGACCCCCTCCACTGGAGCCACAACGGCCTCCCGCCAAACTTTTCTCACTGGCAATGCCCTGGTTTTAGCCTCTCGGGAGCTCAAAGAAGAGCTTTTTGGCAGGGCTGCAGAAATTCTAGACCAGGATCCTGCCCGGCTTAAATTTGAAAAGGATCACATTATCGATCCTGAAACCGGCGAAAAAGTCGCCCTCAGTAAATTTGGTGATCATTTCAGATTTGAAAAACGGTTCACTTCCAAACCCACTTCTCCTTTCCCGGATGGAAGTCCCAGTAAATACGGCCAGCCATCCTTTGTTTCCCAACATTCCCAGTGGTGTTATGCCTATTGCACACAGGTAGCAGTCGTAGGTGTAGATATTAAAACAGGCAAAGTGAAAGTTTTGACCATGATCTCAGCCAATGACCTGGGCAAGGTGCTCAATCGTCAAGCTGTTGAAGGTCAGATCCACGGCAGCATCAGCCAAGGGATAGGGTATGCTCTTTCAGAGAAATTCGAGGTGAAGGATGGATTTAATACCACTACTACCCTGAACCAGCTAAAAATGCCCTTGGCCGATCAAACTCCTGAAATTTTCCCCGTGCTGGTAGAAGTCCCCCATCCCGATGGCCCCCAGGGAGCGAAAGGTTTTGCGGAATCCCCCAGTCTTCCTACTGCGCCGGCGATCCTTAACGCAGTGTACGATGCAGTTGGCGTTCGCATGCGGGACCTGCCCGCGGATAATAAAAAAATCCTGGCCGCCCTCAAGGAGAGAACAAGCCAGAATTGATTCCTGATAATGCTTTAACTATGTGACTCGGGTCAGCATCATTATTCCATTGCTCGGCTCGTTATCCTTTCTTACCCAATTCTTATCTTCTCTGAATATAATAAAGTCCAACTTTACTCGTTTCAGGTATATCTTGAGAGGTGTCTCCATGTCCAAATCTAATACTATTAAACGTTTTTTAGCTTTAAGCATGGCCCTGGTTATCTTTCTGATCGCGGCCTGTTCCACCCCAGTAACTCCTCCCCCTGCAGACATCCCGACCCTTATTGCTTCCACAACTCCTATTGCTATCCCATCCACAGAGGTTCTAACACCGATCTTATCTCCATCTGACACACCTGCCACTAAACCCTCTCTTGCGAATGCGGTCGAATTTCCCAACCTAACTGGATTCACCTGGCAGGAGATGGTTTCCGACCTCAACCGGCCGATTGGTCTGACTTCTGCCTATGACGGCTCCGGGCGTTTGTTCATCATTGAACAACGAGGTCGGATATTAATCCATAATGGCGAGGGACTGCTCGACGCTCCATTTCTGGATATCCAGGGCCGGGTAGGATCCAACGGATCGGAGCAAGGCTTGCTCGGGCTTGCTTTCCATCCCGATTTTGAAATCAATGGTTTTTTCTTTGTCAACTACACCGATAATAAGGGGAATACTATGGTGTCCCGGTTTTCAATTTCCTCCGATCCAGATCGTGCGGACGGGGGTTCTGAGTCCAAGGTGCTGAGCATTAGCCAACCGTTCAAGAACCACAACGGTGGACAGATCAGTTTCGGACCTCAGGGATATTTGTGGATTGCCTCTGGGGACGGAGGCGGCGGCGGAGATCCGCAGGGAAATGCCCAGAAACTGGACAGTTTATTGGGGAAACTGCTGCGGGTCGATGTTAACCAGTATCCTTATACTGTCCCCGAAGAGAATCCTTTTGGAAATGAAATCTGGACCTATGGTCTCCGGAATCCCTGGCGCATCACGTTCGATCCCGCCAACGGTGACCTTTACATCGCCGATGTGGGACAGAATCAATGGGAAGAGATCAACTACTTGGCCGTTGATGCTCCTTCCGGAGCCAATTTTGGCTGGGATTATCTGGAAGGAAGTCATCCCTATGAAGGTTCTCCCCCATTGGAGCTTGAGTTAACTGATCCAATTTGGGAATATGACCATTCTCTGGGCTGTTCAGTTTCCGGTGGTGCCGTATACCGGGGCTCCCTATTGGACTGGCAGGGGATATACCTGTACAGTGACTTCTGCACCGGCTTGGTCTGGGGGCTGCTACAAACTCCCGACGGAAAGTGGCAGAACCAACAGCTCTTTAGTGTAGGCGGCCGGATCGCTGCAATTGACCAGGACGAAACTGGGGAAGTCTATCTTGTGGACCTGGACGGCTCGATCCTCAAGCTTACTCCACAATTGTCTGAAAATTAGGAACATCAATATCCTAGTTGAAACAATATAGGAAAATTGCAAGAATTGGCCCGGAATAGAAAATCACAAGATAATGTATTGAATAGTTTATAAATGATCATTTAATACAAAAAAGTGCGCCAGTAGAAACTGGCGCACAGTTGGTAAATATATGCCAGTCTTATCTAGGTCAGTTTCATCACCACCATCCCCAGGATATCAGCAGCCTTATCGGCTTGGTCCGCCATATTGGATACATGCCTGTAAACTTCCCGCTGCCTGAGCATCACCATTAATGGGTCAAAATCTTTGGCTTTGACAAATAGGTCTCCAATAGCTACTCGATAAAGGTGTTCCACTTCATTCTCTATCTTTTTTGCCCGGCGAGCATGTTCTCCTGCAACGCGGGGATTTCCTGAAATGGTATGGAACGCCATTTCTAACTCTTCGGTCGCTTCCCGGGTTAAGGTGACCATTTTTATCAGGTATTCGTCCGCTTCAATTCTCAGCAGCTGCATCTCTTCAACAGTCGAATAACAATAGTCGAGAATGTCGTCGATGTACAAAGAGATCATAAAGATATCTTCCCTGTCCAACGGCGTGATGAAAGTATTATGCAGTTCATCAATCAGTATCCTGCGCACTTCATCAGCTTCAATTTCTTTTGCCCGCATCTGATCAATGGCTTTGTCTTTTAACTCTGATTTTGCCAGCCATTTTTCTAATAGCTTTAACCCCTCAACGGTGATCTGGGTTTGTTCGATCAACATGCCGACAAACTTATCTTCTCGTTTTCCTCGTTTAAACACACCTGAGATGCCCATATCCTTCCTCCAATCCAAAACCTGATCGCCGATTACGGGATCAAATAATCAATCAAAAA
>CAZOUN010000077.1:0-12873 GCA_964582965.1 uncultured Anaerolineales bacterium | reverse complement strand
CACCTGGTTTTGAGGCCACCTACGGTATGTACTGGTGGAACCAGAATATCGCAGCTGACCTGCCTGACCTCTAGACACTACAGTATTGGGTGACCAGATTATTCTGGTCACCCAATCTTTT
Source organism: uncultured Anaerolineales bacterium (assembly GCA_964582965.1). Taxonomy (GTDB): domain Bacteria; phylum Chloroflexota; class Anaerolineae; order Anaerolineales; family UBA11858; genus B10-G9. Next base: position 12,752 of record CAZOUN010000077.1, on the reverse strand, counting down.
TTAGCTATTATCCTTTTTTTTATTATTTTTAAAAATTGCTTAACGGATAGATAAATGGTGGATTATGGATATTGAGAAAAGCATGGATGAACTTGTTGTTCAGATGCGGTCCATTACCAAGAAGTTTCCAGGTGTGATTGCTAATGATCAGGTGGATTTTGAACTGCGAAAGGGAGAAGTTCATGCCCTTTTGGGTGAAAATGGAGCTGGTAAAAGCACCTTAATGAACGTGCTGGCTGGTTTGTATAAGGCTGAAGCTGGTTCAATAATTGTGCATGGTAAATTAGTAAATTTTGCTTCTCCCAGAGAAGCCATCGAAGCTGGTATTGGTATGGTCCACCAGCACTTTATGCTGGTGCCCTCACAATCCGTTACGGAAAACATCCTGCTTGGTTTAGATGAGCCACGCTTCAGGATGAAATTAACAGAATATAACCAGCGGGTATCTGAAATAGCTGATCAATACGGCCTGCATGTTGACCCACATGCCAAGATCTGGCAGCTTTCTGTCGGTGAACAGCAGCGAGTAGAAATACTTAAAATGCTCTACCGCGGGACCGATGTGTTGATTATGGATGAGCCTACTGCTGTTTTAGCACCTAGTGAGATTGACGAATTATTCAATACTCTGCGATCGATGACCGACCAAGGAAAATCTATTGTATTCATCAGTCACAAACTCCATGAGGTCATGGAAATATCTGATCGGGTCACTGTGCTGCAAAAAGGCTGCGTAACCTCGAGTGGGATAAATACAAAAGATGTCAACCGAGCAGAGCTAGCCCGTCTGATGGTTGGAAGAGAAGTGGTTTTCAGGGTTGAGAAGGAAGATGTCAAACCTGGGGAAATGGTTCTGGATGTTCATGGTTTGAAAGCGATAAACGATAAGGGAATCAAGGCCTTGAACGGTGTCAGTATAAACGTTCGGGAAGGTGAGATCGTTGGATTGGCAGGAGTAGCGGGGAATGGCCAGAATGAATTGGCAGAAGCTCTGGTTGGACTTCGTGAAGTGATAGAAGGGAAAATTACCGTCAACGAACAGGATGTCACCAATAAACCTGTCAAGTTAGGAATACGCCATGGAATTTCGTTTATTCCAGCTGACAGGACTCTTGTGGGAACTGCTCCTAACCTGAGTGTGACTGATAATGTGATCATGAAAAATTATGATCAAAAACCTATATCTAGGGGATGGCGGGTAATTAAACACGAAGCTAGCAAGTATGCGACGAACTTGAAAGAAGCGTATGACATTGTGGTTCCAACAATTGATACATCAGTCCGGCTGCTTTCCGGCGGCAATTTACAGAAAGTAATTCTTGCCCGGGAAATTTCCAGTGAGCCAAAATTCATGGTTGCAGTACAGCCTACCCGCGGTTTGGATGTCGGCGCTATTGAGGGTGTTCAAAAACTGCTGCTTACCCAAAGGAGCTCGGGAGCCGCAGTATTACTGATTTCAGAAGAGCTGGAGGAGTTATTGAGCCTTAGCGACAGGATCTATGTCATTTATGAAGGGGAAATCATGGGTGAGGTAGATGATGGCGATATCGATAAGATCGGGCAAATGATGATGGGCACTCCCCTGGAGCAGATTGAAAAAGAAGGAGGGAATTAATATGGCCGACGTCAACGTAAAAGAATCAGCTCCAAAATGGAAGTTTCCTTTCAATATTAAGATTGAGAACAGGGTAGATAACCCCCCGCGCTGGTTATCTCCTCTTTTATCTCTGTCCGCTGTGGTCATTGCTCTGCTGATTGGCGCGCTGGTGATCTGGATTGCCGGTGGTAATCCCTGGGCGGCTTATTCCCATATTGCCAAATACTCCTTGGGCAGCTGGGGTGTTCTTTCGGATACGATGGTCAAAGCCATCCCCCTGATGTTGGTGGGCTTGGCGTGTTCTATAGCATTCCGGATGAAATTATGGAATATCGGTGCTGAGGGGCAATTCTTCCTGGGCGCCTTTGGCGCCAGCATGGTTGTGCTCCTTCCGGTGCTGCCAATGGAAGCACCAAAGTGGCAATTTATTCTTGTAACCGCCGCATTTGGTATGTTCTTCGGCGCTTTATGGGCATTTGTTCCGGGATTCCTGAAAGCCCGCTATAACGTTAATGAGATCATCTCCACTCTGATGATGAACTATATTGCCATTGAGTGGAATAATTATTTTATATACGGGGTCTGGTCTGAGGGCGGGTTCCAGATGTCGCGTATGTTCCAGCGCAACGCCTGGCTGCCGCGTTTATCTGACCTGGCCAAACGCTGGCCATTTTTCGGGGGATTGACGACACACTTTGGACTTGTTTTTGCTATTGTTGCGGCTGTTATTCTCTGGTGGGTATTAAGCAAGAGCAGGTGGGGGTATGAGATTAGGCTAATAGGTGATAACCCCCGGGCTGCGGAATACGCCGGTATATCTATCAAGAAGAATATTGTGTTGGTAATGATTGTTTCCGGCGCCCTGGCGGGTTTGGCTGGAGCATCTGAGATCATGGGAGTTGTTCATAGATTACAGGGTGCGATCTCACCAGGTTATGGTTTTACAGGAATTATTATTGCCTGGCTCGCCAAGCTCAACCCACTGGCTGTGATCCTGGCATCGATCCTGTTTGGGGCTTTGATCCTGGCAGGTAGAGAAGTCCAACCATCAGGTATACCCACATTAATTCAGGGATTGATCATGGTGTTTTTGATTGCGAGTGATTTCTTCTATCGCAACCGGGTCAGAATCACCCGGAAGGTGGAGGACTAATATGGATTTGATTCTTATTTTGGCATCCGGTGTAGCAACAGGTACTGTCTTATTGTATGCAACGGTTGGCGAAATTTTCTCAGAAAGATCAGGAATACTTAATCTCGGTGTCGAAGGGATGATGTTGATTGGTGCTATGTCAGCTTATAAAGCAGCAGCAGCGACAAATAATGCCTGGATCGGGCTTTTGGTTGCCATGCTGGCAGCTGGATTGGTCAGCCAGGTACATGCATTTATCACGATCACTTTGCAAGCCGACCAGGTAATCAGTGGTCTCGCCCTTAATTTCCTCGCGACTGGAATCAGTTTGGTATTGGGAGAAGGTCTCACCAGCTTGCGGGATGTCGTCCCCCAGCTCCCCAAATTCTCAATTCCAGTGCTGGCTCAAATACCATGGCTGGGAGGAATATTCTTCGATAATCACAGCATTATGGTTTATATTGGTTATCTATTTATTCCACTGACCTGGTATTTCATCAACCGCACCAGGCCCGGTTTGCATCTTCGCTCTGTAGGGGAATACCCTGCTGCTGCCGATACACTCGGTATTCGTGTGTATTTCACTCGATATGTATACGTATTTGTGGGTGGTTTATTGGCAGGAGTGGCAGGCGCTACAATCAGTCTTTCAATTTCACCGGGCTGGTTTGGCGGTTTAACAACAGCAGGTCAGGGATGGATCGCGATTGGTTTGGTGATTTTTTCCCAGTGGAATCCTTACCGGGCGGCTTTTGGTGGATTTACCTTTGGGGCACTAAGACGGCTTGTGCTCGATCTTCAGGGCCCAGCGATGATCTTCGGTTTATCCAATCCTTTTCACTACAATATTCATTATGGTTTCTTCCTAAAGATGATCCCATATCTCTTCACCGTTATATTCCTGGTAATTGGCAGTAGGGAAGCGAGCCGTAAACGAATTGGTACCCCGGCAGCGCTGGGTTTGCCTTATATCCGCGGCCAGCGCGGTTTGTGATCCATGATAAATCTAGCTGAACGTAAAGATTTGATCAGGGCCGCCCTCGGAAAGGTGCCGCTGGATTTCCGGATTGACCAGGTGCAGGTGGTGAATGTCTATTCGGGCTCTATAGAATCTGGGTCTATCGGTATCAAGGATGGACGGATTGTCACTCCCTATGCCCAAGGTTATGATTCTGAGCAGGTAATAGATGGTCAGGGAATGTTTGCACTCCCGGGTTTCATTGATACCCACGTCCATTTGGATTCCACCCTGGTTGTCCCTGAATTCCTTTCACAACTCTTATTACCTCGGGGAACGACCGTTATGCTTTCTGATCCTATGGAAATTGCCAATGTCGCCGGGCTTCCAGGGTTCAAAGCTTTATTCCATTCCATTGATAAATTGGATTACCACATTTTCCTCGAGGTATCCTCCCGGGTACCGACTGCACCGGGATTGGAAACTACCGGAGGTGAATTGGATCTTGATGATGTCAGCGAGATATTGACCTGGCCTCAAGCTGTCAGCCTGGGTGAGCTGGATCCATCCAAAGTACTTGAAATGAGGGATGAATATCTCTTGAAAGTAGAAGCTGCCTTGAGATTAGGGAAGATCTGCAATGGCCACGCTGTCGGTCGGGTGGGGAAAGAGCTGGTGGCCTACGCCTGCGGTGGGTTGGCAGACGATCATGAATGTGTCGATTACGAAGAAGCAGTTTCTCGTTTGAAGTTAGGCATGTCAGTCTTGGTTCGTGAAGGGAGTACAGAGAGAAATCTTGACCCCATTCTAAAGGGAGTCGTCAAGAATGGGACTTATTCCCACCACTTAATGTTCTGCACGGATGATAAACATCCTGATGAGATACTCGAAGAAGGGCATATTGATTATATGGTCAACCGGGCTATTGAGCTTGGGTTAACACCCATGCAAGCGATCCAGATGGCAACCATCAATGCCTCTAAACACTTCCGTATAGAACATCTAATAGGATCCCTTTCACCCGGTAGATGGGCGGATATCTTGTTAGTGGATAATCTCCAACACATATCTCCAAATAAGGTCTTCTTTAAAGGAAGAATGGTTGTTGACGGTGGGAAGTATATTGGCACTCTGCCCAAACCTGAATATCCGGACTGGCTATATAAAACGGTTACCTTGAAAAAAGGAAATAAAGGGTCAGATTTTCGCCTGGAAGCGAGCGGCGATCAAGCAGAAGTTTGGGTCATCGATCTATTTCCTGACCAGATCATCAATACTCGAACCCAATCAAAGCTGGATGTTATCGATGGCGCTGTTGTTCCTGATCCTGAGCAGGATATCCTTAAATTAGCAGTGGTGGAAAGACATGGTAAAAACGGAAATATTGGAGTCAGTTTCGTAAAAGGCTTTGGCTTGAAGAATGGTGCCCTGGCTTCATCGATCGCGCATGATCATCATAATATTATTGTGGCCGGTACAAATGATGAAGATATGGCGATCTGTGCAAGAATCATCGAGGAAATGCAAGGTGGTTTTGTGCTCGTTTCTGATGGTAAGGTGCTTAAAAAATTAGCCTTGCCCATAGCGGGATTATTGACGGAAGAGCCGGTAGAAGATGTCATTGCCGGTCTTGAAGAAATTAACCAGGCATATTATGATCTGGGCGGCAGCTTACCTGCCCCCTTTATGACTATTTCATTTATCGGTTTACCAACTGTACCTGACCTGGGTTTGACAGATCTGGGACTGATAGACGTATTTTCCCATCGGCTGATCAGTTCTTTTGTGGAGTGAGTATTGATGCAGGAATTTATTTACCATCGACCAGTAACGATCACTGAGTTGAAAGAAAGTCTCTGTGAACCTGGAGCCAGGATCCTGGCTGGTGGGACAGATATTGTTCCAAGAATGCGCCAGGGTAGGTTTTCTTCCTCGATATTGGTGGATACCAGCGGTGTAGATTCGATGCGTTTTATTGAAGATCAGGGTAATGAGATTGTACTGGGGGCTTTAACGACTCATCAGGAAGCAGCTGAATCCGCCTTATTAAAGAATATCAACCCGGCCCTGGTCACCGCAGCTGAAAGTATCGGCTGCCAGCAAACCCGCTGCAGAGGAACGCTTGGTGGGAATATAGCCAATGCCTCGCCGGCAGCTGATACGCTGCCCCCATTATTGATCTTTGACGCAACCCTTCTGCTCCAAAGTCTGGGAGGGGAACGTAGGATATTGCTTGAGAAATTTATATTGGGACCGGGGAAAACAGACCTGCAGGAAGGGGAATTCATTCACAGCATATCATTTAAGCCGATGTTTGGATCGTGGGGATCCGCATTTATTAAAGTTGGAAAACGGTCCGGAATGGCAGTCTCTGTTGTAAATGCGGCCGTAGCAGTTGAGCTGAATGATAAAGAAGAGATCAGCGATATTCGGATAGCTCTGGGTTCGGTAGCTCCAACTGTGATCCGATGCCGAAAAGTTGAGCAGTCCCTGATAGGTAAAGTACCTGTGCCAGAATTAATTAAAGAAATCCATGAAGCCTGCCAGGAGGAAATCAGCCCAATAACTGATATTAGATCCTCTGAGGAATATCGTGACCATGCTGCTGCAGTGATCATCCACCGAGCGCTGGAAAGCGCAGTGGAACAGGCGATAGGGAGGGGGCGATGAAAGAGATCACAGTTGCTTTTCTCCTGAATGGAAAAAAGACTACAGTCACAAGTCTGCCAAACCGGACTCTGCTGGATGTTTTGCGTACCGATCTGGGTTTAACCGGGGCTAAGGATGCTTGCGGAGGGGAAGGGGAATGCGGTGCCTGTACAGTCATCCAGAATGGGAAACCAGTTAACTCCTGTATGATTTTCATTGGGCAAGTAGAAGGTACTCAAATTACTACCATTGAAGGAATGATGGAGAAGGGTGAGTATCATCCGCTTCAAAAAGCGTTTGTTGAAGCTGGCGCAGTCCAATGTGGATTTTGTACACCTGGAGCGATTCTTACTGCAAAAGCTTTGCTGGAAGAAAACCCTCATCCGACGGATCAAGAGATCCGGGAAGGACTATCAGGAAATTTGTGCCGCTGCACCGGGTACAACAAAATGATCGACGCCATCCACCTGGCAGAAGAAAGGGGGGGGGATGACTGATCAATTCCATACGGTTGGGAAATCCCTTACGCGGAAAGATGCCTGGGATAAAACAACCGGAAAAGCTCTTTATACGGCCGATATCCCGGTGGAAAATGTCCGGGTTGGATACTTAGTTCGATCACCCCACCATTATGCCAGGATCCTGGAAATTGATAAAGAACGCTCACTGGAAATACCGGGAGTGTTGGCGGTTTTATCCTCTGATGATATTCCAGGAGCGAAAGAATTCGGTCCCCTGATCCCTGATCAACCTTCACTTGCTATGGATGTTGTCCGTCATCTTGGAGAGCCGGTTGTGTTGATCATTGCGGAAACCAAACAGGCAGCTGAAAAAGCTGCAAGCCAGATCCGGGTTGTATATGATCCATTGGAACCCGTATTTGATCCAGTTCAGGCTGCCCGAGATGATTCAACCCCACTTCACGAGAGTGGAAATGTGATCACTCTTCTGAATATTTGCGACGGTGATATAGAAAAGGGATTTCAGGAAGCTGATCACATCCTTGAAGATACTTATACTTTACCCCGGATTCACCCGGGATATATGGAGCTGGAAACCTCCCTGGCTGTCTGGGGAGAGGGCCAAACTGTTACCGTCTGGGTTAGCTCCCAGCATCCGTTTACCGACCAGGGCTTTATAGCTGCAGCCCTTGATCTTCCTGTTGAGAATGTCCGGGTCAAGAGCGGTGTGATCGGAGGAGCTTTTGGTGGAAAGGAAGATTCCAGTTTATCGATCCTGGCTGCCTTGGGAGCATGGGCAATAAAAGGTGCGGTCCGATTGGTAAACAATCGCCGGGAATCCTTTTTAGCCCATCCTAAAAGACATCCAGCTCAGATCCACTATAAACTTGGCGCAAGGAAAGATGGCATATTTACAGCGTTACAAACAGAAGTCCATATGGATACTGGAGCATACGCATCCTATGGACCAGCTGTTGCTGCGATCTTGACAGAAACACTGGCCGGTTCATATCGGATTCCAAATGTACAGGTAGAAACTTCAGTTGTATATACCAATTCTCCCCTTTCGGGAGCGATGCGTGGTTTTGGGAGTCCGCAATCCCATTTTGCGGTCGAGAGCATGGTGGACAGCATGGCGCAAGAGATTGGTATGGATCCAGTACAGATCCGTCGAGCAAACATCATTAAAGTTGGAGAAAAAATGTTCACGGGTGTGATCCTGAATGAATCAGCAAGTGCACTGCCGATATGCCTGGATAATGCCCGAGAAGTAATAGATCGTTTTCAGGCAATTGAGGTATCACCCGGTAAAAAAGCAGGTGTCGGAATGGCCCTTGCAGCCCAGACAATGGGCCTCGGAGCAAATGTTCCTGATGATTCCTCGCATAGGCTGGAATGGGCACCTGATGGAAAAGTACTCATCCATCTTGGCGCCCCGGACCTTGGACAGGGGTTGGCAATGGCTGTGGAACAGATCACAGCAGAAGCGTTGGGTTTGCCTTACGGTCAGGTGGAATCCCTACCTCTCGATACACTGGATAGACCTAATGGCAACACTACTTGTGCATCCCGGATGACCTATATGGCTGGAAATGCACTGATAGATGCCTCAGATAAATTGATCCAGGACCTATTGTCACGGGCGGGAGAGATCCTGGAAGTACCCGCGAACAAATTAGTATACAAAGAAGGCCAGATCATAAAAGAGGATGGATCTTCGCTGCCGGTAGTTGAGTTCCTTGGCCGATTAGCAGAGGAGTCAATTACGCTGACGAGTGAAAGCACATTCAGTTTTCCTTATCCTGAGGAAACAACTCCCCAGCATTTACCGATTGGAATGCCTCATGTTTTATATTGTTTTGGCGCCCAGGTTGCCCGGGTAGAAGTTGATCCGGATCTGGGAACTGTGGAAGTTACACATTTTGCCGCTATCCATGATGTAGGAAAGGTCATTAGCCGATCCGGCGTGGAAGGCCAGATAGAAGGTGGCGTAGCTACTGGTTTAGGTTATGCCTTATATGAAACCATGTTGAAGAAAGATGACCAATGGGTAGACAGTTTTACTGAATATTTACTGCCTACCTCCAAGGATTTACCAAACCATTATGAGAGTATCATCCTGGAAGTTCCAGAGGCCAGTGGTCCTTATGGGGCGAAAGGTATTGGCGAAATACCCCTGGTGCCAACTGCGCCTGCTGTTGCCAATGCTGTGAATGATGCTGTTGGTGTGAGAGTTACTAAATTACCCATAACACCAGAGCGGATTCTGGGTTTATAAAAACACTATTTAGGAGTAATTATGGGAAGTTTTATAGGTTATAAATGTTCAATTTGCGGTTCTGAGTATCAACCGGATGAGGTGACTTACACCTGCCCAAAGGATAACGGGATATTAGATGTAGTTCTTGATTATCCAGCTTTAAAGAAGAAGAAGACTGATGAGTTGATCCTAAAGGAAGAACCCTCTCTGTGGCGTTATTTTCCTTTGATCCCTGTGAAGGACTTGATCGGAGAAGGCACAACATTACGGTCTGCCGGATGGACACCCGTTTTCTCTCCTCCCCAGATCAAGGAAGAACTGGGATTGAAAAAGCTTTGGATCAAAGATGAAAGCAGTAATCCGACAGCTTCATTTAAGGATAGGGCCAGTTCAATATTGGTTGCGAGAGCTAAAGAGATCGGAGCGGAAGTTATCGTAACAGCATCGACTGGGAATGCGGGCGCAGCCCTGGCAGGTATGGCTGCAGCTGTGGATCAGGAATCGGTGATCTTTGCACCTAAAACTGCTCCCCCGGCGAAAATTGCCCAGCTATTGGTCTACGGTGCCCGGGTGATCCTGGTAGATGACAATTATGATGCCGCTTGCAAGATTTCTCTGGAAGCAACCGAGGAATTTGGCTGGTATAACCGCAATACAGGTTATAACCCTTTCACTGCTGAAGGCAAGAAAACCGCTGCCTTTGAAATCTGGGAGCAGGTACTGCTTGCTAATAAGCTGGACCGTCCTTTATGCGTGTTTGTCTCTGTTGGGGATGGAAATATCATATCTGGAATTCACAAAGGGTTTAAAGATCTGTATAAGATTGGTCAGATCAAGGTCATGCCGCGGATATTTGGCTGCCAATCCACTGGTTCAGCTGCTATCTATAATGCTTTCATTTCTGGAAAAGAAGAGATCAATCCTGTGCAGGCGACAACCATGGCAGACAGCATCTCTGTGAATATGCCAAGCGACGGCCTACGAGCTTTGCGGGCTGCTACGCAGACAGAAGGAGCCTATATCGCAGTAGAGGATCAGAAGATACTGGAAGCGATCTCAGATCTGGGAGCAGTGGGTATTTTCGCAGAACCGGCTGGTGCAACAGCTCTTGCCGGGTTGAGGGCTGCCCTTCAGGAAGGATTGGTGGGTTCAGAGGATCCTATCCTGGTAATGAACACAGGCAGTGGGTTGAAAGATGTAAAAGCTGCCAGGCAAGCTGCCGGTGAAGCACCGGTAATCAAACCTACTTTGGAAGCACTGAAGAATCTTCTAGAAGGCTGACCCCTGGGGAAATCCAGGAAAGGCAGGGTTACTATGAATTTAAAACCAACTTACACGATCATTGCTCCTATATACAATGAGATCGATAATATCCAGACATTGTATAAAAGGGTATGTGAGGTGATGGATTCGTCTGATGAGCCCTGGGAATTTGTGATGATTGATGATGGATCCTCGGATGGATCTACTGATGCCATCCTGGAATTGAAGAAACAGGATCCCAAGGTCGTTCCGGTGATTTTCGCCCGCAATTTTGGACATCAGATCGCTGTTACAGCTGGTTTGGATTACAGCCAGGGTGAAGCTGTTGTGATCATCGATGCCGATTTGCAGGATCCACCTGAGGTCATCCTGGATTTGATCCAAAAGTGGAAAGAAGGATATGAAGTTGTTTACGCCACACGATCCAAACGTGAAGGAGAAACCTGGTTTAAACTTTTCACTGCTTCAGCATTTTACCGCTTGATCCAGCGCATCACAGATATAAAATTGCCCATGGACACCGGAGATTTCCGATTGCTGGACCGCAAGGTTGTTGATGTGATGGGGGGTATGCGTGAAAAACATCGTTTCTTGCGCGGTATGTCAGTGTGGGTTGGTTTCAGACAAACCGGTGTGGAATATGAGAGAGCGGAAAGGCTAGCGGGAGAAACTAAATACCCGCTTAAAAAGATGTTCCGTTTGGCAAGCGATGCTATCACGGGATTTTCATACTTCCCGCTTCAGCTGGCCACATACCTGGGTTTTGCCTTTACAGGGTTTAGCTTTCTTGCTATCCTTGCGCTGATTATTCTGCGCTTGGTTGGATCACAATTCCTGATGGGGCAAGCAGCTACCTTGATTGCTGTATTATTCCTGGGTGGAGTTCAGTTGTTATCTTTAGGCATGATAGGGGAATATATTGGCAGACTATATGACGAAGCAAAAGGAAGGCCGCTGTATACAGTTCGCGGTGATATGGAGGTGAAGAAAGAATAGGCAAGATGATATCAGTTATTCACAGGTTGAAAATTTATTAATTACCAATAATGGAAAGGATTTAGAAATGATTGATTTGAAAATCGATAATAAACAATTAGAAAGAACTGTGGAACGAGCTAAAGAACGGAATATTATTATCCCTACTTTCGCGCAAATGAAGAACCCGGAACTGATTCCGGATAGTGTGAAGGAAGAACTGAAGAACATCGGCCTCTGGGATATTACATCACGCAATCTGTTCCGAATTACCTGGAAGAATGATCCTGTGGCGCAAGGCGGCGGCTATGGAGGCGTAAATTTTGTTGAGTTGCCTTCCAGCTTAACCGGTGTTGATGCCAGAATCATTGCATTGGTTGGGAAATGGTTCCCCACCGGAGCGCATAAAGTTGGCGCAACCTTCGGCTGCTTGGTACCTCCTCTTATCACCGGACAGTTCGATCCCACCTACCACCAGGCTGTTTGGCCTTCCACTGGCAACTACTGCCGCGGCGGCGCTTATGATGCTTCACTTTTGGCTTGTGAATCCATTGCCATTCTTCCGGAAGGCATGAGCCGGGAACGATTTGAATGGCTTGAAAAAGTAGCTGGTGAAGTGATCGCTACTCCTGGATCCGAGAGCAACGTTAAGGAAATCTACGACAAAGTCTGGGAACTGCGTGGTGAACGCGATAATGTCTTTGTCTTCAACCAGTTTGATGAGTTCGGCAACTATCTGTGGCATTATGAGATCACCGGTCATGCCATGGAAGAAGTTCTGCAGCAAACAATGGGACCGAATGACGATTACCGTGGTTTATGTCTCACAACTGGTTCCGCTGGTACGCTGGGTTGTGGTGATTACATGAAACAACTTTTCCCCGGCAGCAAGAACGTTGCCGGTGAGGCGCTGCAATGCCCGACTTTGTTGGAAAACGGCTATGGTGCACACCGCATTGAGGGCATCGGCGACAAGCATGTTCCCTGGATCCATAACGCAAAGAACACAGATATGATCATGGCCATTGATGACAACGCCGTGGTCAACCTGGCCCGATTGTTTAATGAGCCAGAAGGACACAAATACCTGGTAGATAAAGGTGTTCCCCAAGATCTGGTTGGTCAACTTGACCTATTGGGTTTCTCCAGCATTGCTAACACCATTATGGCGATTAAGATGGCCAAGTATTACGAAATGGATGAGAGCGATATCGTCTTGACTGTCTGGACCGATTCCATGGAATTGTACGAAAGCCGCTTGCAAGAAATGCATGAGGAAGCCGGCGAGTATACCAAGATGGATGCCGGACGCACCCATGCCCGTTACTTGGAGGGCATAACCCCCAATTCCCTGCAGGAGCTGACTCGTGAGGACCAGCGCCGGGTTCATAACCTGAAATATTTCACCTGGGTTGAGCAGCAGGGTAAAACCTACGAAGAGATCCAATCCCAGTGGT
>CAZOUN010000076.1:0-13230 GCA_964582965.1 uncultured Anaerolineales bacterium | reverse complement strand
CTGGACAGGATTTTTGAGGATTGACATTTTTTCTCCTTTTTGAATGAACCTTATTAATACAAGTTCAGGTGCAGACTTAACATTTTCTTGGGATGCGTCATTTCCCAATATGGATATTGTAATTGAGAATTGTGAAGATGGGATTCCCAGCGCAGTAGAAAATACATGGGAGAGCCAGGTTATCTGTGTTCATATTCTCAAGAATTGCATATCCGATAAGTTGACCATAGTACTATACGGAAATCCCCCTGAAAAGTTGCATAAAAAAAAACCTCTCAGGAATTACACTGAGAGGTTTTATCTGGAGAATAGTCGATCTATTTAAGGAATTTGATACTGAGGGGATAACGTGTTTCTTGATCATTCAGGTAGCGCAGGGTATTTGCAACACCCTGATAGAAGACAAAAAAGCCGATCAGGATCATGGGGAAAACGCTGGCAAGGGCAAGAGTTGCCATCAACAGCGTATCACCATAGCCTTGTTCGAGGAATATTAAACCCGCAGGCAGGCCGACAGCCAGGCAGAATACACCAGCAAAAAGCGCCAGGGTGATGCTAATTTGGAAATTCAGCACCTGGCGTCCGTGCTTGTCGACCTGATAGCTGCGATTCTTGAACCAGGTCCAGATCACCAACGGGATCAAAACAATGCAGAACATGCTGCTCAGATGCAGAGCAGCCACCACTATACGTTCATTACCTACATCGTTTTTACCCAGATCGAACTCCAGCACATTGCTGAGGCTGTTGCGTGTGAAAGCCCGGGGTTCTACTTCGCCGCTTTCGATGCGCTGAATGGTGCGGGGTGTGACCTCGCAATCCTCAGCCAATTGCTCCTGGGTAAAACCTTTTTCTTTTCGTAATTCAGATACTTTGAGACCTAAATCAGGTTGTTTCATGACAAACTCCTTCTAACTAGATTTTCCCCCATTGTAGAAAATTTGTCCAGAAAGACCATGTCGCCTTAACGACATTTAGGCGACATTGAACTCTTATACCCTCTTTCAGAGTGTACTCTCTAAGACTTTGTCCCTTATTTCAGGTAATTCTGAAGACCGTAGGTCACAGAAATATTAATAACCGGCTCTGGAGCACCTGTACTCAGCACACCATTGGTAATTTTCATAGCCCAAGTCCGAGTCTGGTCATCATACGGATCCTGATATCCCAAGCAAAGCCCATCCCCGACTTCCTCCCAGGCAAGCGTTTTCACTCCAGCACCACTCAAGAGACAAGTATTGGGATCGTAAGTCCCACTAAAGGTAAAAGTGGTAGTAACATGGCAATAATTGCCGCTACCTTTTCTGCCCTCCAGGTACTCTACAGCTATGTAACCAGAAACTGGACCTCCGCTCAAGGGGAATGTAATCTCAAAGTGATTATCACTATCCCTAAAGTAAACTTCATTATCAATAATATGTACATTCTGACCTGGTCTGGTGGGTACTATTGCCTCATAGACAGTCTCACAGGCAGCTAAGGCATCTACCTGGCATATTCCTTCTGCTGCTTTTTGTTCCAGGCATCCTTTATAGACAGAAGTATTCGAACAACCTTTACCCTCATTAACCAGCGTGGGAAGCACCTTATTTTCCCAAAATTCAATACTCATCCATGGCTCAGAAGAATCACAGTTATCGCCTTCTGTTATCTCAGCATCTGCTTCATCCGGTTGATCATCAGGATCTTCTCCGGAAAGACCATCTTGAACTTTCTCTCGGGCTTCCTGGAGCTTTTCAGAGGTACAGTCACCCACTCCCGCAGCCTGCGCGAAGGCAGCCTGCCCTGCCATTAAGCGTTCCATTCCGCTGCTAAGCAGTCGTTCCAGTTCCCCTTTGCCAATATTTCTGGCTTCCTTAATCAATATTTTTCTCAGCACTCCCAGGTTCAATACCCCGCCTGAAAGCACCACCTCTACCACTTCCGGGCCCACCCGACGCAGCAGCCGCCGTCCCACAGGGCCAACCGCGCGCCAAGCGTTTTCTGCCGAGCGTTTTACACTATGCCACATCCGGGTGATCAGCTTGCGCCGGTCACCGCGCAGTTTATGCAAAAATCCCAGTCGCTGGTTTAGCTTGTCCTTCTGAGTGGAACAATAATCCTCCAATACCTGGCGTTCACACCTATGGTCACTGGAGCTGTAGACTTCTTTCAACTGGCTGCAGGAAGCATCCAGTGAATTCCTTTGATCTTTGGTAGCCTGAATCAGATTGGCCAGCGCGGCATCCTTGGCGTCCGCCGGGGTTGATGGGTTCGCGATTTGCATCGCTCCCGGTGCCCTGGACGTTTCCAAAAGATCTTCCTCGTCCAGCAATATCGCTCTGCTGGCATGCAACAAGACTACTGAATCATCAAAATCTCTTTGAATTTGATTCTCTGCATCAACATTTGTTACCGGTATCATGCTGCCCAGAAAAACAATTAATAACAATAATGACTTAGTTTTCATCTTCATTTCCTTTAAATATTTCACTTAATTGAATAAATTATTGGTAATGAATTTCCCTTACTAGTCATTCAATTATTCCCATGACTTCAACCATTCGCAGCTCTCCATCCTTCATTCCAAAGGAAAGTTGGGGTCCATAATATACTTCGCTCCCCTCAAGGTATTCTTTTTCAAGCGGTATAACAGCATATTGATCCAATCCGGCAGCAGAAATGACTTCATCCAATGATAAATAGGCACTGAATTGTTCCGGGTAGTAAGGAGGAAGTTGTAGGTCACCCAATTGGAAATTGTTAATAGATTCTTCGCCAGTTTTTTTCCCATTTATAAAAGTGAGCTCAATTCCCTGACTATAATAGGTCCAGGACTCTAAACGAACCGGACCAATGGACCCATCGGAAAGTGTTTCATCATAAAAAAGAATCCTAAATGCTTCCGGATACCCATAATCAAAATATGCATCTATCTGATCTTGACCCAGATCATATTCATTTACGACCAGATTTTTAGATTCTACTTCACTATTAACATGGGAAGCATTCTGATAAGATTGCCAGCCAATGGCCAGATAGATTACCAGTAGCATAAGAATAACTACTGTTAGAACGCCGCAGCCAGCAGCGAATATTACCCAGCCACGTTTCTTCTTTGTCTTTGAGTTTTCGTTCTGGATTACTGGCATCGTTATATCTCCCGGGTGTATTGTTTTCCAGTTTGTTCTTTTCTTGATACTTTTATTGGTGTTTTTTCTTATGTTAGTTTCTCGAGTTGCCTTCCTGAAAATAAATTACTGTATTCCCAATCAAATGGAAAAAAGGAGTTATCTTTGATGCATTCCTGAATTTATGGGGCAAATAAAAATAATTGTACTCTCCTTGGGACAGATTTTTATGTGACAATTATCACAAACCTTTCTCAACAAATAAGTGCGGATCATGAAACCGGAATCAAGCTGGTTCAATCCTCCCTGGCAGCTATCTGAGCAATTCTCGCATGATAAAATAACCCCATGGATCTATTTGACCACGCTATGGAAGAAGAGCTCAAGAAAAAAGCCCCCCTGGCAGCACGTCTAAGGCCCCGAACACTGGATGAATTTGTGGGCCAGGATGAGATCGTCGGCGAGGGCAAACTATTGTATCGAGCAATCAATGCAGACCGTTTATTTTCCTCACTGATCTTCTGGGGACCTCCCGGTACCGGGAAAACCACCCTGGCAATGGTGATCGCCAATCACACCCAATCGCATTTCACCAGCCTGTCTGCAGTTATGGCCGGTAAAGCTGACCTGCGTCAGGTCATAGCCAAGGCGGATGAACTGCGTAAAATGCATCAGAAACGCACTATTCTGTTTGTAGATGAAGTTCACCGCTGGAATAAAGCCCAGCAGGATGGCCTGCTGCCTTATGTGGAAAACGGCGTTATTACGTTGATCGGCGCTACAACTGAAAACCCCTACTTTGAGGTCAACCGGGCTCTGGTATCCAGATCGCGAATCTTCCAGATGAAATCGCTAACAGATGAAAATATACACACTTTGATCCAATTAGCTCTGGATGATAAAGAACGCGGTTACGGAGAAATGAAAATCGACCTGGCAGAGGATGCCCTTGCTCACCTGATTCGAGTTTCTGGTGGTGACGGCCGCAATGCCTTGAACGCCCTGGAACTCGCGGTTGAGTCAACCCTGCCAGACAAAAAAGGGGTCATCCAGATCACACTAGATATAGCTCAAGATTCCATCCAGCGCCGGGCTGTCCTCTATGACAAGGACGGGGACGCCCATTACGATACGATTTCAGCATTCATCAAATCCATTCGCGGCTCCGATCCTGACGCTGCCTTGTACTGGCTGGCCAAGATGCTTTATGCCGGTGAAGATCCCCGCTTTATCCTCCGACGCTTGATTATCTCTGCGGGTGAGGACATCGGGCTGGCAGACCCGATGGGATTGGTGGTTGTCAATGCTGCTGCCCAGGCGTATGAGTTCATTGGCCTGCCGGAAGGGATCTATCCCATTGTGGAAGCTGTGCTCTACTTGGCAACCGCTCCCAAATCCAATTCAGCCGGTGCCTACTTCAAAGCTTATGATGTTATTGAAAAATCAGGGCGTACCGGAGTGCCAATCCATCTAAAGGATGCCAGCCGAGACGGTAAGGTGCTCGGACACGGCAAGGGTTACAAGTACCCTCATGCCCACCCAGAACATTTTATGCCCCAGCAATATCTGCCGGACTCTTTATTGGGCACATATTTTTATAAACCTTCCACCCAGGGATATGAACCTGAGGTCCAGGACCGATTATCAGGCTGGCGAGAAGCACAGCGAAAAGCCCTCGGCATTAAAACCACAGACGAAATTCCTGCACTAACAGAAAAAGAGATCCAATCCATCAAAACCCGCCATAAAAAAGGCTGATAACAATGTCACCCACTCCTCCTCCTTTTCCGGAATATAAAATCGCTTTGCTGGGCTTTGGTAATGTTGGCCAGGCCTTTGTAGAACTACTGCTAGAGAAAAAAGATGATTTAATCGAAAAACCGGGTATTGGTTTTCGTGTGGTTGGAATTGGCTCTGGGAGCCATGGACGGGCAGTTGATCCGCGTGGTTTACCTCTTCGGGAAGTATTAGACGCCTACAGAGGGGGCAAATCCCTGGATAATTATTCTTCTATTCCGATCCTTGACAGCGCTGAATTCATAGAAAAATGCGGGGCGGACGCCCTGATTGAAACCACCCCGGTTGATTATCAAACAGGAGAACCTGCCATATCCTATCTGAAGCAAGCGCTGGAGATGGGAATCCATGCCATCACAGCCAATAAAGGACCTGTTGTACACGGATACCGTGAACTGGGTAGTTTGGCCAGGAGGAAAGGAGTTTCATTCTTATTCGAGTCCGCAGTGATGGATGGAGCGCCAGTCTTCAGCATAGCCCGCAGCGGTTTGCCCGGGGCCAAGGTAATCGGCTTTTCTGGAATTCTGAATTCCACCACCAATATGATCCTCTCCAGAATGGAAGAAGGAGAAACCCAGGAAGAAGCGATCAGCTATGCACAATCAATTGGCATTGCAGAAACCGACCCCAGCGGGGATGTGGATGGATGGGATGCAGCAGTAAAGGTTTCCGCGTTGGTGACAGTTTTAATGGACATCCCGTTTACACCAGAAATGATTGAGAGGACAGGTATCCGGGGAATAACTCCTGATATGATAGAAAACGCTGCCCAATCTGGGCAGCGCTGGAAATTGGTATGTAATGCAAAACGGGATCCCTCGTCAATCCATGGTGTCAAGGCAGTTATAGAACCCCGATTGGTTAACCAGACATCCCATCTCTATAATGTCTCTGGCACTTCAGCCATCCTGGAAATCTCCAGCGATGTACTGGGGAAACTTTCTTTGATCGAAGAGAACCCTTCCCCCCGAACGACTGCTTACGGCATCCTGGCCGATCTACTGAATGCCCTGGTTGGGCATTCAGTAGATCGGACTTGGGCGGCTACAGAAAAGCGATCAAGGTAATTCTCAGGTTTCAATCTCAATCACTTTGCCAACCCCTACCGGGATGAAATCCTCACCAAAGGCATTTCGGAATAAACTGATAGTTTGATCTCCTGAACAGTGGCAGGGCGCGACATATTTAACGCCAATACGATTGAACTCCTTGATGATCTCATTTACCTCGTGGGCGCTGGCGTTCCCCAGATGGAAGCCACCCAGCACCAGGTAGATATCTTCCTTGAACTGCTGTTTCGCCATCAGTACGATCTCCGCAATTCCTGGATGAGCACAGCCTGTAATCACTACCAAACCTTTGTTTGTATCAATTACCAACGCCTGCTCAGGAGGAGGTCCTTGCATCTCCCCAATGGTATACATTCGATCTATGATCTTCATACCGGGAGTCACTTCTATAAGATCAACCTGGCGGTTGTAATAATTCTTAAACTCTGAAGAGAAAGATGGTGGAAGGTAAATCTTAGGATCCGCTCCAGCCGATACCAGGGCTTGCATACCACCTGTATGATCGGAATGTTCATGTGAAAGGACCACATTCTGGATCTGATCAGGTTTGATATTCAGGGCAGCCATATTCTTCAGCAATAAATTTCCCGAAGCGCCTGTATCAAACAGCACATTTTGATCGTGATAGGTTATAAATGCAGAAAAACCCCAGGCGGTTTCAAGTCCGGGTTTATAAGGATAATTATCAAAAACCAGGGTTATTGTGATCATATCTTGGCTCCTTGCTTCCTCAGTTTCCGGGAGTTGTTGTACGGTTTCTGTGGCAGATAGCGTTTCATTAGGAAGGTATGTAGGTGGAATATCCGTTAGAGGAACAGCCGTATCCACTTTTATGAGAGGATTTTCAGCTTTCAACAAAGGGGCGCTGCAGGCAGTAAAAAGCAGGGATAATGATAAAAGTATTCCCAGTGCGATCGATTTCCAATGAGACATCATAATATATACCTCTCTGTCCTTTTTATTATACAGTCCCACACAGGAATTTCCAAAAGATAGTCCCCCGGTATTAGGGGAAAAACAAGCCCGGGAAAATACTACACCTTACAGGGCTGTAATATTATGCCTCCTGTCCATTCATCAAGAACAAGTTTGAGTATAATGGGAATACTTTTCTGTATTGTCCAGTGATCAATTGATGATGTTGGAACGGTTTATGAGCTCACCTACTACCCAACCTGAACAAGCGGGAGACAGCCTTTCATCTCTCTCAAAAAAAATCACATCTTTCTTCAGCGTGCCATTCTTAATTGCTCTGAATCTTCTTACCCTGGGTGGTTTTATCACTTACGTTATCCTCAATCACCAACAGGAACCCAGCCAGGCATTGGCTGCAGTTCCTCATACTTCATCCGTGTTAAACACCAGGAGATCACCCTCCCTGACACCCGAACCCTCCAGAACGCCGTTCTCTTTCACAATTTCGACTCCTACACCTACGGCATCACCAACGCCCACGCCAACTCCTACACCGACGAATGCACCTACCCTACCAGCAAAAGTAAATATCAAGGGGATAGTTGGTCATAGTCAATCCATGCCGCTCAGCTGCGAAGCTCGTTCTGCAGTTGATTGGGCTGTTTATTTTGGCAAGCCAATTAACGAGTACACCTTCTTTAATGGAATACCTCTTCATGATAATCCTGATAAAGGTTTTGTTGGCAATGTCTATGGCAGCTGGGGGCAAATCCCCCCTAACGCTTATGGCGTGCACGCCAAACCTATTGCCCAACGGTTAAGGGAATTCGGCTTGCAGGCCAAATATGTTCGGGATATGACCTGGAGGGAATTAAAGGTTGAGATCGCAGCAGGTAGGCCTGTGATCGTTTGGGTTGTTGGCCATGTGGGACAGGGAACTCCAGTCTCTTACACCGCCGCAGGAGGAGCAGTGACCACCGTTGCCAAATTTGAGCATACGGTCATAGCCATTGGATACACCGAAGACAAGATCATTATTTTGGACGGTGCAAAAGTATATACAAAATACAAGGGGGAATTTCTGAATTCATGGGGAGTTCTGGAAAATCAGGCTGTGATCTGGATCGATTAGCCAGCGCTTCTTTTCAACACAATCTTTTCAAAATCCAACAGATCGGCTTTAATATCTGTGTTTTCTTTTCCACCATATCCGGTAAGGCTGCCATCTGAACCTATCACCCGGTGGCAGGGAATTACCAGCGGAATCTCATTTCGTTTTTCTGCTTGACCCACTGCCCGGGAAGATTTTGGCCGACCGATGGCTGCAGCAACCTGCCCATAGGATCGAGTTTCACCGAAAGGTATCGCCAGTGTCTCTTCCAGAACTTCTCTTTGAAAATCAGTATAACAATTCCAATCGATTGGCAGGTTGAATATTTGCAGCTCTTGATCCAGATAGGATTTGATCTGTTCCAGGTATACCCCGGTTTCCAGCTCCGAGTATTGATACAGTCCCTCGCCATAAGTTTCATTCAGAGATAAAAATTCTTTTTTGTTTTTCTGGAACATACGAAGCCGCAGCAGACCCAGCGGAGAAACCGCCACCCCGATCAAACCCAGCATTTTTGTTTGCAGTACATTCAGATAAATCGGGGTTGTCATGGACTTCATCCTTGTTTGAAAATGGCATTCTTAATCAGTATACCACCCCCGAAAAAACCTCAAATCGTATGAAAAGCGTAGGGAAAGCGTCAGGTTGTCGTCAAGCAGAGCGGGCTCCAAAATGCTACACTAGTATCAGAAAAAGATATTTCTCTTCTTCTCCTCCTTACAGAGAGTCGGGTATGGCGCACCCGGCTCTCCTTGTTTTAAGGGGAAGACACCTTTTTCCCCATTACTAATTCAGAAAGTCCCCCATCTCAATTCACCAATATAACCCTTGCGTGTTGTCTTGCGTACCAGCAAAAGATCAATATTGGATCCCCTTTCCTTTCCAAACCTTTTAGAATAGGGCGGTTAAATATTCTCCATCTTAATATAGACTTTTCCTCTGCAATCCATATAGCGTCAGAAAGACAGACAAAACGATCTCTAAATGCTATATCACCAAATTTTTAAGGTTAAACAGTCTGTTTTAGTTGCCCTTCCCGAAGAATTCAGGCTAATCAAGCGTATAATAGGATTATCTAAATAATAGACAATTTTATACGTAAAGCCTATGTCTTTTGCTCACCTTCACGTTCATACTGAATACTCTATCCTGGATGGTTTTTCCAATATCAAACGCCTGGTTCAAAGAGCCAAAGACCTGGATATGCCAGCCATAGCCATCACGGATCATGGCAACATGTTTGGCGCAGTGGACTTTTACTATGCAGCCAAAGAAGTTGGCGTTAAACCAATTATCGGGTACGAAGGCTACATGGCTGCCCGTGGCATGAAGGACCGCGAACCCCAATTCGATAAACGCTCTTCGCACCTGCTATTGCTTGCGGAAAATCAAACCGGTTACAAGAACCTTTTGAAGATCGCGTCTGCGTCACAAATGGAGGGCTTTTATTATTTCCCCCGCGTTGATCATGAATACCTGGCTGCACATTCAGAAGGACTCATAGCCACCTCCGGCTGCATGGCTGCGGAAATTCCCCGCGCCATCAACCAGGGCAGGCTGGAAGACGCCAAAACCAAATTGGATTGGTACTACGAGGTTTTCGGTCCGGAAAATTTCTTCTTGGAACTGCAGTCGCACGATATCCCGGAATTGGTGAAGATCAATCAGTCCCTGATCGAGATGGGACCCCGCTACAATGCCAATTTCATCGCCACCAATGATGTCCATTACATTAACCCAGAGGATTCTGTTCTTCAAGATGTTCTATTGGCGATCCAGACCGGGAAGATACTCAGCGACCCAAAACGGATGCGCATGACCGATGAGACTTATTACCTGCGCACTCCCCAGGAAATGCGCAACCTCTTTGCAGAAGTACCGGGAGCGATAGAAAACACGCTTCTGATCGCAGAACGCTGCAACGTGGATCTAGGATTCAAGGAATATCATCTGCCCAATTTCCCGGTACCGGACGGAAAAACAGCTGATATTTTCCTAAGAGAATTATGTGAAAAAGGGCTCAGGATGCGCTACCAGAGCCGGGCAGATGACCCGGAGATCCTAAAACGGCTGGATTACGAACTCGATATTATCAATACTATGGGGTTTGATGCTTATTTCCTTATTGTCTGGGACCTGATCCAATACGCCCAGAATAATAACATCTGGTACAACGCACGAGGTTCAGCGGCCGGTTCGATCGTATCCTACTGCCTTGAGATCACACCGATCGACCCATTGGAACATAACCTGATCTTTGAACGGTTCCTCAATCCAGGGAGAGTATCGATGCCCGATATCGATCTTGATTTCCCGGATGACAGGCGTGCGGAGATGATGCACTACTGCGCGGAAAAATATGGCCATGATAAAGTAGCCCAGATCATCACGTTCGGCACTATGAAAGCCCGGGCTGCCATTCGCGATGTAGGACGGGTCATGGATATCCCCCTTCAGGAAGTGGACCGGGTCGCCAAAGCCATTCCCAATCAGCCGCCGATGAGCATCCAGGAGGCATTGGATAATTCTCCTGAATTTAAAAAGCTCTATAATAATGCCCCTTATCTGCAAACCATGATCGATACTGCCAAAGGCGTGGAAGGGACAGTCCGCAATGCTGGCACACATGCAGCCGGAGTTGTTGTGACAGATGTGCCTGTAGAAGAGTATGCCCCTCTGCACCGACCCACAGGCAATATAGGCGACAGCCCGATCAATACTGTCACCCAATACGAGATGTCAGTCGTTGATAAACTTGGCCTTTTAAAAATCGATTTTCTGGGACTCTCTACCCTGACAATTATGGCTCAGGCCTGTGATCTGATCGAAAAGCGGCACAATGTCAAGTTGACCTTGAATAATATCCCGGTGGACGATCCAGAAACGTATGAGCTTATCGGCCGGGGAGAGACGATTGGCCTCTTCCAGGTGGAAAGTTCTGGTATGCGCCGCTATTTGAAAGAAATGAAGCCGACCCGGCTGGAACACATGATCGCCATGGTGGCTCTCTACCGTCCAGGTCCGATGGATTTCATCCCGGATTATATTGACCGTATGCACAATCGCCAGGAGATCAGCTACCGCCATGAAGATTTGATCCCTATCTACGAGGAAACCTATGGCATCCCGGTCTACCAGGAACAGATCATGCACAGCGCGGTTGCGATTGCCGGTTACACACCATCGGAATCCGACAGTCTTCGAAAAGCAGTTGCCAAGAAGAAACCGGAAGAGATCAAAAAACATAAAAAGAAATTCATAAGCGGCGCTGTTGAAAAAGGTCTTGATCAAAAAACTGCAGAAGATATCTTCACAGATTGGGAAAACTTTGCCCGCTATGGCTTCAACAAAGCCCATGCCGCAGATTATGGTTTGATCTCGGTCCAAACAGGATACCTTAAGGCTCACTACCCTGTGGAGTACATGACTGCACTGCTCACCGTATACCAGAACAACACGGACAAAGTCACTCTTTATGCATCCGAGTCCAGGCAGATGGGAATAGAAATTCTGGCACCCAATGTCAATTTCAGCTGCTGGGGATTTACAATCGAAGATGGTGCCACAGGAGAAAATTGTATCCGTTTTGGCCTGGGCGCAATCAAGAACGTTGGTGAAGGACCTGTTGAAGAGATCATTCACGGCAGAGGTGAGAAGAAATTCAAGGACGTAAATGATTTTCTGCGCCGGGTAGACCTCAGGAAAGTCGGCAAAAGAGCATTGGAATCTCTCATCCAGGTAGGCGCGTTGGATGACCTTGGTGGCCGCCCTGCGCTGCTCGAGTCCATGGATAGGATACTGGCGATCAGCTCCTCCAATTTTCAGGCTGCGGATGCCGGACAGATCTCCATGTTCGGGGATGGCACTGGTCTCGCGGAAGCCATTGTCTTGCCGGATGCTAAAACAGCCATCAATCGCCGGGCTCAGCTGGATTGGGAGAGAGAGCTGATTGGTTTATACGTCTCAGACCACCCTCTCAGTACAGTAATGGACAGCCTGGAGAAACACGTCACCCACTTCGCCCAGGATCTCAGCGAAGCCAAACACCATGAATATGTCAGTGTTGCTGGTATCGTCACCAAGATCCGGCAGCATCAAACCAAAAACGGAAAGGCGATGGCCTTTGCGACCATTGAGGATGTTCAGGGGATGATCGACCTGGTAGTCTTTCCCAATACCTGGAAAAAATATGCGGAGCTGATCCGGTTTGATGAAATTATTTACGTCCGGGGTAAAGCAGATGCAAATGGTGGAGAAACCAAGGTGCTGGTGGATCATGTTTCAACCAGTATTTCCCAGATCGAATCCATTGATACGCCTCCTCGATCGACCCAGACACCGCCTCCTCAATTTGTAAATCGAGAAAACAAACCATCGGCTGCAGGACCATCCCCAACGGAAAGGCCGCCGGTTGAAGACTCCATGATCTATGAACCTGTCCCGGAAGCAGATCTACCACCCCAACCAGAATTCCCACCCCTGGACTATGGAACATCATCGCCAAAAGTTCAAAAAACAGATCAGCCGAAAAGTGAGAAACCACAGCCAGTCGATAAGACACCTCCGTTAATAACTGAAGCACAACAGTCTGCGAATGAGAAGGTTGCTATTCCAAACGAAAAGCCCGTGGAAGAACCGGAACAAACTTCTCTTGTGCCAGAGCGTGTGGGTGCGATAACACTGGATGAGGATTCAACATATATGATCACAGTGATCCTCAAGAACCGGGGAGACTTGATGAGGGATAAACTGAGGCTTCGTCAGGTTTACGGCACATTGATCAGCTATCCTGGTAATGATCGCTTTACATTCCAGATCATTGAAAAAGATCAAGCCCATTTACTTGAATTCCCTAATGCCTCAACAAAGATCAGCAAAAACCTGATCAATCAGCTCCGGGATATGCTGGGGCGAGATAACGTGCAAGTTGAGAAGTATTTGTTGTAACGAAGTTTTCTGCTCCATCTCCACCCCCCAGGGCGAATAATTTACCTGAAATTTAAGGTTGTCATCCTGAGCGCAAGCGAAGGATCCATATTACGTCCCAATTCCTAGACCCTCTTCCTTGATAAGTTACGCCCATGGTGTTTGAACTAAGTATGGATTCTTCCCCTTCCTCCTCAACTCCGTTCGGAGTCAGGCTCAGAATGACAAGCTAAGCATATAAAAACTAAAAGGGGCTGTCTGAAAAGTCAGCCCCTTTTCAGTTTAACGGATGAAAAAAGAG
>CAZOUN010000075.1:0-13281 GCA_964582965.1 uncultured Anaerolineales bacterium | reverse complement strand
AGGCTTCCATGATCTGCTGAGCGGACCACTCGCTGGTGCCCCAGTAGAAAGCTTTGCCCTGGTTGATCAGGTGGTTAAACGCCCGGACGGTTTCTTCGATCGGTGTATGAATATCAGGTCGATGAGCAAAAACCAGGTCGACGTATTCTAATCCCATTCTTTTTAGGGAGTTGTCCATTCCCTCGATAATATGTTTTCTGGATAACCCAATATCGTTTGGACCGTCTCCTCCCCAGAAGATTTTAGTGGAAAGCACAAGATCTTTTTGTTTCCATCCGGCCTTCTTGATTGCTTTACCCATGATCTCTTCTGCTTGGCCGTTGCTGTAAACCTCGGCGTTGTCAAAGAAATTTACACCTGCTTCGAAAGCTATTTTCATTAAGGAGACAGCCTTGTCGACATCTACTTGGCTTCCGAATGTCACCCATGATCCAAAAGACAGTTCTGAGACCTTTAATCCCGAATTACCTAAATATCTGTATTTCATAACCAAAACCTCCAGTAAATTTTACCGACGGACAATATTTCTCCTGGCTTCTGCCAGTACTTTTTTTGAAGCACCTGCGATGATAGGGAAAGGTATGTCATGATAATCCGTATCCGCTTGAGCGGGGAAAGGCTGAGTTTCTCCGTAAGTTTCAATTTCCCCCTCAGCTTCCTGGATGATCAGCCAACTGGCAGCAAAATCCCAGATACGGACTGTGCTTTCAAATGCCAGTACTGCTTTGTTATTCGCTACCAGGCATAAGTGGTATGCTGCTGCACCCAGGGACCGATTTTTATAAGGTAGATTGACACTGTAGCGTTTATGCATTCTTGAGCAATGAACAAAAATTGGAAACAGTTCTTCATCAAACTCTTTTGATACTTTCAGAGGTTGGTCGTTTAAAAACGTACCACCTCCCAGAACAGCAGTAAATAGTTCATCTGTAACCGGAAAATAAAGGGCTGCTGTTTGCGGCATCCCGTTTTCGAGGTGGGCAATAGATACACCCCAATAATCCAATCCCCGGCTGAAATTCACTGTTCCATCCAATGGGTCAATGATCCAGACATGCTTATTGTTTGGGAATATTGTCGATCCTTCCTCGCTTAGAATTCGATCATCTGGAAATTCCCCCAGGATCATCTCCTGAATCATTTTGTCTGCAGCTCGGTCAGCTTCAGTGACCAGGGTGTGATCCTCTTTCAGAAAACCGGTTTGATCACCTTTCCGGTAAAGATCGAGCAGGTTTTTCCCGGTTTGAAGGGCGGCATTTCTGGCGAGGTCTAATCGGCTTGAATTCATATGACTCCAAGTAACTATTTAAGATAGGTCAGGTTTTTTGTATTCGATATTTGGATTGAGAAGAAATTCAGTTACTGCCTCTTTAGGGCTGATCTCTCCTGCCAGGACAGCAGTTTCATAACGTCCAAACCATTTGGATAATTGGGGCCATCCCAGGCGCAATTCAGCCAAGATCAGGTTGGCGAGGTCTCCACCATCGGGGATGAATCCGCTTTTAAAGAAATCATCTTCAGCGGCTTTCTTATCATATTCAATCCGTACTATTTCACCGTGCCAGGATTGATGTTGTAAAGTCAGTTGAGCATATGCTGCTCTGGTATCACCATCGAAGGGTAGGCCAACTGACCCCGTATTGATTATTGTTGTATTATCCCACTTCCGGATAAATGCCTGATGTGTATGTCCCACCAGGAACAAGTCAGCAGTCTGGTCTATTAATCCGGGAAGGTCCCATTTTGGTGTGTCCGGATAGATCCCGATTCTATCACCAGCAGTCGAAGCATGGTTGGCCCGGATTAGTTGATTTCCCGCAGTTTTTAAAGTGATCTCAACAGGCAGATCTTTGACTGCCTGGTTATCCTCATTAGATAAAGACTCATAAGTAAAATTGATCACTCTCCGGAGCTCAAACTGCATCCCGGATCGGGGTAGGGCGGGATCCTCCATGTTGAGGACATAATCCTCATGATTGCCTTTAATAATATGCCAGCCAGGGGATTTTCCTTTATCTTGGATCAGATGCAGACATTCTCGAGAGCGAGGTCCGCGGTTTATGATATCACCCAGGACAAGAACAAGGTCCGGCTGCCAGCGTTCAACGTGGTCAAGAACGGTAACCAAGGCCTGGAAATTACCGTGAATATCTCCAAGAGCAGCTATCTTCATAGCTCAGGCTTGGGTTTCGATGATCTGCACGTAGTCCAGCGTTTCACTCTCTGGGGCTTGAACGCCCAGGAGCTTGAGAAGGTCCTCAGCAACCTGGGCTTTTTTCTCTGCGTCCTCCAGGCTCCAGGTTCGGCTTTTTACTTCCAGGAAAGTTCCCAGATCCGGTTCATCCAAACGGTCTAAGTTTATGAAGAACTCAATGTTACGGAATGATACTTTCCAGCGCCGTCGATCCTTTTCAATGTAGGTCTCATCGCTTGGCTTAAAATATTCTTTATAGAACCGGAGACTATGAGGTGCTGGCGCGATAAATCGGCTCCGGGATAATAGGACATCCTGGGGGAAGTGTTTTTCGCTTTGAGGTCCGATCAATGTCAGCCGATAACGGACATTCTCAACCTCACCCTGAGTATCAATGAACTCATCTTCCCTGTACCGTAGCCAACCTTCTTCTGGATCCTCAAATTTGAAATAAGTATCAAATTCTTGGTAATGGCGGTAGTACAGTATCTCCAGTTCGGACTCTTTCAATTTTGTGATCACTTTCTCTGGATCATTTACCGTTACTTTGATTTGGACTTCATAACTTTCCTGTTCTTCCGCACCACCGATAGCGATTAATTTGGAATAGACAGACTGGAATCTTTCAACTAGGAATTTGTCTATTTCCAAAGCGAGAGACTGAGCTCGAGGGAGTAATTTGTCAATATCAATGGTCAATAATTCCTGATCGCGCATCAGCCATTTACCATCAACCATTACGTCTGTTACGTCAGTGGATTTTGCAGCATATACAAACTGGGCATAGATACTATTTGGATCATTACGGTAATGGGGAGAGTTATGCAGAGTGTCAATGTCGACAAGGATCAGATCTGCTTTTTTCCCAACTTCAAGGGAACCTGTCTGGTCACCAAGGTGGATGCTTTTGGCACCCATACTGGTTGCCATGGCGACAGCTGTCCGGGCAGGGACGACTGTTGGATCGCCGCTGCTTCCCTTGGCGAGCAGCGCGGCCAGGCGGATTTCTTCGAACATATCCAAATCATTATTTGAGGAGACACCATCTGTGCCAATCCCGACATTCAACCCCAACTCTAACATCCGGTGGATTTTAGCAATACCCGATGACAATTTCAAATTGGAAGTTGGATTATGAGCTACTCCTGCGCCATAGCGTTGCAATTTGTGCATTTCTCTTTCGTCAACATGGACACAGTGAGCGGCAATTACTTTAGCGCTGAACACATCAAATTGTTCCACATAGGGGACAACAGGCATGTCAAACTCTTCGAGGCAATCTTCTACTTCCTGAGCAGTTTCTGCGATATGAATATGAAGAGGAACATCATATTTCTGAGCCATGGCCGTAGCTGATCTCAGGATATCCACCGTGGAAGTATATGCTGCATGAGGAGCGATTGCGGGAGTGATCAACGGGTGCCCCTTCCATTTTTTGATCATCTTTTCTGAAGCAGCCAGGGCCTCTTCATAGGAGTCTGCATCCGGTGATGGGAATTTGAGGATAGTCTGGCCGCAGATTGCCCGTAATCCCGCTTCTGCGGCAGCTTCAGCCACCTGATCTTCAAAATAATACATATCTGCAAACGAGGTCACACCCGACCGGATCAATTCCGCACAAGCCAGGGAAGTGCCTAAACGTACAAATTCGGGGTTTACGAATTCCCTCTCCACGGGCATGATGTAGCCCAAAAGCCAGACATCCAGCCGGAGATCATCGCCTAATCCGCGCAGCAGGTTCATGGGGACGTGCGTATGCACATCTACCAATCCGGGCATGAGGATCTTTCCGATACAATCGATCACTTCCACGGCTTGATATTCTTTTTGCAAATCATCCATTTCACCTACCGCTTGGATATGATCTCCAACAACAGCGACAGCCCCTTTTTCATAGCGGTTGAAATCATCATCCATGGTCAGTACATGGGCGTTTACGAATAGTTTGTCAGCATTCTGAACCATATTTACCTCACTTAATATTCTGGGACTTCAGGTTTTCTGTTCCTAAAAAAACCATCATTTCCATACTGGATAATGCCCTTCGGTAAACAGTGCGATTAGCTGGTATTTTAAATAACCAAACCTCAGATCGGGGTACAAGGGTCACCAAATGATTAGAAAAGATTGTATCACCTGAATTCATTTTTAATGGAGGTGGTAATCACACCTTTCATTATAATCCAGAGGATATTTAAGGGAAATTATGGCTCGTTTTTTATGCTTTTTTAGGCCTCCTGGGAGAGGTTTGGAAGGGGGTTGTATGGTAAAATATAGCATTGATGAACATCAACAAAATTACCCTTCCAGAGCCACCAAATGTTCTTAAATCCATCAAAAATGGGTTTGATGCCATCACAAAACATTTGATATTATTAATCTTTCCGGTAGGCCTTGATCTCTTCTTGTGGTTTGGTCCTCACCTCCAAATTAAATCCCTTATAGAGGGATTAATTGTGGATATGAATGATATGTCTGAACTAATGCCAGCTGATTTTGGTGAAGTTATGGAAGCTGGGCAAGAGATCTGGATAGTAGCTGCGGAGCGAATCAATCTTTTGATTGGGCTGCGATCTCTTCCTGTAGGAATATTCAGTTTATTTACCAGCATCCTCCCTGTAGAAAATCCACTCGGCACACCTTTTTTTTGGGATGTACAAAACCTGAGCGGTGCGGCCTTGATCGTGTTGTCGGTATTCTTGCTCGGTCTGATGCTAGGAGGATTGTATTTTTCAGCAGTTCGCCAAGCTGCTGTATTTGACGAGTTGAAATGGCGCAGTATTTTTCAAGATTGGCCAAGAGTCAGTTTGCAATCCGGTTTGTTGAGCCTGATCTGGATGGTATTTTTCATGGCGATCCTGGTTGTGGGCAGTTGTGCGGCAACCGGAACCACTTTATTTAGCGTATCACTAGGGCAAATGGTCATTATTTTGTTCGGTGTGATTTCATTCTGGCTTATCTTTCCCCTGTTTTTCTCCCCTCATGGGATCTATTCCAAGGGACAAAAGGCCTGGAAGTCATTAATGACCAGCATCCGGATGACGAATCTGACTTTTCTGAAGACCAGCATGTTTATCCTGCTAGCCATGCTCCTCAACCAGGGATTGAATATGCTCTGGCAGGTGCCTCCGGAAAACTCCTGGTTGATGTTGATCAGCATAATTGGTCATGCATTCGTGACAACTGGAATGCTATCTGCCAGTTTTGTGTATTACCAGGACATAAATCGCTGGTCGGAGGAAATACAGTCGCTCGGTCTTCTTCAACCAATTGTTGAAGAACGATCAACATTAGAGAAATAAATTTAATCATGGTATGATGCGGGTTTGCGTGAACCTTACTGGAGGTTTTTGTGGCTGATAAGAAACAAAAAATGTCCTATGATGCAAAAGATATTCAGGTTCTGGAGGGTCTGGAAGCGGTTCGCCTCCGGCCTGGTATGTACGTAGGTGGAACTGACATTAAAGCGCTGCACCACCTTGTTTATGAGGTAGTGGACAACTCAATTGATGAAGCTTTGGCAGAGTATTGCGATGAGATAGAGATCATCATTCATGAGGATGAGAGTGTCACCGTCACTGATAACGGCCGAGGTATCCCGGTGGACATCCACCCGGAGAAAAAAGTTCCAGCTCTTGAATTGGTCATGACCAAGCTCCACGCTGGGGGTAAGTTCGGCGGTGGGGGTTATAAAGTCTCAGGTGGTTTACACGGTGTAGGACTTTCTGCTGTTAATGCCCTGTCTGAATGGTTCGAAGTAAGGGTTTGGCGAGATCAAAAAGAATATTATCAGCGTTATGAAAAAGGTATTCCTGT
Source organism: uncultured Anaerolineales bacterium (assembly GCA_964582965.1). Lineage (GTDB taxonomy): Bacteria > Chloroflexota > Anaerolineae > Anaerolineales > UBA11858 > B10-G9. Next base: position 7,271 of record CAZOUN010000075.1, on the reverse strand, counting down.
AACCAAGTTGGAGGTTGTGGGGAATGCTCCCAAGGGAAAAACTGGTACAACCCAGACCTTTTTATACGATAAGACCATCTTTGATCAAGAAATGTCTTTTCAGTTTGAAACCCTGGTTCAGCGATTTCGGGAGATGGCTTTTGTCACGCGGGGTGTCACCATTAAATTCTCCGATGAAAGAAATAATCGGGAGATGAGTTTCTATTTTGACGGTGGTATCACTTCCTTCGTGCGTTACCTGAATCGCAATCGAGAAAAACTACATCCGGTCATTCACGTCGAAAAGGAAGTCGATAACATCGTGATCGATGCGGCTTTTCAGTACACAGATGCCTTCGCGGAATCTATCTACGCTTTCGCAAACACGATCAATACTCATGATGGCGGTACACATCTAACTGGTTTAAGAACAGCAATCACACGTACTATAAACAACTACGCTCGCTCTAAAAAAATATTCAAGGATTCTGATCCTAATCTCTCTGGTGATGATACCCGGGAAGGTTTGACTGCGATCATCAGTGTAAAACATCCTTCACCCCAGTTTGAAAGTCAGACCAAAGTTAAGTTGATGAATGCCGAGGTAAAGACTCACACGCAGCAAGTGGTTGCAGAAGGTGTAGAGGCTTTCCTGGAAGAAAACCCCAGCGCAGCTAAGGCCATTATTAATAAGTGCCTGACATCTGCGAGGGCAAGACAAGCGGCTAGCAAGGCCCGGGACTTGGTTATTAGAAAGTCTGCCCTTGAGAGTATGACGCTGCCGGGAAAATTGGCCGATTGTTCCTCACGCAACCCCGAGGAATCTGAGATCTATATTGTCGAGGGTGATTCCGCAGGAGGTTCTGCTAAGCAGGGTAGAGACCGCCATTTCCAGGCAATTTTGCCATTGAGGGGCAAAATCCTGAATACAGAACGAGCTCGATTGAATCAGATCCTCGCTAATAACGAGGTTAAATCCTTGATCTCTGCCCTTGGTGTGGGTATTGGAGAAGGATTTGACCTTGAAGGATTGCGCTACTGGCGTGTGATCATCATGACGGATGCCGATGTTGATGGCGCCCATATTCGCACCTTGCTGTTGACTTTCTTCTTCCGCTATATGCAGCCGCTGATTGATAGTGGCCATCTGTATATTGCCCAGCCGCCGCTGTACAGGTTGAGCCACAAGAATAAAAAGATCTATGTTTATACTGAAAAGGAAAAGATAGATCTGTTTAAGGAACTGGGTCTCACTCCTGAGAAAGCCCGATTGCAGCGCTACAAGGGTTTGGGCGAAATGAACCCCATTCAGCTTTGGGATACAACCATGGACCCAGAAACCCGCACCTTATTGCAGGTTACAATTGAAGACGCCGCTGCGGCAGATAGAACTTTCGATATGCTAATGGGATCTTCAGTTCCACCCAGGAAGAGATTCATAATCACACATGCCAATGAAGTAAGAAATTTGGATATCTAGTCAAGATAATTAGATGACGCTAAATCAAGGTCAGCTCCTTCGCGAACGTTACAGGATCATCGAAGTTCTCGGACACGGTGGGATGGGATCAATTTTCCGGGCCGTAGATGAGAACCTTGGTCTTGAAGTTGCTGTTAAGGAGAACCTTTTTACTATTGATGATTATGCCCGTCAATTCCGACGGGAGGCGACCATCCTTGCCAATTTGCGCCACCCCAATTTACCCCGGGTTTCCGACCATTTTACTCTTGAGGATCAGGGCCAATACCTGATAATGGATTATATTGAAGGGGAAGACCTCCAGGAGAGATTGGAGAGAATCGGTCCCTTCGAAGAAGAAGAGGTTGTTTTTATTGGGGCAGCTATCTGCGATGCTTTATCCTATATGCATTCCAAGGATTCTGTAGTTCTCCATCGCGATATAAAACCAGCTAATGTGCGCATCACACCTGGTGGGGGGGTATTCCTGGTAGACTTTGGCCTGGCGAAAGTGATGCAGGGAGACCAAACTACCACAACAGGTGCTCGGGCGATGACGATGGGTTTCTCTCCGCCGGAACAATATGGGGCTGCCAGAACTGACGCCAGGACTGATATATATTCTCTGGGCGCTACCTTGTATACCGTATTAACTGGACTGACTCCTGAAGATTCCTTGGCGCAGACCATGGATCAGGAAGAGCTAACCCCTGTCCGGGAAAGAAATCCCAAGATCTCCAAGCGTGTGGCAGAAGCTGTTGAAAAAGCGCTCCAGGTTCATCCCAATAACCGCTGGCAGATGGCTGCGGAATTTAAGAATGAGCTGTTGAAAGCACAGAGCGGCAGATTCAATATCAATTTTGGGTTTGATCCCCTATCCGCTGCCATGCCAAAAAAAACAGATCCCCAAAAAGCTCCTGGCGTGATCGTACGAGGTGTGGAAACCAAGGAGATCACAAAAAAGAGATCACCTCGAGCTGCAGACCCTTCCGCAGATAAGAAAAATTCACCCAGGCAGCGGGTGAAGATCGACCGGGGAGGGTGCCTGGCGCTAATCTCCCTTTTGATTTTTATTCTGATTCTTGTTGGTGCTGTGTTTTCGCTGCTGAATCCTGTTTTTACAAGAAATCTCTTGAATTTCTGGTTTTAATTCCTAGTATGGTCACAAAATAATTATTATTGCTAAATTCAGGTCTGAAAAGTCCTATTCTTCTTAATATGATTAAAATCATTACTTTTGCCAGGTAACTTGTCTGACAATTGACAGAAGGGAGGGTATTTGTTAAACTTGTAGTTGTCAGACAAGTCATAAAAAAGGAAACCTTATGCCTACACTCCTAGTAAAAAATGCCCAGGTTTTGGTCACTATGGACGACCACCGCCAGGAAATTCAAGACGGTGGCCTTTTTATTAAAGATGGATTTATAGAAGAAGTTGGAAAATCTGATCAATTGCCCACAAAAGCAGATCAGATTCTTGATTTAAAGAACCATATCTTGCTCCCTGGTTTGGTCAACACGCACCACCATTTTTACCAGACCCTGACCCGGGTTGTACCTGAAGCACAGGATGCCAACCTTTTCCATTGGTTGAAGACCCTTTATCCGATCTGGGCCAGAATGAAGCCAGAAGATATCAGGACATCTACGCGGACAGCATTGGCAGAGCTGGCTCTCTCTGGGTGCACAACTGCAGCTGATCATCTCTACCTCTTCCCTAATGGATCACGATTGGATGATGAGATCGAAGCTGCCCTGGAGATGGGTGTGCGTTTGCATGCTTCCCGGGGATCAATGAGTTTGGGCGAAAGTAAAGGTGGTCTTCCCCCGGACAGTGTTGTAGAAGATGAAGAGCACATCCTGAAGGATTCCCAGCGTGTGATCGAAGCTTATCATGATGCTAAGCCTGGATCTTTTACTCAGATTGTTCTGGCTCCCTGTTCTCCTTTCAGTGTCACCGGCGATTTGATGCGCGAAAGCGCTGCCCTGGCGCGTGAGTACGGTGTTCACTTACACACTCACTTGGCAGAAACAGAAGACGAGGTTGATTTTACTATCCAAAAATTTGGTAAACGACCGGTTGCCTATATGGAAGAAGTGGACTGGATCGGGCCTGATGTCTGGTTTGCCCATTCTATCTATCTAGATGAAAGTGAGATAGGTGTTTATGCGAAAAACGGCTGTGGTGTCGCTCACTGCCCAAGCTCGAATATGCGCCTGGCATCCGGAGCCGCACCTATCCTGGATCTGCTAGCAGCCGGGGTGAATGTCGGAATCGGAGTTGATGGCTCAGCGAGCAATGATGGATCACATTTATTAGATGAAACACGCCAAGCGATGCTTCTTTCCCGGCTGAGAGCTGGGATCAAGGGAGCGTCTCGAACAGGTGGTATTGACCAGCCAATCATGTCTGCCCGGCAAGCCCTGGAAATGGCAACGCGCGGCGGAGCAGCAGTGATGGGACGGGATGATATCGGTTCACTAGAACCTGGAAAAGCGGCTGACTTTATCGCTCTGGACCTGGAAAGAATTGATTACGCGGGTGCATTGCATGATCCGGTTGCCGCGATGACCTTTTGCGCTCCGGTTAAGGTCGATTACAACGTGGTCGGTGGTAAATTTGTTGTCAAAGAAGGCCAGCTTACAGCAGTCGACCTGCCAGTTTTGGTAGAAGAACATAACAAGGCAGCAGCACGATTATTAAATGGATAGAAGCGGGCTTTTCCTAGGAGAGTTAAAGATGGGCCGAGAAGAAATCAGCAGTCGAACTAGAACCCTAGTAGATGTAGCCATGGGCCGGAAGAAAGCTGATCTGGTAGTTAAAAATGGGCGGTGGGTCTGTGTTCAATCAGGAGAGATTCTACCTGGAACAGATATCGCTGTTGCGGGAGACCGGATTGCCTATGTGGGGAATGATGCTTCCCATACTGTCGGAGATCAAACAAAAGTGATCGATGCGGAGGGAAAATACCTGGTTCCCGGATTGTTGGATGCCCATATGCATGTTGAGTCTGGCATGGTGACCATCACAGAATTTGTTCGGGCGGTTGCGCCACGCGGCACAACCGGGATGTTCATCGATCCTCATGAGATAGCAAATGTCTTCGGTTTAGAGGGCGTTCGCTTAATGGCGGATGAGGCAGAGAACCTGCCTATTCATGTTTGGGTACAGATACCATCCTGTGTCCCATCCGCACCTGGATTGGAGACACCAGGCTCGTCCATTGATGCAGAAGACGTGGCAGAAGCCATGAAGTGGGACAGGATCATCGGTTTAGGTGAAATGATGAACTTCCCAGCTGTCTATTTCGGCGACAAAAAAATGCATGACGAGATGGCGGCGACCCGGGCAGCGGGACGGGTGATCGGTGGCCATTATGCTGCACCTGACCTGGGTATCCCGTTCCACGGATATGTCGCGGGAGGACCCGAAGATGATCATGAAGGTACCAGGAAAGAAGATGCAGTTGCCAGGGTACGTCAGGGGATGAAGGCGATGCTGCGATATGGTTCCGGCTGGTTGGATGTTGAAGCCCAGGTGAAAGCGATCACTGAAGATAAACTTGATCCCCGGCATTTTATTCTTTGTACAGATGATTCACATTCTGAAACCCTGGTAAATGAAGGTCATATGGACAGAGTGCTCCGGCATACGATCGGGCTGGGTGTAGATCCCATGACAGCTCTGCAAATGGCAACTATCAATACGGCCGAACATTTTAATGTAGACAAGGATATGGGCCAGATCGCTCCCGGTCGATATGCGGATTTTCTACTGGTTTCAGATTTGAACGATTTTCATGCTGAAAAGGTATTCGCTAAAGGAAAATTACTGGCGGAATCCGGTGAATGGCAATTTGATCTCCCCGGATATGAATATCCAGATTGGGCAACCCGTTCTGTGAATATGAAGCGCCCTCTGGTGGCAGATGATTTTAAACTGGTTGTTGATCACGGGATATCTTCTCCCGCAACGGCCCATGTGATTGGTGTAGTTGAAGGCCAGGCACCGACCCAGCACTTGAAGATGTCAGTTGAAGTGCAGGATGGTGAAGTCAAGATCGACCTTAAGGAAGACATGCTTAAAATCGCCCTTGTTGAAAGACATCAAGCTACTGGTGGTGTAGTTGTAGGCCTGGTTTCGGGATTTGGGTTACAGGGAAGATGCGCCATCGGTTCGACTGTTGCTCACGATTCGCACCATATGATCGTTGTGGGTACCGATGAGGAACAAATGGCACTCGCTGCAAATAAATTAGCTGAGATCAAAGGGGGCCAGGTAGTTGTAAAAGATGGCAAGATCATTGGCGAGGTTGCGCTGCCAATTGCCGGATTGATGTCAAATAAACGAGCTGACCTGGTTGCAGCGGAAGCCGCCACTGTTCTGAAAGGATTCCAGTCTTGTGGGTGTTCGATCATAAATCCCAACATGCAAATGAGTTTATTGGCGCTTGTTGTAATTCCCGCTTTACGAATCTCTGACCTGGGCCTGGTTGATGTTGAGAAATTTGAATTTGTTCGCGTTGTTGAAGGAGCTAAATCTTGATCAAAGATAATGATGTCTCAAGATCTCTTCATGAGCAGCTTGGTGTGCTGATTGAGGCAACAGAGTCCGGCGATCAGTTGCCTTCAGAGCCCAAACTTGCTGTGAAGCTGGGGGTTTCTCGTGCATCGCTCCGGGAAGCTATGCGGACATTTGAAACCCGGGGTTTGCTTCAAAAGAAGCAGGGAGTTGGAACATTCGTTATCCATCCTACCAGGGTTTTCGATACCGGTCTGGAAAATCTAAACAGCCTGGAAACCATTGCCGATCTGCTTGGCCTGGAAGTTTCAATGGGCGATTTGCATGTAGCCCGCAGAGTAGTTGATTTTGAAATGTCAGAAACACTTGAATTACCTGAAAATAAAGAGATCCTCCAGGTATCACGCGTGATCTTAGCAGATAATCGTCCTGTGGCTTACTTGGAAGATAATCTGCCAATTGATATTCTAAGCGAGGATGATGTCAGGAAAGAATTCACTGGATCCGTACTGGATTTGTTGATCAAGCGGGATGATATTCCCCTTGCGAGTTCAAAATGCGAGATTAGCGCAATTGGTGCAACGCACGATATAGCCATCGCATTAGAAATTCAACGATTGGATTCACTGTTGGTTTTTTCATCCCTGTTATATTCAACCCGGGGGATGATCATCGACTCGTCCTTCAGTTATTTTTTACCTGGCTATTTTCATTTCCATATTGTTAGGCGGGTAGGTAATCTAATTACATCAGTACCGATAGGAGGGAAGTAATTATCAGTTTTTATTATGAATTAACCCTTAGTAAAAAGTTAAGATTTCATTTAAAAGGAGATTTACCATGAGAAGTTTCGCAGGACGTAACATTATTTCATTGAAGAATTTTGAACGACACGAGTTTGAGCGAGTATTTGAAGTAGCCGAAAAATTGGCTCCTATTGCTCATAATCGCAAGAACGTTGATCTGTTGAAAGAAAAAACCATGGTGACGGCTTTTTATCAGCCTTCCACCCGAACTCGCCTGGCTCACGAATCAGCCATGCTCCGCCTTGGCGGCAAAGTTACAGGTTTTTCCGATGCCAAGATGACTCGCGCGGGTGACTTCTATATGGAGTCCATCAAAGATACTTTCAAAATGCTTGAAAACTATGGCGATGTGATCGTCATGCGCCATTTCATGAAAGGTGCTCCCCAGGAAGCAGCCAAATGGGTCAGCGTTCCGATCATTAATGGTGGTGATGGTTGGGGCGAACATCCTACCCAGATTCTGACCGATCTTTACACCATCATGCGGGAAAAAGGACGCATTGACG
>CAZOUN010000074.1:0-13901 GCA_964582965.1 uncultured Anaerolineales bacterium | reverse complement strand
TTACCCAAGAGAGGGTTTTTATTTATTTGTCCACCTTATGGGGTGCACTCCAGTAAATTACAAGGCTTTTTATTATTTATAGAAACAAATCTCACACAAAAACCACCTGGGCCCCTTCGGTCAGGTCCATGAATTCCATGGCGCCGAGAACAGTTGCCCCATCTATCAAGTCGTCCTGGGTCAATTTCATCATATCCATGGACATTTTACATCCATAGACATTGGCGCCAGCATCAACCATCTGCTGGATGAACTCTGGAACCCGCGGAAATCCCAGTTTTTTGATCTCTCCCCGCATCATCCAGGATGCAGCTGCGCTCATGCCAGGCAGGATACCCATCAATGAGGGAATATGGAACCAGGGATGCATGTTCGGATTCCCTACAGTGGCCACGTTCAATTTGCTCATTTTCTTTTTAGTGATTATATCCAAACCCCAGAAAGTGAAAAACATCTCCACATCAATGCCGCTCATCCGGGCCGCATTGGCCAGGATCAAGGGAGGGTAGGCCATATCCAGGGACCCCTTTGATGCTATCAGGGCTAATTTTCTATTACCGTTCGTGCCAGAGCTCTTGTGCAACTCGCGTGAAGGTTTTGCCATTTTTCTCTCCTTAGTTATATGCAGCCAGTGGGTTTTTTAAGTCCTGCGATATTAGCAGCAATCTTTGCAGGACCTTCAGGAAACAGCTGGTAGATTTCTTTCATATCAACACCTGTCTGCTTGGTGATGCGCCTGAGGGTTGGTGGTTCTCCGCTATTTTCGAAATCCTGCCTGGCAAAATTGATCACATGCCAGTGCCGATCTGAAAGCTTTACTTCAAGCGCCGCCGCGATCGCTTCGCCTATTTCTTTGTTCCAGTCTGCAGCATTTACCATAAAACCATCGTCATCAAATTCTATGGTGTCTAGAATATCCTGGGCCATAATAAAACTCCTTTAAACAACCTGTGAATGATTTTCCTGGGTGTCTCCACCCAGGGCTTGCAGCACCTTCACCAGTCGGAAAAAAGCCTTTCTGGTTTCGGGCCGATTGGCTTCCCGCACCAGGGTTAAGAGTGCAGGCGCTGATGCCTCATCACTCTCACCAAGGTGGAAAGCTGTTAACATTTTATTCAGGTCCGAGAGAGTATTTTCTTTTGCCAAGGTGTTAAAAAGATCTCCGGACTGCGTGAAAAATCCTGTCTGTTCTAATTTATCCAGGGCTTCAACTGCTGAGGAAAAAACTTGTTTTCCCAACAGTTCAACTTCATCCGCAATACCCATCAACGATTCAAACCTGTCCATCATGGATAGGATCAAATTGGTATTTCTAAGAACCCTTTTTAAGAGGAAGAGCAAATCCTCTAGCTCGAAATCAGTACCAATCTCTTCCAACTCGCTTATTGTGAGGTGGATCAATTGATTTCCGATCGGGATCAGATCCGCTTTCAATTCGTCAAACTCCCTGACTCGCCGTTGTTGGGATTCGGTCTGTTCGGTCAGGTAGGCGATCTGCAGTATCATCTGATCTACTTTTTCATTTATTAGAGCAATGTCTTTATCCATTATTCACACTCACTGCCATTTTCCAGCCATAGTCATTTGGGATTCAAAAGGCATATCGCCGCCTTTCAATAGTACGTTCCAATATACCCAGCGGAACATCATTTTTCCCCAATGGTTTGCAGGTGATTCCTTCAAGAGAGAAAATGGCCCCAAACCCGGCAGCGGATATTTCCCAGGAAGCGGCTCCACATCATAGTTAAAATCGATCAGAATACCCTGCTCAAAACCAGATTCGATAAAACAATTGGCATGGCCATCAAATTCTGCTCGGGGTTCCAACCCTTCCATGTGGCGCAGCATGTTATCAATCAATACATCCAGCATAAAGTGGGCTACTGAGCCCGCTTTAGAGGTCGGTGTATTACCAGCATCGCCGATCACCCAGATATTCTCGTGCGCTGTGGATTGCAAAGTATGTTTATCAACTGGGACATAATTCAGATCATCCCCAAGTCCTGAGCGATCTATCACCTCAGCACCCATATTGGTGGGGACGGAAACCAACAGGTCGTATGAGATTTCTCTTTCATCCCAGGAGCGGATAGCCTGTTTTTTGTTGTCGACTGATCCTATATTGAAGTTGGTTTCAAGGTTAATTCCCTTTTTTTCCAGCATGCCGCCTAAAATACTGGCAGCGCGGGGTTTGGTAAACGCTCCATCAAGTGGGGTCGCATAAACAATCTCAACCTTATCGCGCATCCCTTTCTGATGAAAATACCAATCCGCCAGAAACAGGAATTCCAGGGGAGCAACGGGGCATTTAATGGGCATTTCTGCCACATTGACAACCATCCTGCCCCCTTTCCAGAATTTCAGGAATCCCGCCAGGTCAGCCGCGCCTTCCGGGGTGTAAAAATCAAAAATATTCTTGCCCCAACCGCCGCCATCCACCAAACCATCAGTTTCCCCTGGCTGGATATGTGTCCCGGTAGCAATCACCAGGTAATCATAGGGAAGTACCTGCTTTTCTTTCGTAAGTATTACCCGGTTCTTTTCCGGTTCAATCAATTCAATATCTGAAAGGATCAGGTTCACACCGCGGGGTATAAAATCCCTTTTCGGTTTTTCAATATCGCGGGGAGAATATATTCCAAAAGGAATAAATAATAATCCCGGTTGGTAATAATGCGTTTCGTCTCGATCAACGATCACGATTTCCCATTCCCTGGCATCCAACTCATGAACCAGTTTATTGGCAACCATCGTGCCGCCAGTACCTGCTCCCAAAATAACAACTCTTTTCATCTTCCTTAACTCCTGGATATACCTATAAACACTGCAAATTTTTTTCCTTACAAGCCGACATATTCCATATGTGCAAAGTGTAACAAGGGGTATATTACCATGTTACACCTGGTTGAAAAAGTGAATTCGCAAATTCTTACAGAACTTTTAGGTTTATTTTTACAGGAGAAACCATTTTTCTTCCTTAAAAATAACTCTTGTCCATAATCAGACAAGCCAGGGGGATTTATTTTTTGTATAATGGAAGATAATAGAATGTTCCAGGAGGGTCAATATGAAACTCAATGTTAAAGCCTTCGCTCTAGCTGGTGGGATCGTCTGGGGAATAAACTGGTTTGGACTGACCTGGTGGTATATCCTCACAAAAGGCATCACACATGAGAAAATCGCTTTTGTCAGCGATACTTATGTTGGTTTCACCGTCAGCCCACTGGGCAGCCTGGTGGCGTTGGTATACGGCTTTCTGGACGGTTTATTAATCGGTTTATTAGTTGCCTGGGTTTATAACAAGATCGCTCCCCGCTTGAGATCAAAAGAGGAATAATGAAACGCGATCAAAAACCAAAAAAGCCGGGCTTCCATCAACCCGGCTTTTGGTATTCTATTAAGTTCTTGATTTCATCCCAGCACCCAGCAGTGCCAAACCAGCCAATAATGGTGCGGAACAGAGGAATCTTGTATTCGGAAACACCGGGGAACCAGCCGGCCCTTTCACCGGATCAGAATTTTCTGGCTGTGTGAACCTGAATGACAAGCTGCTGATCCCCTGCTCTTCCAGGACGATTTGATACACATCGCCATCTGCTAAAAATATCACCTGTTCTCCCAGAGCCAGGTATTTTCCCCAACCCGGTCTGGCGGAGAGCAGCTCATAATACACCTCTGTACCAAATCCAATATCAATTGGCGTCATGACAGATGCATCATACTGGCTGTCGATCCAGATCTCTCCCTGGAGGAAGAAGGTCTTATCACCCACATATTTCAACTGCTGTTGTTGGATCTCACCGGAAAACTGGTTTACTATCATTCCCGGCTGCGGCACGGCTTCTGCAGCACGCAAATTGGATTCCGCGTCTGCCTTATCCACCGCTTCCGCTCCGACTGCCGCCCCAGCATATTCCTGTACCAGTTCATGGGCTTCCTCATCCCAGCCCTCTCCTGAAAAGAGACCGTCTTCCTCTATCAGGAACGAGGTATAGGGTGTGATGATCCCATATCGGATGCTGAGCTGGATCACTGCGTCCACCCACTCGGAATTTTCCCCCTGATGGCGAATTTGGTTCAGCAAGTATCCAATTTTCCTCGCCGCCCACAAACGCGGAATAAAACTATTCACATCGTTGGATTCTGAGCCGCTCTTGAAGTCTGCCTTCAGGGTGTATAGATACTCTTCAGAATTCGCCGTACCGGACAGCTGGATAGTTGATTTTCCAGAATCCTCCGCTGCCAAACGGTAGCGGCCGGCGATTAACAGCTGTGTGCCAGAAAACAGGTCAGGCATCTGCGGAGGATAGATCTCCTCCACCCGGATGTCACCAAAATCCAGCACAAGGTTGGACAAAACAGGAGTCTGTATCTTCGAAAAAAGCGCTGACACCTCTTCGTCTATCCGCTCATTGGGCCGCACATAGCTCACCAGTCCGCGATTATCTTCCGCCAGGGTATCGAGCAGCTCGGTATTGACATCGTCCCCTACACCAAAGGCAAATAAACGGAGATAATGGGTCGAGTTATTTTTTGTATTGGACAGGATCTGATCGATCTCCGTCACACCCTCTGTTGGCAGCCCATCGGTCAAAAACAGCAGCACCAGGGGGCGGGCATTATTGCTATCCTCTGTTGGATTACGCTGGGCGATTGCTTCAAGCAGCGCCTGATTGATATTGGTACCGCCCAATGCAGGTTTATTTTCTATCCAGGAGATTGCCTGAGGAGCTTTTGAAACTGGCTGGAGTTGATAGGAAAAATGGTTAACGCCGGTTGAAAAAGCGATCACATTGAATCTGTCTTCTGGATTGAGATGAGTCAGGATATACCTGGCAGCTTCTTTGGCCTGAGCCAGCTTGTCTCCTTCCATAGAACCAGAGGTGTCCAGAACCAGGACGATATCCCGGGGAATGACCTGGTCTACCTCGATAGACGGAGCGGCAAGAAGCAGAAAATAGCCTTCCTGTCCAAAACCATTTCCGGATTCCTGGTCAGGAAAGGTCAGCAAATTCAAGCCAACACCTTCATCACTGTGTGTGTATATCAATTCAAAGTCCTGGTCGGGCAGCACATTATATTCCTCATAACCCAGGGTGACTTGATGATCTCCATCCCTATTAATGTAAATCCGGTCCTGGTGCGTTGGAGAATAGACTGCCCGCAATGGCCGCGATGATGTTAATTCGACCAGCACAGAACAATCCTCCAGGGCCCGGGCAGAAAACTTCTCTGTGTTTAATGGATACACGTACTTGATCAGCCCGTTATCCTCGCTCAAGACCTGGCTGTATTCCAGCTCGATCTTCCTTGAACCTCCCACAGGAATCGGGTAGATCCGGGCCTGGACCGCCCCATTTCCGATATATTCCAGCAGGGCAGGGTCACGCCGCTGGCGAACGATATCCTCATAGATCTGCCTGGCTTCATCAGCCGGGAGGATCTTTCCCTCGACAGCCTGTCCATCGACCCAGATGACAAATTTCGAGATCGAAGCGCCATCCGGGATGGGAAAAATATAGGTTCCTTCTACTTCCCAGTCATGTTCGTTCAAGAACTCCTGCTCAACCCTGGTGACCGCAATCTGATCCGAGATAGAAATAGTGACCCGGTGATATCGAATGGTAAGCCAGCTTTCTTCCAGAGGAGGAGGGTCCGGCCAGGGAGCCGGATCTGGAATTACGATCCCGTCTGCCAGGGCAGGTTGTGCGAAAGCCAAAAAGGCTATCAAAACTATAACAAGGCTGGCGAAGATCTTATATTTATATTGTATGGGGGAAACCATGGTTCTCCTCCTGGTGATATTTCACTTATGAGGAGATGACGGTCAGGAACCCTTAAAAGTTCCCTTCGATTGGACCAATTTTACTCTTCGCGATAGATATACTGCATATCAGGATATTCAGTGAAATAATAGTGAACCCAGATATACAGATGATTAAAGAGGGCAGCAAGCAGAGCGGCCTTGGAATTGAAGATCAAACCGATCATCCACAAAGCCAGAAACGCGTACTTGTACATAGGGTTGGAGGACCAGCGGAAGATGCCCTCCCTGACAATGGGAATATTGCGGTATTTTTCAGGTTGAAAATGGTCGATCCCCAGTGCTCGTTCCATGCTGAAGTATTTTGCAAAAGAATAGGCCATATAAACCACTACCGCCAGACAGATCCCAATCAAAGGAATATTGATCCCGAGAGGGATAGTAAGTGTACCGCGGTTAGAAATCGCGAGGGCGAAGATTGTGATCGGCCGCGCCAGAAACAGGATCATAAATCCGATGGCCCAGATAGTAAAAGCCTTTTCGCCCAGCCGTTCTGATAACCAGCCATAATACAACTCTGCCCTCCAGCAGAGCACGACATAGATCTGATGCAGAACGGGAAACAGAATCGACAGGATCAACCAGGTCTTCGTAGAAATCCCTAACCAAGCACCATCCAGGACTTCTCCCCGGGCTGCAAACCATGCCCCAGAGATCAATACCAGTATTGAAAGTAGATGATAGCCTTGTTTTTCGAGGATCTTCATAATTGCAGCAGTCTGCCCTTAATTAAAATATTTTTGGAATGAAACGCTTGGTCGCAACCATATAGTCCTGGTAGGATTCCCCGAAACGTTCCAAATTATGCCCTTCTTCTATCCGGGAGGTCAGGTATACACCAATAACAGTAGTGAACACTAATCCCGTCCCAAGCAATGACGGATCCTTGAGAAAAACACCCAGGCTGAACAAGATAAGTGATGTATATAGCGGATGGCGGATATATTTATAAATTCCGGTGGTGATCAAAGTGGTAGTATCTTCAAAATCTCCTTCCGGGTTCCCTTTGGTTTTGATCAGAAAAAAGCCCTGTCCAACGAGGAATATAGAACCGACAAGGAAGATCCAGGAAACAACTTGCTTGATGGAAAAAGGATCGAGGAACCAGCTAGTGGCGTTCAGGAAGATCAGGCTCAGGATGCTCTCAAAAGCCAGGAAACGGGGAAAGCGATAAGGATGTGAACGAGCCAGGGTAAACCCCAGCAATATGATCGTAAACAGAATCCAGGCCAGAAAGTAAACCATAATTTATCTACCTTATGAGCAAACCCGCCTTAGCCAGTTCTTCCAATATCTGGGATATTCCTTCCGCTTCCAGGTAGCGTTCCTGGTCCAGATGATTCGATGGATCTTCTTCATGAGACCAGGTGGGGTGTCCAGACAGGTGCATTGCCCAACAACCCAACTCCAGGACCGGGATGATATCTGATCGCAGCGAGTTGCCGACCATCAAGAATCTTCCAGGTTCAATATCGTATCGGTTCAGAATACTCTCATAATCAGCAGGAGATTTGTCACTGACAACCTCGATAGCTCTGAAATATTGGGCTAATCCTGAGGCAGCGAATTTCCGCTGTTGATGCAGCAGGTCTCCCTTGGTGATCAACATAAGGGGATAACTAGCTGATAATCTTTCCAACAGCAAACTGACTCCTTCAAATACCTCCACCTCTTGAGAAAGCATTTCCTTGGCCAATTGGATCAGCTTTTGGATATCGGATGGATGGATCTTCTCCTCTGTCAACTCGATACTGATCTCGATCATTGACAGCACAAAACTCATCACTCCATATCCAAAATACTGGATATTATCAACTTCAAATTGGTCAGCGTTCTCGATATCTTCAATTTCGATACCGTATTTTTGGAGAATTTCCAGGAACCTGTCCCTGCCTGAAAGATAATAGTCTTCGTTCTTCCACAATGTGTCGTCCGCGTCAAAAGCAATCCAATCTATCATAAGTCCTCAATATATTAGTCTGGCCGGACAGCGCCCAGGAATCCTGTGGTCAATGCTCCCTGTTTGGCGCCAAAATGGCAGGCTTCTTCAAGATCCTTTCCCTGGTTTAAAGCCGATACTACTCCAGCCGCGAAGGCATCTCCCGCGCCAGTCGTATCAACAATCTGGTCTACTGGTACTCCTGGAATATGCACTCCCCGATCTCCATCAGCCAGCCAGCAGCCATCTGCTCCCAGCTTAATGATCACTGATCGGACTTCTCCTTTCCTCAAAGCAATTGCTGCTCCGGCAGGATCTGATACACCAGTGATGATCTCTGCTTCCTGGAGATTGCACATAAACAGATCCAGATGGGGCAGGATGTTCCATAACGGGTCAGGGTTTTTCATTGCCGGGGGGCGCACAACATCCAGGGAAATGAAAACACTCGCTTCCCGGATTCGGGCGAGAGTGTCAGCAAAACCAGGTGTAAGCAATCCGGGCAGCACAAAATACCCAGCAATGTGCATAAATTCTATTCTTTGTTCTTTGAAAACATCAGGATTGAGGGTCTTCCCTACCAGCTCAGCATTAGCACCAGAAGTGTGAATGAAACGGGGTTGGAATTCGCTGTCAACCAATCCCACACTGACTCCAGTGCCTTTTCCCGGGAATCGCTTGACGTAGCGGGCATCAACACCTTGTTCATTCCAGGCATCCACCAACATATCTGCCGTCAGGTCATCTCCCATACAAGCGACCAGGAGAGGTTTTTCGCCGAGGCGAGCCATTCCGATAGCCACATTGGATGCGCAGCCGCCAGGAGTGACAGCCGCCTCCTGGAAGGCGATCGAGTCGTAGCGCGGAACATCATCAACTGACTTGCAGATGACATCCAGTGTTACATTTCCAAAAACAAGGATGGAACCCGGATCAGTTTCCATTTTTTGAGAGGATAGGAGGACGTTTTTCCCGCCAGCTTTCTTTTTCAGTGACCTTTTCATACGCCCGGGCGATCCGGAGTAACACGCCTTCGGAATAGTCCGGTCCCAAAACTTGGGCGCCTATCGGTAAGTTTTCTTTATCAAATCCCACCGGGAAGTTCAATCCCGGGATGCCGGCGTGATTGGTAGTAGCCGTTAGCTGGTCTGAGTACTGCATCATGACCGAGTCCCCATAGACACTTCCGATCGGGAAAGCGGTGGAGGGTGCTGTTGGTGTTAAGAGAGCATCCAGGTGATACTTGCCCCTGGGATTAAATATCTCCTCAAAATCCCTGCGCATCAAGGCCCGGGCTTTAAGAGCCAGCTCGTAATATCCTTTATCAAATTGAGCGGCACTGAGGTAGATCCCCATTAACATTCGCAGCTTGGGCTCTACACCAAAAGCCTCTCCCCTGGTTTTGCGGTAAAGTTCACGGAGGTCAGCAAAGGATTCTTCTGACCGATAGCCATATTTCACACCATCATAACGCAGCAAGTTTGAGCTTGCTTCTACACGTGAGATCACGAAATAGGTTGGCACACCGTATTTAGTGTGCGGAAGAGGAACATTCATCACCACATCAGCTCCCAGTTGGGCCAGGAACCCTGCTACGCTGAGCACTGCGCCCCTGATCTGGGGATCGATCGGGTTTTCAACCAACTCCATTGATTCCGAATCAAAGTAAGTCACCCGGAAAAATTCCTCGGACAAACCTATTCGGAGTCCACGGATATCTTTTTCCATTTCTTGAAGATAATCCGGCACAGGCACCTGGGCGGATGTATTGTCCCGGGGATCCGGGCCGGCAATTGCCTGCAAAGTCAGGGCAGCATCGGTCACATTGCGCGCCAGCGGACCCGGACAATCGAGTGAGGAACCAAAGGCGATCAGGCCGTAGCGCGAGACCCTACCATAGGTAGGTTTCAATCCTACTGTCCCGCAGAATGAGGCTGGATGGCGGATCGATCCCCCCGTGTCCGTACCAAGAGAAATGGCGCCTTCACCAGCTGCAACAGCAGCCGCTGAACCTCCGGACGACCCACCTGTCACCCGACTGGTATCCCAGGGATTTCTGGGCACCGGTTTGTAGGCAGAAGATTCACTGGAAGAACCATATGTGAATTCATCCAGATTCACCTTCCCCACCATCACCGCGCCGGCTTCCGCCATACGTTCTACCACGGTGGCCGAATAGGGGGATATATAATTTGAGAGGATCTTGGAACCCGCAGTGGTCTTGATTCCCTTCACCGTAAAGATATCTTTGGCTGTATAAGGCACACCAGCTAAAGGTCCAGGGTATTCTCCCTCTTTGATCAACTTATCAATATTTTCAGCTTGATTCCTGGCATGGTCCTCAGTCACCAGCGTAAAAGCATGGATCGTGGATAGGTCTTCTTTAGATGTGGCTTCCGGTGCATCCACCTCGCCGGTCCGCCCATCTACCAGGCGGATCCGTTCCAGCGTATCCTCCAGGACTTCAACTGCAGAAACCTGTTTTGTTTTTATCAGATCAGCAACGATATATGCGGGAAGGTCACAAGTTTTCATACGCTACTCCAACTCCTCTTGGGAAATATCTGGTACAACGATATATCCATCTTCCAATTCTGGAGCTTGTTTGAGGATCTCATCCCGATTTGGATCTTGGAAGGATATGTCCTTTCTCGGGGCGGCGCTGTTCAGCTCATCATATGGAATCCCATGAGCTGCTGTCCCGGTCTCGGCATCAATCGGGATCGATTCGAGGACCTCAATGGAGAGCATTTGATTGTTCAATTCTTTACGGAGGTATTCAGCTTCCTCTGCCGGCAGCTCTAAAGATGCCAAATCGGCCAGGCGCTCAAAATCCTCAGGGGAGATCTTGTCGGTCATAATTCTTTCCTTATTTTTGTGCTATCAAAATAGTAACTGTATTTTATCATTGAAAAATTGGCAAGTTTCAGTGCTATATAATAATTTTCCAGATCGGGGAATGGAGTAAAAGCAGCGCTAAAATAGTGTCATTTGCTAACTGACGCCGCTCAGACCTGATGGTAGAATAATGGCTCGAAAACGAAAAGAAAGTCAGGAAGGACGGTCATATATGTGCGGGATTTTTGGGATAGTCACTAAAGAAAATCAGAATCTCGGTCCAATCTTAATCAGTGCCGGTGAGCGATTGTCCTATCGAGGGTATGACACAGTCGGTGCTGCCACCCTACCCAAAGATGGAAAAATCGACCTCCGGAAAGATGCCGGTAAAATTCAAGACGTCGCTGAGAAGTACAATTTTAAGGAAATGTCCGGGGACCGGGCCATCCTGCAGCTGCGCTGGGCCACCTTTGGCGCCCCTTCCCAGATCAATTCACAACCACACCTTGATTCAGACGGCGACCTGGTTGGCGCCCATAATGGCAATGTGGTCAATAACCTAGAGCTGATGGCAGAGTTCAAAGCCGAAGGCATGGTTGTCCGTTCTGAAAATGACGGTGAAAGCTGCGTGCATGCTGTCGAACGTTATTATGACCAGGGCCATGAAATGGTAGAAGCCATCCGCATGGCTACCAAAGATCTGGAAGGAGACTATTCCTTTGTGATTGGGGCGGTGGGGGATGACCGCCTGTATGCTATCAAAAAGGGGTCTGGCCTGGTTGCCGGTATCACTGACGACCTGGTCTGCATCGGTTCGGATCTGCCGTCGATCCTGCCCATCACCCGCAATATTCTGCGTCTGAATGATGGAGAGATCATCACCTTCTGGGCTGACGGCTACAAGCTCACCAGCCTGGATGACGGATCCACGATCGAACGGGACCCTGAACATGTGATCGAAACCATGGAAATCGCCCAGAAAGGTGGCTACCCGCACTTCATGCTTAAAGAGATCCACGAACAAAGCCACGTAGCTGCTGAACTACTCCAGGTATTGGAAAATTCTCCGGATGTTGACGCCTTTATCGAAAAACTGGAAAACGCCCGTAATATCTATGTGATCGCCTGCGGCACCAGCTCTCACGCTGGGCTGCTGGGATCGATCTATTTTAACAAATTTGCCGGCCGGGCTGCCATCCCAGTCCTGGCACCTCAATTCGCAGCTCAGTACGGTTCATCCGTAGGGCCTGAAGATGTGGGCATTTTTATCAGCCAGAGCGGTGAGACCAAGGATGTGTTAAGCGCAATTGAAATCGCCCGGGAGCGTGGCATGGGTGTACTGGGGCTGGTAAATGTAGTGGGCTCAACCCTGATGCTGGTGAGTGATGTGCACCTGCCGCTGGTTTGCGGTTTTGAGATCAGCGTACCTGCGACCAAGACCTATCTTAACCAGGTGCTGGCCTTACTCTATGTAGCGCTGCGCTGGGGAGAACAGGACACGAAAGCTCTCAACAAAATTCCAGGGTTTATTGATCTTGTCATTGAGAAATCTGAAGAACAGATGCCTCCCGTTGTGGAAAAAGTCAAGGACTGGGATGATCTATACAGTCTGGGCTATGGGCTAACCTATCCAGTTGCCCTGGAAGGCGCACTGAAGTTCAAGGAGATCACCTACGCCCATTGCGAGGGCATCCTGTCCACTGAATTCAAACACGGCCCCTTATCGGCGGTCTATGATGGCTATCCGGTCATCTTCACTGCCGGGCCAGATGACATCCCTCTGATCATCAGCGGAATTAATGAAGTCACCTGCCGGGGAGGCCATGTGATCGCGATCGGCTTCCAGGATTCCAGGCTGGAGGGCAATGCCCAGCAAACCCTGGTGATCCCCGACCTGGACTTGCCGGAAGAGCTGAAGCCGGCTGCCCTGGCCCTGCTGAGCGCCATCCCGCTCCAGCTGCTATCCTATCACTGCAGCCTGGCGAAAGGGTATGATCCTGATTTCCCGAGGAATTTGAGCAAGACCTTAACTGTCGACTGAGATGTCCGCTTGACATACGACCGGGAAAAAGAGACCGGGGTGGAGAGACCGACGGATGCTTCGCATCCCGACCGGTGACCGAGGGCGGAAAACAGACCAGGTTCAATCAAGGGGACTTTTTACTCCCTTACCACCCTTATTAAGCACGTGAGTATAAATCATAGTTGTTTTGACATCGGCGTGTCCCAATAATTCTTGTACCGTACGGATATCATAACCATCCTCCAGCAGATGGGTGGCAAAGCTGTGGCGGAAGACATGTGGAGTAACATGTTTGGTCACTCCAGCTTTCCGGGCACTCGCCCGAACTGCTCTTCTTAAACCAGAGGGATGCAGATGATGGCGCCGGATTGCTCCGGAGCGGGGATCTGTGGAAGGTTTAAGAGCCGGGAAGACATACTGCCAATTCCATTCTATGGCTGCGCCAGGGTATTTTCGGCCCAGCGAGCGGGGAAGCGGTACTGAACCATATCCTTCTTCCAGAGCAATTTTATAAGCTAATTTGACACCTTCCAGGTGGCGGATCAAGGGCTGGCGGACTGTTTCTGCCAGCATGGTGCGGCGGTCCTTGTCCCCCTTGCCGCTGCGGACTGTGATCTCGTTGCGATCGAAGTCCAAATCCTGGATACGGAGCGTAAGGCATTCAGTGACCCGCAGGCCGCTGCCGTAGAGCAGCTGGCAGATCAGCAGATACGTCCCAGACAGCCCCTCCAAAACCGCCCGGACTTCCTGACGGCTGAGCACCACAGGAAGATGTTTGGAGCGTTTAGCGGGGACCGGCAGGATCTCCTCGTCCAGGGGGAGGTGAAGCACTTCCTGATAAAGGAAGATCAGGGCTGCAAGAGCCTGATTCTGGGTAGAGGGTGCCACGTTAAGCTGAACGGCCAGATAGGTTAAAAAGGATTCGATATCGCGCTCAGTCAGATCACCGGGATGTTTGAGGTGATGGAAAAAGATGTAACGTTTGATCCAGGAAGTATAGGCTTGTTCGGTGCGGTAGGCGTAGTTCTTGCGGCGCAGGGTATCGCGGACTCGGTCAAGCAGTTTTTTATCACTCATAATTCCCCCTTTGGCGAGTGTTGATTATGCTATACTGCGATTATAGCTGGGGGAGGACGTGCTTTTCAAGCCCCCAGTAGAAATGGAGCATAACGCCTAAGTGTTTATCACGCAATTGAAAGATAATTAACGTTAGGCCTTCCATAAAAAATATTTGCTCAAAAGGAAATGAGCTTGAAGACTGATCACCAAATATTCAA
>CAZOUN010000073.1:0-14124 GCA_964582965.1 uncultured Anaerolineales bacterium | reverse complement strand
CACTAAGAGCTCTCGAGTAAACTCAAGAACATCTTCGTTCGACTTGCATGTATTAAGCACGCCGCCAGCGTTCATCCTGAGCCAGGATCAAACTCTCCGCAAAAATTATCCCACAACGAGTGTGGGATCAGATTACGAAGTTCTATCTCAAAGATTTGTTTTTGCTGTTTTTGGCTTTCTATCACTATTCAGCTGTTAAGGTACAAGGCCCTTTTTAAGAGCGGGTTCTATTCTACCACCCGCGCTTTTAAGCGTCAAGGGCAGTCAACATAGAGAACAAAAGACCCCACCGATATTTCCTTCAGGAAAATCGATTTTGCATCTGCGCATTTCTGCGCTTCCGCACAGGGTCTGCATTCTTTCGGTTTTTTAGATTTGCCGTTTTATGGGCGAAATCTTTGTGAGTAAAACCTGCATCATTATAGTGCTTAATCACTCCTTGTCAAGGTGAATCAAGAGCAATTGTTGAGCAATATTTTTTGGGCCTTTTAATCCATTTCCTGGCGGCCCATTAATGCCCGCAGCAAAGTGTTCTGGTCGGCGTATTCCAGGTCTCCACCCATCGGCAAACCACGGGCCAGGCGCGTGACCTTAATCTCAAATCCGCTCAGCTGCTGCTGCAGATACATCCCGGTCGCATCCCCTTCCATACTGGGATTTGTGGCCAGGATGACTTCCTTGATCTCTCCTGTTTTGACCCGATTGATCAATTCTTTGATCTTGAGATCATCCGGCGTGATACCTTCCACGGGTGATAGAGCTCCATGTAAGACATGATATAAACCAGGATATCCGGAGGTCCTCTCCAGAGCCGGTACGTCCAGCGGTTCTTCAACGACACAGATCACCTGTCTGTCCCTATTTTCATTACCGCAAATACTGCACTTTTCCTGACCGGCATTCATCATATTAAAACAGACCGGGCAGGTGTCTGTTCCTGATATCAAATTTTGCAACGAATCCGCCAGTTTTTTGGACAGATCACTGTCACGGGTCCGCAGTAAATAAAAAACCAGGCGGGCCGCTGTTTTAGGGCCGATACCCGGAAGCTTCGAAAAAGCATCAATACATTGTTGGATAGGTTCAGGCAGCATAATTCCTGTCTCCTGCTTTAAAAGGGAAGTCCCTGTCCAGCGAGGGGACCCATTTTACTTTCAGCCAGCTTCCTAGATTCATCCAGGCCCTGGTTTATAGCTGTCAGGATCAAGTCTTCCAGAATTTCCTGGTCGCCATCTTCAATCAATCTCGGATCAACGCTAACCGATAAAACTCGCTGGTCTCCGGTCACAACCACCTGCACGGCGCCGCCACCGGCTGATCCATTAACCTGTTCCCCTGCAAGCTGTTCCTGTGCTTTGAGCATCTGTTCCTGCAGCTGTTGAATTTGCTGCATCACGCCCGGGCCGCCCAGGCCGCTCCCACCGCCTTTTGATCTTTTTGCCATGCAGTCCTCCTAAAACAAATAAATTTGTGTCCCAGTGGAATTAGTTATCATTCTGGTCGGACACATAACTTCCCCCCAGGTCCCGAACAACGGCAGCTACCAATCCATCCGGGTCTACCCCGGCTGGTAGATCCTCTTGGTCCTTTCCACCCACAACACAGAGTATGGGAAGGCGAACTCCGATAACTTTTTCGATCGCATCTTCCGTAATTTTAATGTGATCTCCTCCATCAATTTTTTCCTTAATGGCATCACTTTGAAAACTAAGCACCAACTTATTTTCTTTTATTCCCAGCGGCTTGCATGAATTCAGGATTCCTTGCGTTACAGGATTTACCTCTCGCACTCCTTCCAGGATCTTTCTCCACTGCTGCAAAACAGTCAGCTGCTGTCCTGTCTTTTCAGTTTTCAACGGAGGGGGTTCGTTCTGTGCAGGCGCCTGCTCCTGAGGTGTTATCTGGGCTGGTTTTGAGCTGACCCTATTAACCTTTGGCTGCGGTTTTGATGAACCTCCCAGAATTTCTTCTTCCTTATTAATTACTTCCAATCCCTCCAGGAAAGCCATTTCCAGGGGAAGGGTTGGCTGCCAGGAAGCACCCCGATCATTAGCAGCGTTATTAAAAACGCGGATCAGGTCCAGCAATTCTTTCATCGTGATTTTATCGCTGTGGGATGTTATCGTGGGAAGCAGGATCTCGGGCACATCGATCCGGTCTGCATTATCCATTTTCATCAACAGAACATTTCTGAGATAGGCCACAACTTGTTTGGTGAACTGGACAGGATCATTTCCTCGTTCAGCGGATTGGTGTAGTGTGTTCAGCCCTTTTCTAGAATCCCCTGCCAGCATTGCATCAACAAAATTCAAAACGGCCTGGTCGGGAGATGTTCCCAGTATTTGATGGACCAGATCTGCTGTGATCTCATTTTCCGCGCTGGAGAGCTGATCCAGAATTGAAATAGCATCACGCAAACTTCCTGTAGCCTGACGGGCGATCAAGCGCAGCACATCCTGGTTAACGATGATCTTCTCCGCTGCTGCCATATTTTCCAGTTGCTTCACGATCTCAGCTACAGAAATTCTTCTGAAATCATGCCGCTGGCAGCGGGAGATGACAGTGATCGGAATGCGGTGGATCTCAGTGGTTGCCAGAATGAATATGGCATGAGGTGGGGGTTCCTCTAGGGTTTTTAAAAGGGCATTAAATGCAGAAGTAGAAAGCATATGCACTTCGTCAATAACATAGACTTTATAACGCCCGACATTGGGAGAAAAATTGATCTTATCCCTTAGCTCACGTACATCATCGACGCTAGTATTCGAAGCGGCATCGATTTCGATCAGATCCAGGAACTCGCCTTTGATCACAGATTGGCAGTTTGCGCATTGATTGCAGGGTCGGTTTGCAGGATCCTCTGACAGACAATTAACTGCCTTGGCCAAAATCCTCGCTGTACTGGTTTTCCCTGTACCTCGCGGACCTGAGAAGATCTGAGCGTGAGAAATCCGGTCCTGACGAACGGAATTTTTTAATGTTGTGATAATATGGTCCTGGCCAATCACCTCATCCCAATCACCTGGCCGCCATTTTAAATAGAGAACTTGAGACATAGATTAACACCCTGCTGGATAATTGGAATGGGAGAATTTTAACTGTACAATCTTTAGTTTATCAGAAGGGAGGCAGAGGGTCAATCAAAGCTAAGCTCTCTACTCCAGTTGAAGATGAAATAACATCTCAATTTGGCATTAATCTTGCACAAAGTAAAGGAACAGTCGAGGAGATTTATTCTTTCTTGACGCTATTTACCTATTATGCTAGTATCAAATCAACCCTGATTGATTTGATATCTTGAATAGATGCTCAAACAAAGAGGGGTAGGACCCCCACAAGGAGAGACAGTTAGATGAAAAAAACCAGCCTGATCGTCCTTATCGTCATTATCTCGGCACTTTTGTTCTCGGCTTGCACGATGTCTGCATCCACGCCGCCGCCGGTGACACCCACCACGAACCTAAGCGAGATTGCCCGCCAGGCAACTGAAACGGCAATAGCAAAGACCCCAAAAGCAGGTGAAACGCAGGTACCTGAGGCAACAGAAGAGTCGATGACAGACCTAACTGCTACCGTCTCAGAAGCTGTCGAACCGACTGACTTACTAGAACCCACCAGCGCCGCCGTGGAAACCGATGAACCCGAGGTGTACGAGTACGCTGCCCCGGATTCCTACACGCTTCATGAGGGTGAGTTCATTTATTGTATTGCCCGCCGATTTAACATCCATCCAGAAGATATGGAAGTTTATAACAGCTACGAAAGCGGCACACTCCTTTATCCAGGGGATACACTTCAGATACCCTCTGGTAGTCGGGACTGGGTTGGCGACCGGGCTCTGCAGTATCACCCATCAAATTACACTGTGATATATGGAGATACCCTTTATTCTATTGCCTGCCTGTACGGAGATGTGGATCCCAGAGCAATTGCAGCGGCCAATGACGTAGACATTGACCAGGTTCTGACCCCAGGGACCGTGCTTCAGATCCCCTAAACCAAATCATTTGATAACTCAACAAGCAGCCTGAAACCCAGGCTGCTTGTTATTTAAATAATCACCCACCCGGTAATGGGTAACTTCAATTCTATCTCTACGTTATAATTTACAGACATCAACATATTCAAGGAAGTACTCTATGAAAAGAGCTGTCAGCGTCAGCCTGGGATCCAAATCACGCGACAAAAAAGTAGTAACAAATTTGCTTGGAGAAGAAGTATCTATCGAACGCATCGGCACTGATGGGGATGAAGAAAAAGCCTATCAGCTTTATTGTGAGCTGGATGGCAAGGTCGACGCTTTTGGTGTGGGAGGAATTGACCTTTATATTCATGCCCTTAAACGCGATTATCCCCTGTACGCGGGATTAAAACTCATCCGGGATGTTAAAGCCACACCGGTTGTAGATGGCGGGGGATTGAAAGCCACCCTTGAAACCAGGATCATGCAGGATGTAGAAAAACAGTTGGGAGATATCATACATCCCAAAACAGTTCTATTGGTGGCGGGATTAACTCGGGGAGGGATGTCTAAATCATTTATTGATGCCGGGTATGACGTAACATTTGGTGATTTAATGTTCGGCCTGCAAATTCCTATACCCATCAATACCGTACCAATGGCAAATTTCGCTGCAGCTGTTCTGCTGCCTATTGTCGGCAGACTGCCAATTTCCATGCTCTACCCTACTGGAGAAAAGCAGCTTGAGATCGTACCAAAATACGAAAACTATTACGCCGCCAGCAAGGTTATTGCGGGCGATTGGCTTTACATCATGCAGCACGCGCCAGATGATCTAACCGGAAAAGTAATCGTCACCAACACGACCACGGAGGCTGATATCACTTTCTTGAAAGATCGCGGCGTTGATTTCCTGGTTACAACTACACCCGTTCTGGACGGCAGATCTTTTGGAACCAACATGTTTGAAGCGGCCCTGGTTGCCGCTGCAGGGAAAAACCGGCCTTTGACCACTCCAGAACTCGATCAGATCATTGATGACCTTAACCTCAAAGCCCAGATCCAGGATCTGCGATAATGGACGCAATTGTATTGGCAGGTGGAGTACCTGGCCCCGAATCAGCGCTCTACCCTGACACCAAAGGCAAGGCCAAAGCCATGCTGGAAATCGGTGGGAAATTTATGATCCAATGGGTGCTGGATGCCCTGGATCAGGCTGACACGATCGACGGGATCGTGATAGTCGGTTGTGAGGACAGGAAATCCGAGATCCATTCAAACAAGATCATCACTTACAAACCATCCTCTGAAGATATCATTCTAAATTTTCAGCGCGGAGCAAAAGCGGTACTGGAACACAACCCAGCTGGAAGATCTGTTGCAGTAGTATCCTCAGATATTCCCCTCATCTCTCCAGAAGTTGTCAACTGGACCATTAATTCATCACTCTCCTCAAATGAGGATCTCCATTACTGTGTCGTTGAACAAAGCAAGATGGAGAAACGATTTCCCGATTCCGCCAGATCTTATATCAAATTACGGGATATGAATGTCTGCGGTGGAGATCTCTCTGTGATCAACCTCGATCTCTACAAATCACGGGAAGATTTCTGGCGCAAGATCTTCGAGGCTAGAAAAAGTTACCTGCACCAGGCTCGTTTAATCGGAATTGATATTCTGGTGCTGCTGCTTTTGCGGCGTCTGACATTTAGCGAGACGGTCGAGAGGGTGACACGACGCCTGGACATTACCGGACAGGGATTGATTTGCCCTTATCCGGAAATCGCGATGGATATTGACAAACCCCATCAACTAGAAATTGCCCGGAGAGAATTATTCTGATCCTATGTCACTGAAAACGTTATTAGAAAAAGACGCCCACTATTCAAAATTTGTCCGTATCCCTAAGGACAAACCATGGACAAAAAGGATCGCGGCCTTCCTGGCCCATTCTGGAGATTCCTGGTTTTGGGGTGTTGCATTGGCACTGTTGTGGTTTGTTGGACCACGTGATTGGCGCCCTCAGATCGCTTTGTTATTCCTGGGAATCTTCTTCACTGCCATCAGTGTGTTGATCTTAAAGTTCCTCATCAAGCGGCCCCGCCCTGAAGGTGAATGGGGCCAGGTCTACCGCAGCTCAGACCCGCATTCTTTCCCTTCCGGCCACGCAGCCCGGGCAACTATGCTGACCGTGATCATGCTCATTACCGGTTTCTGGTGGATTGGCTTGCTAATGGTAGTCTGGACTCTACTGGTAGATATTTCCCGGGTGGGACTAGGAGTGCATTACTTCTCAGATATATTGGTCGGCACCCTGATCGGAATATTCATGGGTGGATTGGCAGTGTGGGTTTTTTCATTCTTCTAAACGCTGGGCGTTGGGGGACTTGGAGACAGGGGGACTTGGGGACTTGGGGACTTGGAGACAGGGGAATTTGGAGATTGGGATACCAGGAGACAAAGAGAAGGAGAATACTTATTGGAAAAAACCACATTTTGATCTATGATGAATAGAGTAGTTAACAGGGGATGATGTTGACTGGGAGCTTGTAACATCAAGGGGGGTTCATGGGGGAGAAAATCAGATTTCACACCGACCTGGAAGCATATCAATTTGCATTTGATGCAGCAATGCAAATTTTCAATATCACAAAGTCGTTTCCCAAAGAGGAAATTTATTCTCTGGTGGATCAGATCAGGCGATCTTCCCGGTCTGTTTGCACAAATCTGTCTGAAGCATGGAGAAGAAGGAGATATAAAGCAGCATTTATCAATTGCTTGAACCTTGTTGAAGCAGAGGCTGCTGAGACCCAGGTCTGGTTGTCGTTTTGCCTGGAGTGCGACTATTTATCTGACCAGCAGGTGACTGCTCTTATCCATATTTACGATCATGTATTAGGCATTATTGTCAGAATGATCAAACAGCCTGAAAAGTGGATCATCTAGCTCCAGGTCTCCAGGTCACCAAGTCACCCTCTCCCCTAACCACCAACCTAACCCGAATACGCCGCCAGTTCAACCTGTTTACCCTCACTATCGTAGACATAAAACGGTATCCATCCCACACCAAAAAGATCCATAAGAATATCTTTTTTATAAGGTGTCACCGATATCTCTGTATCCGTTTCAAGAATCTCTCGCCATTTCTCATCAACCTCAGCCTGGGCCTCCAGTCTGTCTTTTTCAAGATCCTCAATTTCTTTTTTATATTGCTCGATTGTATCCAAAGATTCTTTTACATCAGCCTTGGCCTGGCTGGTCATCCGTCTTTTGGTGAGTGATGTGCTTATGCTTCGCTGACGTCCGGCCAACAAGCTGATCAAATTTTCGGCGTGTTTGCCAACTTCTTCTATCTTGCGTTGAGAAAGTTCTGCCTCATCCTCATCCAACTCCCGCTCTTCCTTCATCAATCTATTCTTGATAGTGTCCAATTTCTTCTCAAAGGAAGCCATCACTTTTTTCTTCTCTTCATCCAGAGCGTTCTCAGCTGCTTCTGCGCACATCCGCCGGAAATCACCTTGTGATACTTCAGGGCCGGCATATACTTCCAGCTCTTCGTTAGCACGGACAGACACAGTGATCGAATGATAGATCCAATCCTTAAAATCTGTCTCAAGATCACGGAGCTTTGCACTATCAGACAACGGGGATACCAGGTCATGAAAACGTGCTTCTTCTCGAGCCCCCGGTTCCAGATCATCCAGATCGATCGAATCGGCAACCCAATCATCCCAGCGCACTCGTCCGGTCTGGTCTGGTTCACGCACCATTGCAGTAGTCACCAGATCGTAATCAAGATTGTAATTCCTCTTCATAAAACGGATGCTCGCCTGTGCGATCAAAGCCGGTTTGTAAACCACCTGGTAATCAACCTGCTCCGGAGCAATGATCCCTGCCTGATCTACCGCCTTCAAAAAACTCAGGCTATTCGGAAGGTAATATTCATCAATTCCCGCTGGCACATTTGGCCTAGTGCTTGTCAAGCTCTTACCGCCTGCACTTGATCGGGTAGAGGTTTTAGGCTTTCCCGAATCGGATGGTGTTGGAGTTGATTTTCCAGCTCCGGCCAGATCATTAAGGGCTGGCAGCTGAACTCTCGTTAGCGGTCCGGTTAGATAATTCATGGCCCAGCGAGTATGGAACAAGACCGGTTCGTCTTCATGAACATTGTGCAACAGGAAAACTCTTTTATCCAGCGCGGAAATCATTTTGTCATAGATTTTGCGGTCCAATCCCGGGGCTGCGCCTTCCAACCCATCCAGGAGCCGGTTCTTATCTTGCTCAGTTTGCAATTTGCCGATGAACCAGGTTCCCGTATTAGAGAGAGCCTTATAATCCACATCCACTGGGTTCTGGGTTACCAGGACCTGACCAATGCCAAATGCACGGGCCTGTTTCAACATTCGCAGCATCGGTGTTTTTGAAGGTGGGTTCTTCACCGGAGGAAGGTATCCAAAAATCTCATCAAAATAGATTAACGCCCGCAATGTTGTGGAGCCCTTTTGTTTTCTCATCCAGGTTTCTACAGCTGCATAGAGCAGAGTAACAAAGAACATTCTTTCCGCGTCGGATAGGTGAGCAATGTAAAAAACGCTGTGGCAGGGTCGGCCGTCGGCCCCATACAATAGCTTTTCAATATCCAGGGGTTCTCCCTCCATCCAGGTCTGGAAAGTGGGGGCGGCCAGGATGCTGTTCAGCAGGATGGATAGTTCCTGTCTATCTTTTTCAGGGAAGAAATTATCCAATTCCAGTACTCCCAATTTTTCAAAAGGTGGATTTTGGATCTGCATGATAAGCTCCGTCAGGTTCAGGTCCTTACCCCTGCTCCAGGCGTATTCAAAGATATTGCTGATCAGGATATGTTCTTTAGATCGTACCGGATCAAGGTCCGTTAAGCCTACCAGTCCCAGCAACCCCATAACAATGCCGGAGATTTTCTCCACCAGCATTTCCCGATTCTCATCCCATGGAATTCCGGGAGCCTCTAAGGAAGCCAAGATGTTTACAGGGATCCCCGCTTCCGACCCAGGGGTATAGATCGCAAAGTGGGCTGAATCCTTTAATGCCTGGATGCGATCCGGGCCGATATCCCATTTAGCCAAACCTTTGGTCCATAAGGCAGCCGCATCGGCTGCCGCCTGTTCGATGGTTTTGTCCTCGCGGCGGGCTTGATCCGGATTTATCCAAGGAATAAAGTCCTCAGCCTTTAATTCCGGGAAGTGCAAAAGGGCATTGGTGATATCTCCTTTTGGGTCGATCATCAAGGCCGGTATGCCTTGTAAGGCAGCTTCCTCGAGCAGATCTATACATAAACCGGTTTTACCCGATCCAGTCATACCAACACAAACAGCATGGGTAGTCAGATCATCCGGATCATACAGCAAAGCTTCAGGAGTTACCTCTCCTTTTTTGGAATCAAATATTCGGCCTAAATAAAATCGGTCAGCAGGATATGGCATCAGGAACCTCACAGGATTTTTCAACGTCGGATCAGTTGTTATGGACTTGTTCTGATTTTACCTTAACCAGCAGATGTTTTTACGCAGGTTATGGTCCTGGGATATTGAACCATCCAACAAATCCTAAAGCTGGCATATAATTATCAGCAGATCAACTCTGATCATTTTACAAATTGCGCTGGAGGTATTGATGAGCTATCAGATTACCTTTTACGGTCACGGGACTTTTGGACTGAAGATCGACGATATTCAAATAGTAATTGATCCGTTCTTTAGTGGGAATCCAAGCACACAAATCAAACCAGGGGACGTAAACCCTGATTACATACTTATCACCCATGGACATGGTGATCATGTTGGAGATGCTGTAGAGATCGCCAATCGCACCAATGCCAAGGTGATTGCCAATACCGAAATTGCCAAATGGATGGCGGACGCAGGGGCTGAAACCTTTCCCCAGCACATCGGCGGCGGCCATGATTATCCCTTTGGATATGTTAAACTGACCCAGGCTGTTCATGGTTCAGCCCTACCGGATGGATCCTACGGCGGTATGCCTGGAGGTTTCTTGATCACCCCACCAGATAATAAGAAGATCTACTTTGCCGGAGATACCGGCCTCTTTGCGGGAATGTCTTTGATCGGAGAAGAAGGGGTCCACCTGGCAGTCTTGCCCATCGGCGACAATTACACGATGGGACCGGACGATGCATTGCGGGCCATGAAAATGATTCAGGCTCAGCATGTGATCCCGGCTCATTATAATACCTGGCCTCTGATCGCCCAGGACCCCGAAGCCTGGAAAAAACGTGTCGAAACCGAGACCGATGCAGTTGTTCATATTATGGAAGCGGACACGGATCTTGATTTTTAGAAACCGGACACCACAACGGGTGTAATCCCCAGAAAGAACAGTGGACAAGATAATTAGAAGGATTTAGTACGAAGTCTTTTGCAAAGGGCTTCGTACTAAATTTTCAATAGATCCAATCCCAAATCCATCATTATTTTTTAGTAGGTGGGATACCCCACACTTTTTCTCTGCCTCTGACTGCGTAGAGGTTGTCTGTTCAGGTATGTATTTTTATTCTCAGTTTTCAGGAATGTTCAGTGGGTTTTCTAAAGGTATTCGACCAGTCTGTTGACGGAGGCCCAGATACAGGTACACTTAATTAGGAAAAGTGATCTGGGCTGATTTTTGAAATAGGGAGAAGGAAAGGTATGAAAAAGGCCGTGATATTTTGTTTGGTTATAGTACTGTTTACTGGCTGTATTCCTCAACAGTTAAAATCATATATCACCGGGCAGAACAAAATCGATTCTGAACCAACTGCAACCGAAACGGCACCTCCCCTTGTGTTTGCACCCCCGAAAGAACCCTATCAGACGCCGGATCCAAATGCGCCCACCCGGACACCCGATCCAAATATCCCCACCCGGACACCGACAATTACATTAACCCCAACAACGACTCTCACAGCAACACTCGATCCGGAAGATCCAGTATCCTTTTTGGGTGATCCCTGGTTCCGGGACAACTTTATCAACGGGTCTAACTTTTTTCTTTACGATGAGCCTCAATCCAGCTACCGTGTAGATAACAACCAAATGATTCTGGTTGCCAAAAAAGCCAATAATTTTGAGACCTGGAGCCTTGCCTCTCCTAATCTGTACAATTTTTATCTGGAAATCACCGGAACCTTTGGGGAAGAATGCGGCGGCAAAGACCGTTATGGCCTGATATTCCGGGCCCCGAATACTAACGAAGGGTATCTGCTCAGCATAACCTGTGATGGTTCATTCCGGCTGAGCACCTGGGAAAATGAAGAAGAAAAATACACGAGCCTTAAACCCTGGACCACCAGTGAATATATTAACACGGGACCTGGTGGTGAAAACCGCTTGGGGATCAAAACAAATGGAATAACACTCACAGGATTTATCAACGGACACCAGGTATTTGAAGTCGATGACAGTACTTTTGGAACTGGACGGTTTGGCATTCTGGTGGCCGCCACGAACACCCCGGGATTTACGGCTTACTTATCGGAAATAGTCTATTGGGCTTTAAAATAAAAAAAGGGCTCATACTTGAACTGCACCCTAAAACGTAGACACAAATAAAAGAGCCTCGTGAGCTAAATTTACAGGCACCTTAGTTGATAAGGCACCTTAGTTGATAAGGTGCCTGTTATGTTTTCGATGTGAAGCCTGAAGAAAAAACGGCTTTCTCCCTGCCACATCAAACTAGTGGATTATTCGTACAAAAATGACTTGTATCTAAACAACCGAGAGGATGGACGCTGTTTTTACCCACGAAAAGGATGTTCGCCTACTCCGTCCAATTCGAAGTCAGACGCCAATAAGAATGGTTTCGATAACATTTCTTGTCTTAAGGGATCATGACCTAGTGGTAAAGGCTTATATCCAGTACGGTACTAATTAGGATAATTATAAGGGGAATAATAGGGAAAAACGGTGGACGTTAGTGGACAGATCTCGAACCGTTTTTTTGATCTAGTTACCCTATATATTTCAATCTATGAAGTTTATTTTTCGCCTTTTTTTGATGTGTAATATTAAACTCAATTGCGGTTATGAATATATATCAATTCAATTTCAGGTAATACATTTACACAAGAACCTTAAAAGCCGTTGTATTTGACTTGAAATGCTGTTGAATCACTCAATTGTCAATCTGTATGTACCTGTAATCCCCAGATTTTCCGGGCTTGACCCTAACAATAGAAG
The DNA here is from genome assembly GCA_964582965.1 of uncultured Anaerolineales bacterium. GTDB lineage: Bacteria > Chloroflexota > Anaerolineae > Anaerolineales > UBA11858 > B10-G9. The sequence goes on along the minus strand of CAZOUN010000073.1, from coordinate 1,953 downwards.
ATATGCAGTCCCTTCCTGAATAGTATTAGACCCACGGATGTTAAATATAAACAGTTCACCGCTGAAGTCTTGGGATTCAGCATTGATTCCAGACAAAATGGCGGTGCCGATGTTTTCTATCGAAAAATATCTGGGTCCTACCAGTATAAGTCGGTAGTTTATTAACTGACAAGCAAAATCTATAATTCCCAGTTCATAGTCTCCCGATCCGTTGTCGTATTTTCCAAAAACTTCGATTTGGGTAGTATTGGGTATCTCTTGATAGTCCACAACCCAATATTCAGAAGTCGATCTCAAGCTTCCTGACTGCGTTACTTCAGCTATACTCCCCCACTCATCTTCGTCTTGATAAACTGCAATATTAAATTCAAGTTTGATTTGATAGTTATCTATGCACACAGCATCATTGCAGCCACTGAAGTTGCCCTCAAATACCCCCCGGAGTTCTTTTATAGTGACATTCACTTTTTCCGAGAGCTCATAGGTCTTCATCGGACCGTTAAAGGATTCTCCGTTGGCCATGATCTCATAGGCATAGTAGCTGCCGGTGGCGTTCACGGTAACTGTGGCGGTGCCCTCTTCCTCTCCGGCGGTGAGAGTAGTGTCCGCTTCTCCTTCATTATTTGTCATCTGGAAAGTTGGATCAACCAAACCTAGATCTCCAACTGTAAAATCTGTGCTTTGGTCAGGGACCGGCACGCAGCTGAGGAGAGTGGTCGCGGTCACGGCCGTGCTGCCTTCCGGTGGGATGGCATTCCGTTCAGCCTTGACTTCCAGCTTTGGAGTGCAGTTGGGGGAGACCTCTTTCAATAAGGAGCTTTCCACCGGTTTCCCGGGGCAGTCGTTGAACTGGACGCTGACCTCACTCTCCAGGATCTGGCAGTCGTCCGCACTACAGGCATTGGAAGCGTCTGATTGCTGGATGGAAATGCTCCCACAGCGGCATGGGGTCTCCTGGCATTCTGTATTGGCAACCTGACTTCCCGCTTCGACCGCGTAAGTGGTGAAATGCTCCACCTCGAAGGATAGGCTGCCTTCCTCAGGATCGTAGCGTGCGGTGGTCTCTACCAGGGAGCGGCTTTCTCCCTCCGTATCGATCAGGCGAATTAGGGGGATGACCCCGGGTTCCAGTTCTAGATCCGTTAAGGTGATCGTAATCGGTTCAGCGAAAGTCTGGCCGTCGGGCAAGGCTTCAAAGGCAACTACAAGAGGAAAACTGCCTTCCCCAAGGCCCTCCAGTTCCCCCTTTGGGATGGAGCGCATAGTCAGCTCTATATCTTCCGGCACTGCGTTCGGCGGCACATCCAGGGTAGCCCCATTAAAGGCCTTATAGGATCCACCTTCGTGGGAAACCGATATAGTGACTTCTGGTCCCGGGCGGGTGCAGCTGAGCAATGTGAGTACAATCAAAAAAGAAAGAGGAAAAAGTAAGGTCCGTTTCATGACGTTGCCTCCTTGATTGGTGATGACCGCTTTCGCTTATTAATCTTGTGTTTAGCCAGCGAAAATAAATTCTGTTGAGTAATATTATCGGAAGAGCTTATCTGCTGCAATGCTTGAGTTATTAGTATTATATCTCCGGCACTACACACTTCCCAGGCAGTCAGGTGAAGCAAGAGTTAGGTTGCTTAATTACCTAAAAATCTAAATCCTATAATAAAACACAAGGCCGCTATTCATTAAGAATAGCGGCTTCAGTTATTTGTGGGCCCGTCAGGATTTAAGAGCGAAAGTGTAATCTTGCGAGCCATCGCATAATCCCGACGCTATGGGCGGAGGGACCTACTTGCCCTACGGTGGCGGATAACGGCTTTATTTCTGTACGGATACACAATAAAGAATAAGATTAGCTAATCAATGGACAAAATGACCCCGGCAATTGTTTATTATGGCCGGGTAGAGGAGGTGAAAACCAGGAGAGAGAAGATTAAGAAAAGGACTTTACGGGAACGG
>CAZOUN010000072.1:0-14266 GCA_964582965.1 uncultured Anaerolineales bacterium | reverse complement strand
AATCAGCTGCCCTGGCTTTATCCTTTCTGGTCGTATTATTCCCTGGCTTCTTCTTAACCGGAATCTTTTTTCCCATCGCTTCTCTACCCGAGATGGCACGAATGGAATCCATGTTCTTACCAGGTACACACTATGCCATCATCACAAGAGGTGTATTCCTCCCTGGAATCGGGATAGATGCTTTATGGCCTTACGCAATTATGCTGATCGTCCTGGGATTAGCCTTCACAGGCATAGCGGCTTTATTCTTTAAGAAGAAGTTAGCATGAGGTTCAATATTCATGATTAGAAGAATCCTGGCCCTCGTAAAAAAAGAATTCCTGCACTTGAAAGGTGATTGGTGGCTGCCCGCTTTCATGTTATTCGGCGGCGCTTTGGAATTATTGGCTATTGGATGGGCAACGTCCAGACCAATCACCAATCTACCATTGATGATCTGGGATATGGACAGAACCGCAGCCAGCAGGAATCTGGTGATCTCACTGGAGAACACAGGTGTGTTCGCGCTGACTGAACCTGCGAAATCAATGGAAACTATTGAGAACCTGATGGACCGGGGAGAGATCAATGCGGCAGTAATTATTCCACACGGTTTTTCCAATGAAATTGAAACTATTGGAGGGCATCCTGTTCTGCAGGTAATCTTAAATGGCGCAGAAAGCATTCCGGCCAGAGAAGCTCTCCGGGCTGTAAAAGGTGTCGTCAGGTCCCTCGATGAAAAGATCACAATAGACCGCCTGGGTATTGACCCGGATCTTTTTAAAGGATTTGATTTTAGTTTGAGGGTTTGGTTTAACGAAGCACTCAACGAAGCCTATTACACTACCCCCGCTGAGCTCGCGTTAATGCTGGAGTTTACTATCCTGATCTTTGCCGCATTGACATTCTCCAGAGAAAGGGAATTTGGCACACTAGAGCAGCTCCTGGTCATGCCATTTTCCTCGATCGAGATCATCATCGGCAAGTCCATCCCGGTCATCCTGGTTGGTATGTTTGATTTCACTTTGATGTTAGGTGTTGTTCATTTCGCATTTAATGTACCCATTAGAGGATCAGGTCTCCTTTTATTTGGCCTCGCTTTTATGTACACGCTGGTTGAATTAGGTAAAGGGATGGCAATCTCAGTCTTTTCAAAGAGCCAGCATCAGGCTTTTTTACTGGTGTTCATGGTCGGTATGATCGATTTCCTTTTTACCGGATATGCCGCACCTGTGGAGTCGATGCCCAAGATTATTCAATACCTTGCATATTTTGTCCCTGCTCATCATTGGCTGAACATCATGCGCGGGATCACATTAAAAGGATCCACTATCCTGGATATTCTTCCGAATATTCTCTTCCTCCTGGTGCTGGGGTTAGTGATAGGATTCTTTTCATTGCGGTACATCAGAAAGGCTTTAGATTAGCTATGAAGGACAATAGCATTACCATCCTGACCTCCGACCTTGTAAAAAAATTTGGTGACTTTACAGCAGTCAACCAGGTCTCTTTTACTGTCAAAAAAGGCGAGATCTTCGGATTTCTGGGACCTAATGGATCTGGAAAGACGACAACGATCCGCATGATGTTGGGATTACTTCCACCAACCCAGGGCACAATCGAAGTACTAGGAATACCTGTACCAGATCAGATCACAGATATCCTACCCAGGATCGGATATATGTCCCAGCAGTTCTCCCTCTACAACGATCTGACCGTCTTCCAGAATTTGGAATTCTATGGACAGGCCTATGGACTGCCAGCAGACACCATGATGCCTGTCATCCAGGAGGCAGTCAAGCTTTCAGGATTAAATGGTTTCGAAGACACGCCTACCAAAGATCTCTCTGGTGGTTGGCGGCAGCGGCTGGCACTTAGCGCAGCCATTTTGCACCGGCCAGAAGTTCTCTTCCTGGATGAACCAACTGCAGGCGTTGATCCAATTTCCCGCAGGGCATTCTGGGATCTATTATATAAACTGGTCGCGGAAGGAATTACTGTATTTATAACCACACATTACATGGATGAAGCTGAACACTGCCACCGGCTGGCATTTATCCAGCATGGAGAGATCATCGCCCAGGGAACTCCCACGGATATCAAGCGCGATTCAATGATCGGTGAGGTCCTGGAAATCGACACCACACAACCTGAAGATCTAATCAAGATTATTTATGAAGCAAGGGAAAATGGTGATACCAGATCATTAAATGCGGAATTATATGGATCGCTCATTCATATTAACACTACACACCCAAAACAACATTCCAAATACCTTCATTCTCTGGCGAAATCAGAAGGTATTCAAATTAACAGTATTTCTGAAATTGAACCATCTCTCGAAGATGTATTTATCGCGTGTATGCGAGACAGCAAAATTGGAGGTAATCATGAAGAATAAAAAATCAGCCCTCGTTCTCCTCACCCTTATCCTTTTGATATTAGCGGGATGCGACTCGATTTCGACAGATTTCGGCGGAGGAAAAGATTCCGATGGGATCATGGCATCAGGAGTCATTGAAGCCGATCAAATCGCAATCGCTTCTGAACTAAACGGCAGAGTAAAAGAGGTTCTCGTTGAAGAGGGCACAAAAGTCACTGCCGGTGACCTGGTTTTGGTTTTAGAGGATGACTTGCTTTTTACTCAGAAATCCCAGGTTCAAGCCCAACTTGAATCAGCCGTAGCACAATTAGACGGATCGAAAGCCGCTGAAGATGCCGCTCATGCTTACCTGCGCTCTGCTGAATTGAGTCTGGTAGCTGCTGAGATCCAATATCAACAAGTATTAGGGCAGATCCAGTATGCCGGTTTGGATGACCGCGTTTCTGACTGGAATGAAAGTACCCCCAACCAGATTGACGTTCCAGCCTGGTACTTCCAAAAAACTGAACAAATATCCGCTGCCGAAAAAGAATTTGAGCGCGCCCGGGAATTCTATCAGGATGAACTTGAGAATTACCAGGATACCGTTCAAGATATTGGAAAAGAGGAATTTCAAGCAGCTGAACAAACCTTGGCTGAAGCCCAGGCAGCTTTTGAAATTGCTGACGTCTTAAATGATCGGCAGGTCGGGTATGAAGGCCGAGAAGAGATCGAGGACTTCGTCAAGACAATCTACGACAATGCGGAGACGAAATTAAAAGCTGCTCAAAAAGCCTACGACCAGATCCTGGCAGATCCAGAGTATGAAGATATTCTGGAGGCCCGAGCTCGTGTATCTGTTGCAAAGGAATTTTTAGATATTGCCCGGGATTATCTTTATCAACAATATACTGGTGATTATTCCCTTGAAGTCCAGGCCGCGGAAGCTGGTGTTTCTCAAGCGGAAGCTGGTATTTACCTGGCTCAAGCTCAAATTACCCAGGCAGAGAATAATCGAATTAGTGCTGAAACAGCTGTAAAACAGGCAGAAGCTGCTCAGCAACTAGTTGATCTCCAGTTAGAGAAAATGCAAATATTTTCCCCAATTACCGGTGTCATTCTCACCAGTACTATCGACCCCGGAGAAATACTTGCTGCGGGATATTCAGCTTTTACAGTTGGAGATCTCTCCAATTTGACAGTCACTGTTTATCTGCCGGAAGACAAGTACGGGCAGGTCAAACTGGGTGATATTGCAGAATTGACTATTGACTCATTCCCGGACGAAGCCTTTGAGGCGGTAGTCCTGCGGATTGCCGATGAAGCTGAGTACACACCCCGGAATGTTCAAACCCAGGAAGAGAGGCAAAATACTGTTTATGCGATCGAGCTGGCGGTGAAGAACGAAGACGGGAAACTGAAACCAGGAATGCCTGCTGATGTTGTCTTTCTTAAGTAAGTAATAGAAGGATCTTAATAGAAAAGGACCGAGCCCTTTCTAAGGGACTCGGTCCTTTTGTGTTATAGATAAGATTAACTACTTAATCTTCTAAAGCTTTATCCAGACGTTTTAGATCAATATTGTCCTTAACATATTTCATAAACTTATCCAACTTTGATTTTTGTCCAAGACGGGTCTTACCAAAGATCCGGTCCAGGGATTCCACAGTTTCCATGGTATTCCCAGGAACTAAGAGGATCGGTACATCCATATTTTCTGCCTGCTTAATGATCAAGTTGCTGGGGTGCAGGTTTCCGGTCAGGATCAGGCAAGTCGTTGATGTTTCCAGTGCTGCCAGCTGAATATCTGTCCGGTCACCACCAGTGATCACTGCTTTATTGGGTTGTTTCCGGAATCTGCGAAGAGCAGAATCCTCTGTCATGGCACCGACCATCAGCGCTTCAACCAGCGCTTCTTCATCGTAACAAGTAGTCAAAACTTCTGCATTCAATACATCCACGATCTCACCAACGGAAAGGGCCGCCAATGTCGGATCATCAGGTAGCACACCTAGGACCGGAACACCTTCCTTTTCCAGGTAAGGAACAATAAGGTTATTTACAAAACCCAGAGCATGTTTGGGAACTCGATTGATCACCACACCAGAGAGGGAGTTCGGCAGTCTGAATTTTGCAGCCAGCACATCATCTAACAAACATACATCATCACAATACTTAACTACAACAATAATGGTGCTGCCTAATTCCTTAGCTACGTCCGGGGTGGCCAAATTCATTCCATAACCTTCCCGCAGGTTGCCGCCGCCTTCCAGGAGCAGAAAATCTTTTCTTTCTTCCAGAACTTTTGCCGCTTCCAGAACTTGAGGCATGTAGTCAATTTTCTCTTTGCTGGTGAGGTAATCCCGCAGCATTTCTGAGGTGACCACTACGGGTGCCAATTCCCAGGGTTTGGCATTCACACCGAGGATATCGATCACGAATGCAGCATCTTCATCGGCGATCTTGTCGCCAATTTTCCAGGGGCGGAGGCTGAAGGGTTTTAAGTAACCGACCTTCAGGCCACGTTCCTGGTAGATCTTTCCCAAGGCCAGGCAGAGCGCGGTCTTGCCAGAGTACTTCTCAACAGAAGTGATATATAATGATTTCATTTAATTCTCCTTATTTCTCACTTGCTAAAACCAATCGCATATCAATGGCAATCGCGCCTTGTTCTTTTGGATATACGATAAGGGGATTAATATCAAATTCCGCAATTTCAGGGAAATCTTGCACAAGCTGACCCATTCTCAATAATACATCTACAATTGCTTCTTTATCGACGGCTGGTTTGCCACGGACACCGTCCAGGAGCGCTTTAGAGCGTATCTCCGACAACATTGCCTCGGCATCTAACTTAGTGAAGGGTGCGACCCTGAAAGTAACGTCTTTGAGAACTTCCACGTAAATTCCGCCCAGTCCAAATGTAACCAGTGGTCCAAATTGCGGGTCTCTGTTCATACCGACCAGCACTTCGAGTCCACCGGCAGGTGCCATTTCTTGGACCTGGCAGCCCCAAATCTGTGCTTCTGGTAAAAATCGTTCAGTCCGGTAGATCATCAAATCGAAAGCATCCCGGACTTCGTCAGCAGATTCCAAACCAACTTTCACACCGCCAACATCGGTCTTGTGCAGGATATCCGGTGAGGCGATTTTCAGCACTACGGGATAACCGATTTCAGCAGCAAGCTCAATCGCTTCATCTGCTGTTTTTGCGAGGCTAGATTTAGGGATTTTCAATCCGTATGCCGTGAGTATATCCCATGCTTCCGCGTCACCAATAGCAAATCGGCCATCTGCTTTCGCGCCATCAATAACTTTCTTGGCCGCTTTAATATCAACCTCGAATTTTTCGTAAACCGGGTCGCTTCGTTCAGTAATTCCCCGGTATTGTGACATCCCTCGGAAAGCCAGAGATGCCCGTTCAGGGAATGAGTAATTCGGGACATCGTATTCCTTTAGGATCCGAATGCCCTGCTCAACTTTTGCCTCGCCCATAAAACAGGCTAAAACAGGTTTATCGATCTTTTTGGATAGCTCACCAACAGCTTTTGCAGTCTCGGGAATTTCAGTCATAGCCTGCGGCGTTAATACAACCATAATGCCATCCACATTGGGATCTTTCGCAACAATATCCAGAGCAAACTGGTAGCGGTCTGCCTTGGCATCTCCCAATACGTCGACCGGGTTAGCTGCACTGGCCGCATCCGGCAGGAATTTTTCCAACTCCTGGATCGTTTCAACCTGCAATCGAGCCAGACTCATACCACTGCGCTCAAGGGCGTCCGTAGCCAGGATGCCGGGACCTCCTGCATTGGTAATAATCGCAATATTGTCATTCTTAAGCGGAGGCTGATATCCCAGGGCAAGTGCCATATCGAACATGCTTGCCATATCGGGTGCCCGTAATACACCAGCCTGGAGAAAAGCCGCCTGATAAGCCTGTTCAGACCCTGCCAGGGAACCCGTGTGTGAGGATACAGCCCGGGAACCGGATTTTGTCACACCGGATTTAATAGCAACAACAGGCTTCAATTTAGTGGCCTCGCGGGCAACCTCTATGAATTTCTGTCCATTTGGTAATCCCTCGCTGTACATCAGGATCACATTAGTATCTTTATCATTCATCCAGGCTTCCAATAAGTCGATCTCACTGACATCGGCCTTATTTCCGAGGCTGACGAATTTTGACAAACCCAGGCGGCCCGCCTGAGCCCAGTCCAGGATCGCAGTACCAAGGGCGCCTGATTGGGACATGAATGCCATTGGTCCCTTGGGAGGAGTGCCAGCTGAGAATGAGGCATTTAATGGGGTATAGGTATCAATGATTCCCAGACAGTTTGGTCCAATTAGGCGGATATTATATTTCTCGGCAATTTCTACCAATTCCAATTCCCGCTCCAGCCCTTCCATACCAGCCTCACGGAATCCAGCGCTGATGATAACAACAGCAGGGATCTTCTTTTTTCCGCAATCCTCAAGGACCGCAGGAACAAATTTATATGGGATTACTACAGCTGCCAGATCAATATCACCTGGGACATCAAGCACAGAGGGATAGGCTTTCTGCCCAAGGATCTCATCGGCTTTTGGATTAATAGGATAGATTGTGCCAACATCTATATATCCCCCGTCAATGAGATTTTCCAGAACAGCATATCCGAGCTTTCCTGGTGAGGTTGAGGCACCTACTACAGCTACAGATTTAGGATGAAAAAATTCTTCTAACATATACACTTCCTGACAATATAAATTCAATATCTATTCTTTTTTGTCTATTGAAATGAAAAAATCTATCTCAAATATCAATTCCAAAAAACAAGATTTTTTCTTCCGCAAGACACCGCGGACATTATACTCCAAATCATTAATTATTGTGAATAGATGAACTAACATGTCGTCCAATTTTGCGGCAAAAAAGGTTTCCAATTTTGTACGCAAGTTGGTTTGCTAGAATTTTGGCTGGATCGTTATAAGCAGAGCTTATTCTGGCTGAAAAAGGATCAGTAAATATCAGGTCCGCAATCATCAAATATTGGCATCCACTTCCGGATCTTTGAAACTTCGTCCAGATCAAGATCGGCTTGAAGCAGTTCCTCTTTCTCGCCACCCAGTATTAAGAATTCACCCATAGGACTCACTACCGCACTGTTTCCTCCTAAGGCTGCACCCTGACTTGTACCAGTCTTATTTACAGCTGCGATATAACATTGATTCTCTATCGCTCTGGCCTGCAGAAGGATCTTCCAATGTTCTATCCTGCGGCTGGGCCATTCCGCCACAAGAAGAATTAGTTCCGCACCCTGAACCGCACAGCGCCTGAAGATTTCCGGGAATCTCAGATCATGACAAATTGTTAATCCAAGTTTTCCCCAGGGAGAATCTACAACTACTACCTTTGTTCCCCCGGAGAAATGGATATGTTCTTTGAGCTTCTGAAAGAGATGGATCTTACGATACGATCCCAGAAAGTCACCTTTATTATCATAAATAACAAAGGTGTTGTAATATTCCCCCTGGTCTTCCTCGATTAATGATCCACCCAGACCGATCTTGTTTTCCACAGCGAGATCCCTCATGCGAGTGAACCATCCCTCATCGAGTGAACTGGCATATTTATTGGTTTTATCAAGATCAAACCCGCTGGCCCACAATTCGGGCAAAAGCACAATTTCTGCCCCAAGCTGGGAGGCTCTCTGGACCGCTTCCTGAGCTTTAAGAAAATTACTCTCAGTTTCCCCCATCTTAAGATCCAATTGAGCCAGCGTTATTGAAATATTCATTCTTAACCTGTTATATTATGGGCCTATCTGCCTATCTGGATCTGTGATCCATTCACTCCAAGAGCCGTTATACAGCTTAGGCATATCGCAGCCTGCCTCGACCATGGCCATGATATTGTGGCATGCGGTCACTCCTGAACCGCAATAAAAGACAACATTCTCAGCTGGAATACCCCCCAGTAAATTATCAAAACGTTCCTCCAGGAGCTCGGTTTTAAGAAAGAAACCCTGATCATCCAGATTTCCAGCGTAGGGAGCAGTTACTGCACCCGGGATGTGGCCGGCAACTGGATCAATGGTTTCGTTCAAGCCCCAATAACGTTCGGCTCCCCTGGAATCTATCAGCAAATAATCTGGGTCGTGCCTTATTTCTTCAACAAAATCCGCATCAACAATAAATTCAGGACGTTCTGTCGGGAAAAATACTCTTGGCTCCCGGGAGGATTCAACTGATTCTACAGGATATTTCCCAATTTCCCAGGCGGGCCACCCCCCGTCCAAGACTGCAGCATTTTCGTGGCCTAACCATCGCAGAAGCCACCATAACCTGGCAGCTAATCCACCATTTTTATTATCGTAAACGACTACCTTAGTCGAACTATCAATTCCCCAGGAAGAAAACCGGTCTGCTAAAACCCTTTTATCCGGAAGCGGATGGCGGCCAGTTTTTCCGGGAATGATCTCACTGGATAAATCCCGATCAAGATTAATATACAAAGATCCGGGAATATGTCCGTCCAGGTATTCTTGCAAACCTAATTCTGGCTGGTCAAAATCAAACCGGCAATCCATAATAGCCCAATCAGGATCATCTAAATTTTTATTCAATATTTCAGCAGAAAGAATATTTTGGAATTCCATAACGCCTCTTCAGGTTTTTTTAGATATTGATAAACCTATCTAGGTAAGATAGAGTTTATTCTTCACAATATATTCAGTCACACTATCCATCAAAAAGTGCTCAAACGGGGCCCCGCCCTGCACTCTGTCCCGGATAACACTGGACGAAATCTCAAGCATTACATTCGGGATGAAGATTATTTTTTCTGTCAGGCCCGGTATCACACGTTCCAATTGTTCCAGATCGGTTGATATCTCTGGCCTGGGAGCAACAGCCAGCTGGTCAATAGCTGCGAGAAACCGGTTGGTTTCATGCCAATCTGGCAGATCCTTTAAAGAGTCTTCTCCAATGATGTACACCAGACTTTCTGAAGGATTTTCACGTCTCAGGATTTCCACTGTATCTGCTGCAAAATGGGGGGGATCGCGTTGAATTTCAACTTCACAAATTTCAAACATCTCCAGTTTTGCAACAACAAGTTCTAGCATCTTCAATCGATCCTGCACTGGAGAAATTGCCCGGTCTTTTTTATGAGGAGGTTCAGGTGTAATGATCCAGCGGATCCTCTCAAGCCCCAGGAAATGTTTTACTTCCGCTGCCAGGATAATATGTCCCAAGTGAGGCGGGTCGAATGTTCCCCCGAAGTAACCAACCCTGGTCTTGCTCATTCTTCCCATTCCAATTCATGTTCACCGACAAGTACTGTATCTCCAGGTTCGACCCCTGCTTCTCTTAACGCTTTGTCCACGCCCATTGCTTCCAGAATTTTTTGGAATCGGCGGATAGATTGGAAATGTTCCCAGTATGTCATTGCCGCAGCGCGTTCCAGGGCTACACCAGATATTCGCCAGCCATCCTCTGTTTTCAGGATGAAATACTCCTGGGGATCGTTATCATATCGATATACCGGCATGTCATCATTGATATCCACTCGATATTCATATTCAGGCGTTTCTTCCAACAACTGCACGGCTCTATAAAGGACCGGCTTAATTCCCTTTTTTGTGACGGCAGAGATGGCATATACATCCTGATAACCTTTTTCATTCAGCTGTTTCTTCAGATTTTCCCATTTCGCCTCAGCTTCTGGTAAATCCATCTTGTTTAGAACCACCACCTGTGGTTTATCTCCCAGCGCTGGATCAAATAAAGCAAGTTCGGAATTAATTTGGGCCAGATCCAGAAAGGGTTCATCTGAAACCCCATCAAGGAGATGGATCAAGACTCTTGTACGCTGAATGTGTTTTAGAAAATCATGTCCCAAGCCTTCTCCCCGGTGAGCACCCTCGATCAATCCCGGAATATCAGCCATAATTAACTGGTTCTCACCATCCAGATCCACAACACCAAGGTTTGGTTGAAGGGTTGTAAACGGATAGGGAGCAATTTTCGGTTTTGCGTTGCTTACAACCGATAGTAATGTGGACTTGCCTGCATTGGGAACACCAATAATACCAACATCAGCAATCAACTTCAGCTCTAACCTTACGGTTTTCTCTTCGGGTGGTGCACCTTTTTCAGCAATTCTGGGAGCTTTATTCATTGAGCTTTTAAAGCGAGTATTACCTCGTCCTCCCCGGCCTCCCTTGCAAATAATTAGCTGCTGTCCATCCTCAACGAGATCACCCAGTAAGGAATCATCCTCTTCAAGGAACACCATCGTCCCAGGCGGGACTTTGATAACCAGATCATCTCCAGATGCCCCAGTCATGTTCTTTCCTTTCCCCTTGAATCCATTCTGGCCTTTAAATATTCTTTGATGCCGAAAATTCGAAAGGGTATTCTCATGTGGATCCACCTGCAAGATCACATTCCCACCGTGTCCACCATCGCCTCCATCGGGACCACCACGAGGAACAAATTTTTCGCGGCGAAACTGGATGACGCCATCTCCACCTTTTCCACCGAAGACATCAATAGTAACTTCGTCAAAATACATGAGTGTGTTTCCTTCCTGATTTCCAAACCCGAATCATTGGACTCTCACCAATTGTTCAGGGTTGTAGATTACCCCCGGTTGCCATTAATTCCTAACTGATAAAACCTAATTTTCTTCGCTATTATACCATTCTCAAGTTTCAGGGTTTATTATGGTAAAATTGTAAAAATTCTCACATATTACTCAATCAATCCGTTAATTAACGGTACCAAATCTTGGATAGAACAATGACACCACATATCCCACGCATTATTATTGGTCGGTTACCTTTATATCTCAGGGCGCTTAATCGGCTGAAAAAAGATGGGTACAACTACGCATCCTCCAGAGAGTTGGGTAAACTTCTAGACATTTCCGCAGCCCAAATCCGGAAGGATCTCTCCCATTTTGGAGAATTGGGTAAACGCGGCAAAGGTTATGAGATCGAGTTCCTAACCGGTAAATTGAACCAAATCCTGAATACCGATTCTGTCTGGGACATGATCGTCATCGGCGCCGGCGATTTAGGCAGCGGGTTGGTCAGATATAAAGGATTTTTTAATCGGGGTTTCCGGGTAGCAGCAATCTTTGATATCGATCCCGGGAAAATCGGACGACATATCGGTGATCTTGTCGTCAAAGATATCCGGGAAATGTGTGATTATGTAGCAGAGAGTGGCATCCAGATCGCAGTTCTTGCAATCCCCGCTGAATTCGCCCAAGACTTGATTGATAATCTTGTTGTTGTTGGGATCACCTCCATTCTGAACTATGCGCCTATTTATATCAAAACGCCAGATGGCGTGCAAATTGAACATATCGATCCTGCGGTCCACCTTCAAAAACTCAGCTACTTCCTGAAGTAAAACATTTGGTTGAATTAAATAAATAAAATCCGTAACTATAAAATAGTTACGGATTTTTTATTCCATTAAGTTATTTTCTTAGTAAATGAGGCTTCGCCTGATTTTCGGGAAAATTCCGGGGGCAAAAGCTCTAGAAGCGCCTTCTACAACACAAGTGGTGGGATTATCAACCAGATAGGTAGGCACACCCAATTCTTTTGTTAACAGTTTTTCCATTCCAGGAAGCAGCGCTGAACCACCGCTGAGGGCAATTCCCCTGTCAATAATATCTGATACCAACTCTGGGGGTGTTTTTTCTAGAACCTTTCGAGCTGTTTCAATTATTTCTTTGAGGGGATCCTGTAAAGCTTCGACAATCTCGCCTGTCGTTAAAGTAATCGGCTGGGGAAGTCCAGTAACTTGGTCCTGCCCCTGGACCTCAATTCCCGATTTCTCTTCCATAGGAAGTGCTGCACCAATTTCTAGTTTGATCCTTTCCGCAGTCGGTTGAGCGATGATCAGGCCGTATTTCCGTCTCACATAAGTAGCAATGGCGTCGTCAAGATCTGCACCACCCTTTCTTAATGTTCCAGCCGAAACGATCCCATACATTGCCAGGACAGCTGCCTGGGTCGCTCCACCGCCCATATTAAGGATCATATTTCCAGTGGGAGTATTGATAGGTAAATCCATACCGATTGCTGCAGCTAAGGGCTGGGGAATCAAAAAAACCTCACGCGCTCCGGCCTCAAGAACCGCTTCCTGAACCGCCCTACTTTCAACACTAGTGACTCCATATGGAACTGTCACCATTATTCTCGGACGAACCAATCGAATCGATCCAGTCACTTTTTTTATCAGACGGTCCAGCAACAACATCGTGACTTCGAATTCTGCGATAACCCCGTGCTTCAGAGGTTGGGTAATTTCTAGAGAGTCAGGTACCCGGCCAAACATATCTTTAGCGGCCTGGCCAAATTCAACGATCTTTTGTTCATCAATGGCAATAGCTGCCACAGTCGGCCACCTCTCAAGCAATACCCCCTCTTCGGCAATCATGGTGTAATATGTGCCGAGATCAATCCCAAAATCTTGCGATAAAAAAGCCATAAATATCCTGTTATGCTGAGCCCATTCCCGGGGGCCTTGATCGATGTCCGTGCTTGCGGTGCTGTTCGGCGGCTTTCAAACGCAGGTTTGAACGGCGTAAAGCTGCCTGGGCACGCATATAATTTTTTGTGCCAGTAGTGCTATATTCTTCCAGCATCTTTCTGGCACGCTCCATGGCTTTTTCTGCCCTTTCGATATCAATATCTTCTACATACTCTGCCGCATCTGCCATAATGGTAACAATATCCGGCTGGACTTCTATAAAACCACCAGTGACAGTAAAAATCTCTTCCATATCTCCGGTCTTAACCCGGATTACACCCATTCCCAGAGACGACAATAATGGGGCATGGCCCGGGAGAATACCCATTTCTCCCAACGATCCAGGCACCATAACTATGTCTGCGTCGCCTTCGTATACTAGGCGATCCTGGGAAACTATTTCACACCGAATTGGCATAACAACAGCTCCTGATCCTAATTTGCTCCAATTCTCTCAGCTTTTTCAATTGCTTCATCGATCGTCCCTACCAGTAAGAAGGCATCCTCTGGCAAGTGATCATGTTTTCCATCCAGAATTTCGCTGAAACCTCGGATGGTTTCCTTAATGGGAACATATTTCCCCGGTAGGTTTGTAAACTGTTCAGCTACAAACATCGGCTGTGAGAAGAAACGCTCAATTTTCCGGGCTCGCGAAACTGCAATCTTGTCATCTTCAGAAAGTTCATCCATACCCAAAATAGCTATGATATCCTGCAGGTCTTTATATTTCTGCAGAACTTCCTGCACTCGGCGTGTGGTTTCGTAATGTTCAGCTCCAACAATATTGGGATCCAGGATCCGCGAAGTTGAGGTCAATGGGTCTACTGCGGGATAAATCCCTTTCTCAGCGATAGAACGTTCCAGAGCAATCGTAGCATCCAAGTGAGTGAATGTAACCACAGGCGCTGGGTCTGAATAATCATCCGCCGGCACGTAAATGGCCTGCATGGATGTAATAGATCCGGTTTTCGTGCTGGTAATACGTTCCTGCAGGTTTCCCATTTCTGTCGCCAGAGTAGGTTGATATCCTACAGCCGAAGGCATCCTGCCGAGCAAAGCTGATACCTCGGCGCCTGCCAGACTGAACCGGAAAATATTATCAATGAACATCAACACATCCCGGCCCTCATCCCTGAATTTCTCGGCCATGGCCAAACCCGTCAGCGCAACGCGCAATCGGGGTCCCGGGGGTTCGTTCATCTGACCGTACACCATTACGGTATCTTTCATTACTCCAGATTCCAGCATTTCCCTATAAAGTTGGGTGCCTTCCCTGGTTCGTTCACCAACACCGGCAAATACCGAGTTGCCTTCATGTTCTGTGGCAACTGAACGGATCAGCTCCATGATAATGACTGTTTTTCCAACACCAGCGCCGCCGAAAACCCC
>CAZOUN010000071.1:0-14431 GCA_964582965.1 uncultured Anaerolineales bacterium | reverse complement strand
ATGATGAAAATGCTTCCAACCACCTGGCGCTGGGCAATGCTTACCGCTTTAATCTTGAAGGTGGAACAGATATGTCTGAAGAAGAGTTTGCAGCTGCGGGAGGAAATGAAAGCATTACTCATAATGATTTTATGTTCGGCTCAGGCGAGATGGATGTGGATGGCGTTCTCCCTGATGGCACCATTGAATCAGTGATGCGGGCAGGCGAGTGGGCTTTTGAAGTTTAGCTGGATCAGTATCAAAAGGGAGTAAGCGGAAAGATTAGTTTACTCCCTTGTAAGTTAGTATTGTGAGGGGGAGATTGATGATGTCCAGAGCTAATAAGAACGCATAATATCAGGCTTGAGTTGTCTAGACAGATTGATAAATATGCTATGATATATTTATTATCCTCCCAGGATATATAAATTCCCATTGTTTTTCGGGGATGAGCCTGGTTTCCAAAAATTCCCAAATATTACTGGTTTGTATACACCTTTTTAATCGTAGGATTATTTCCCGGGATTGTTTTTGCGTTTAAGTATCCACATCTAATACAGATTTCATCTTTGGTTAGATAGATAAATTCGGATGTAACATTTTTGCCAGGCAGCTCGTTATTATAGTAAGGATGATGATTATTAATGTAATTGAATAGTTCATTGATGCAAATTATATAAGGAGATATGGATGTCGAAAAAATCTAAACTCTGGTTAATTCTTGGAATATTCTTCACAATCTTGTTATCCGGCTGCAAATGCAGCAATGCTGGAGTAGAAGCATTTGAAGTTTTTGCTGACCTCCCGATAGGGGGGGAACTGGTAAATTCCTTGACGCCATTATTTGATTGGCATGGCAGTGATTCCTGTGATCCTGATCAATATTCACTTTATATTAGTGAAGATCTCCTCTATGGACCTGCGGACACAGCACATGCAGAGGTAGATTACGATGATGTGCCCTATACTTTGGCGGGAGACAGTCTCTTACCCGGACGGGCTTATTACTGGACAGCCAGGGCTATGAATCTTTATGAGTCTTCAGAGGATCCTGGCGCTGTTGGTCCCGATTCGGAAAAAGCCTATTTCTTTACAGGCCCGGTATGTTCTGGAAGCCCTTTGATCGCGCCGGAACTAGAATATCCCTTTGATCCCGGGAGCATTGGTAAATTTGACAATTGGATCACCCATGATAATCTCCAGGATTTCCACTGGACCTACAAAGGTGGTTGTCTTCCTATATCGTATGATTATCAATTTGCCTTGGACGCTGGGTTCACCGCTATTGTATTGTCTGGGACGACAACTGAGCAATACGAACAACATATATTTGAGTCTTTCCCGAACTGCTCCAGCCTTTTCTGGCGGGTGCGAGCCAATGATGGCACCTCGGTTGGTCCCTGGTCAGATGCCTTGCAATTCCATTGGGTGAGGGAAGGTACCGATTGCTACCAGACCCACTATCTTTCCGACGATGCTGCCAGGATCGATGTCCAGCTTTATTGGGACGATTGTTCACAAACTGGATATTTCACTTCAATCTCGATCACCGATCCTGGATGCAGGGCGGATCATATTAGCCCGATGATTGTTGCCGATGGCGAGCGATCCCCATCTTCAGATTACGGTATGGGAGGTTTTGAAGTAGACCTGGGCAGCGGCCCCTGCCCATCCACCGGATTGGACCACAAAGAACAGCATGAGCTACCGTTTAATGTCTTGGCTCCTGGAACCTACTGCGTTTCGATCACCCTCGATCAAACCATTGATTCCTACCCCAATGCTAACCTGATGTCCGGGATCTGGTCCGAGCCCCGCACAAACGAAGTTGTGGCTAATAAAACAGTTGAAGTTGGTCCCGGCATTTCAGATATTCTGGTGGAATTCGGCTGGGATGAGTATGATCGGGTAATTGTAATCCCGAAATTCGAATTCACAATAAGCTGTGTGTTCTGTCTGGATCCGATGGGACCTGTGGCGGGATTCTTATTCGCCGGGCAGCCTGTGACGATCTACGGCCGGGATTGGGAATCGAATTGGAAACTATCTGATGTTGAAGGAAATGCATGTTATGCGTTGATCTCGGATACCATGATTGATAAAGCACTTGAGGATTTTGATGGTGTCGTATTCCGGTCCGCAGACCTTGAACAATATCCACCGGCGCTGCCATGTCCTGAAAAGGAGCAGATTCGAGCTTGTTCTTCATATAATGACCAATCATCATGTGAAAATGCTGATTGCACCTGGACTGAAAGTAGGGTGACTGCAGGTGGAACTTGTAGTACTAAATAGAGAATTTTGCAGTTCACTTATATTCTTTTTGTTCTTTCGGAATTGATTAAATAACCTAAGCCAGAGGGCTGACTGATGTCAGCCCTCTGGAAAACAAGCAGCACAAGAATTTCGTAATTTTGCGGACGTACCCTGATTTTAAAGGAGAGATTCATGTCATCAAAAACAAAATATTTGTTGGTCCTGAGGACATATGTGGGACCTACGATTTAGCCGAGGAAGGGGATGCAATCCCCATTTTGGGCAGGGATAGTAACTCTGATTGGAAATTAGCTGAACTCAATGGAACCCCCTCCTACATACTCCTGGGAAATGCTTATCTCAATGAAAAGCTGGCCAATTATGAAAGTTTAGATTGGCGGGCTGAGGACCTGGAGATCTTCCCCCAGCCGGATCCTTGTCCACCAGCTGTTTCAGAGTCAAGACAGAAAACCTGTTCAGATTACACAAATGAAGCACCCTGTGAGGCAGCCGGATGAAGTTGGTTGAACTTCGGCTCTGGTGGGATGTGTGTAGGCCCGTAATCTCAGTGAAAAAAGATATTATCTATTTTTAACTAGTTGTTACAGCTTAGTAGAGTAATTTGTGATGATCAACTAATGAAGTTGAATTCTGACTAGATGTTTGATTTACTTTGTCTGATGTAACATTCTTGCCAGGCAGCTCGTTATTATAGTAAGGATGATCATTATTTAGGTGATTGAATAGTTCATTAATGCTAATTATATAAGGAGATGAGGATGTCGAAAACTAAGTATATTTGGTTACTTATGGTTACTTTTCTCACTATCTTTATTTCCGGTTGCCAGTGCAGCGATAATCAGATTGAGATTATGGAGATGTTCAACGATACACCTGTGTTATATGAAATAGTAAGCACCTTGCTGCCTACTTTCACATTTCATAATAGTGAGGGATGCGATCCGGATAATTATTCTGTTTTTATAAGAGAATATGCCTCACACGGTGGAAGCTACTTCTTACAGACTCCCGATGAAAGTACGACCTATACCATGACAGGCATCCCGCTTGAACCAGGACATGAGTATATTTGGCGGGTTGCGGCTAACGAAGATTCTGTTCTGGAAAGTGAATTCTCTGACCCGACAATCTTTTATACCGGACCGGTTTGTTCTGGTGAACCGTTGGTTGCGCCATATCTGGTGGTTCCAATGGAGGATGCCTGGGTTACTGCACCAGATCCTATTGAGTTTAGGTGGAATAACCTGGGCGATTGTTTGCCGGACCATTATGATTATCAGTTTGCGACTGACCCCGGCTTTACTAATGTTATTAAATCCGGTCCAACGTTCCAGACGTATGCTCAACATATTTCCCTAACGTTTCCAGATTGTTCCACGGTGTATTGGCATATTCGTGCGAATGATGGTGTTACAAGCGGTCCCTGGTCTGATACCAGTATGCTGCAAGTTGTGAGGGATGGTACTTGCTTTCAAAACCACTATATCTCAGATGACGCAGCTCGAATTTATGTTAAATTGTATTTTGATCAGTGCTCTCAGACTGGAGATAATTCTAATAATACTCCCTTGCTAGATACTGGTTGTAAGGAGGACGAAATTAGTAATATTCTTGTGGGGGATGGAGATATGGCCTTTCCCTCGGACTATTATGTGGGAGATTTTGAAGTCAGCCTGGGAAGCGGAGCCTGTCCATCTACGGGTTTGGATCATAAGAAACAGCAACAGCTCCCATTCTACGTCCTGGCGCCTGGAATTTATTGCGTGTCTATTACCCGCAATCAATCCATCGACTACATGGGGTACAACTTAATGGATGGGATCTGGACCGAACCCCGAACAATTGATGTCATAGCTTACAAGACAGTCGAGCTTGGTCCCGGGACCTCAGATGAGTGGGTTGATTTCGGCTGGGATGAACACGATCATGTCTTTCTCCAGCCGCAGTTTGATATCACATTAGAATGCCGGCTCTGCCCGGATCCGATCGGTCCCGTGACTGGATTTTTAATGGCCGAACAGCCTGTCCCGATCTATGGCCGGGATACTAACTCGGAATGGAAGTTATCCCAGGTAAATGGAGTTCCCTGCTACGCGCTGCTTCCAGACGCTCTCATTAATCAAGCGCTGTTGAAAATTGAGGGATTAAAATGGCGAGCTGAGGACCTGGAATTCTACCCCCAGCCGGCGCCCTGTCCTGAACCGGAGCAGATTCGAGCTTGTTCTTCATATAATAATCAATCATCATGTGAAAATGCTGATTGCACCTGGACTGAAAATAGGGTGACTGCAGGTGGAACTTGTAGTACTAAATAGAGAATTTTGCAGTTCACTAATAGTCTTTTTGTTATTTCGAAATTGATCAAATAACCTTAAGCCTGAGGGTTGACATCAGTCAGCCCTCTAGAGGATAAAAATTAATTCAAAGATCTTGTTTCTCGTGATCTGCTGTCAATATCAAAGGAGATTATTATGTTCCCCAGAAACATTGAATTAATATAATACTGTTTATTTTATGAGTGATCAAAGATCGTGCAGCTCATTATTCTTCTAATGGAGGACTTCTAATGTCTTTTCAAATCAAATATCAGGTCCTTATTCCTCTGCTTTTTTTATCTTTCTGTTTGGGATCTTGTGATAATCCAACTCCCACATCCCAAAATCTGCCCTATAATCCGGGCTGCAGTACATCTAATTTGATTGCCCATATTGGATTTGCAAATTCACTTCCGGGTCCGGATGTGATTAATCTTGATCCCGACTGTGTTTATATCCTCGCCGATGTAGAGGATTCAGCTCTGGTAGGGGGCGTTACCGTCCATAATGGGCTGCCACGTATCACTAGTGATCTTCTTATTAATGGAAATAACGCAGTAATTGAAATCCAGAGTACCCATTTAGGACCATTTTTTATTGAACCTGATGGTGATTTGGAAATATATAATCTGACATTAAAAAATGGAGCCAGGCCAGTTGGCGGAGCTGTGATTAATATTGGAGGAGATTTCTTTGCCTCTTACACCAGATTTCTTAATAATACGGCCTTTCCAGCAGATGCAGACTCTGTTGCCAGAGGTGGTGCAATCTATAATGACTCCGGTCGCGTGAGAGTAATTGATAATTCTCACTTTCAGGATAATAATGCCGGAGAAACCATGACAACTGGCGCTAATCTCGGTGGCGCTATTTATAGCAAAAATGGCACTTTGGTTGTATCAAGCTCCTC
Organism: uncultured Anaerolineales bacterium; assembly: GCA_964582965.1. Classification (GTDB taxonomy): domain Bacteria; phylum Chloroflexota; class Anaerolineae; order Anaerolineales; family UBA11858; genus B10-G9. The sequence goes on along the minus strand of CAZOUN010000071.1, from coordinate 8,950 downwards.
TTTTATAAATAATTTTGCTGCAGGTGATGGAGGGGCTATATATACCCAGAAAAATACATCTGATGAAAGTGGTGGTTTGATCACCATCAATAATTCAACATTTTACGATAATATAGCGTATCGAAATGGTGGGGCCATCTCGCTGATAGATGAAATTGAGGGTAGTTTCGTTATTAGTTCGTTTTTCAGAGAGAATCAAGCTGATAACTATGGGGGTGCGATATTTGCCAGAGGGTCTGACTTGGAAGGAACTACAAATGTATTTAGATACAATAATTCCGCCTTCGGAGGTGCTGTTTACACAAAACGTCTGGGGGAGGGGGGTATAAGTACATATATTAGTAGATTCTCGGAGTTTTGGAACAACACCGCTTCTGAAATTGGCGGGGCGATTTTCTCGGAGAACTCTGATCTCAGTTTGGATGAAAGCTTCTTTGATTCCAATACTGGGTCCAGTTGCGGGGCAATCCGAACTGGAGGCAGCCCTACATTGGATGTGGAAGCTGGTGATCTAGAGACTGCTCAACGTATCTATTCACTTTCTCGTATTACTGACAGTGAGTTCAAAGGTAATGAAGCTTTATTGACACATGGTGGTGCTGTTTGCCACGTGATGGGAGATATTTCAGTTGAGGGAACGATGTTTTTCGCCAATACTGCTGCTGACTCAGGGGGAGGAATGATCATCCATGATAAGACTGATATATCCGGTGTAAATTTTTTAGCTAATGATGCCAGGATCGGTGGAGGCTTGCTGATTGGGTATCCCCTGCAGGAATCCACTCCAGGGACCTATACTTGGGTTTCTCCAGATTATTTGACCTTTCATACAACTATCTCGAATTCCACCTTTGGCGTCAATCAAGCCAGTCAAGCTGGCGGCGGGATCTACGCCCACCATCTAGGATCGGTTGTCATTCTAAAGAGTTCCTTCCATAATAATGCCGCTGACTTTGCGGGAGGCGGGATCCGCCTAGAAGAAGGAGATATGCAAATCCAAAACAGCACTTTTTCTGGAAATATTTCCTCAAAGGGAGGTGGTATCTTTGCCCGCGGCGAGATCATATCACAGCCAAAACTTGATATCATACACTCGACCTTTGCTTATAATGTAGCCACTGAAACTTCCGGGGGCGAATACAATCACAGATGGGGTGGTGGGGCCATTAACGCTGGAGGTTATGTACATATTACTTATTCCCTGATCACTCAAAATACAAGTATTGATTGTCAGCTTGCTAATAATACAACGTATTCAAATAACAATTACTTAATGACAGAGACGGTAGACTCGGATGGACAGTGCGCCGCTCCAATGACAGAACTAAATCCCAAGATTGGCCCATTTACCAATAACGGCGGTTCTACAAGCACCCATGCCCTTCTTTCAGATAGTCCTTTAATTGACCTCCTGTCGAACTGCGCTTTGCCTGATGACCAGCGTGGTGTCCTCCGTTACCAGGGGACTGCTTGCGAACCGGGTGCTTATGAATATGATCCCAGTGATCCACCATTGCCCCCGCCTCTGCCACCATCATTGCCTGGTACTCCGCCAGAGGATTCATTTGATTGTGATCCCTTTGCCGGCATGGAGGTCTCTCTCCTGACCCTGGGTCTGCCTGGAGAAACCATGACCTTGCCTGTGGTCCTGAGAGCTGATTACGAGATCCCTGGCTTAAATCCGGAGGCCATGAATGGTTCTCCGTTGTATGAATACAGGGCCCAATTAGGAGATAACGAGTCACTTAAGTGCGGACTGCAGGGATTCCCGGACCGGCTGTACTGCTTGTTCAAGATACCTAGTAATGTTCCAGGTATGGCGCTTGACTTCAAACTCTACCTGAATGAATGTGAGGATCCGGTTTATCTTCAGCCCCTGCTTTCGATTCCGGAACCCAAAGCTGGTGATGATCCTGGTGATCCAGGACTTGTTTGCACTATGGATCTCAAAGATCCTGAGTGCTCAGCAGCCGGGGGAAAGATGAGCGAAGGTACGGCAACAGTGCCAATATGTGTTTGTCCCTGATTGTTAGCCATTTCGAAAAATACTATCCCGATCAAAATCTGGTCGGGATAGTTTATTTAATGGCAGGCCTAAAAAATAATTTACAATGAAAAAAGTATAAAGAAATCTGGAAATTAGAATATACACTATTTTCCCCTATTCTAAGTAATCATATCAAAAACAAGAGGGCTGACTGATGTCAGCCCTCTTTCATTAGCTCAGAACGTAACCTTCTCCTTATATCTTTTCAGTCTGGAATTGGTATAATTACACCCTATTTAAATAATCCTAAGGGAAAACTGCAAGCGAAGGAGCCACCAGTGAGCATTATTGAAGTCAATAACCTTACCAAGTACTACGGCAAGGCCAGGGGCATCGTAGATGTCTCATTTAATGTTGATGAAGGTGAGATCTTTGGTTTTATTGGCCCTAACGGGGCGGGGAAATCTACTACAATTCGCCTTTTTTTGTCCCTCATTTATCCCACCAGCGGTGAAGCCAAGATCTTTGGTAAGGACTGCATTAAATACGGTCCCGAGATCCGGCAGGATATCGGCTATCTGCCTTCTGAAGTCTTCTATTACGAGGGTATGAAGGTGCTGGATCTACTGAAATATTCGGCCAGTTTTTACAAAAAAGACTGCACGAAACGCCTCTACGAGCTATCAGACCTAATGGAACTGGATCTCAAGCGCCGCATTGACGATCTGTCCTATGGCAATAAAAAGAAGGTAGGCATTGTTCAGGGACTCCTGCACTCGCCCAAACTGATCGTGCTTGATGAGCCGACAGCGGGTTTAGATCCATTGATGCAGCAGAATTTTTTCAACCTGATCCGGGAAGAACACCAACGCGGTGCGACAGTATTTTTTTCATCCCACATCCTGGGTGAAGTACAGCGTCTGTGCAGCCGGGTCGCGATCATCAAAGAAGGCAGCATTATCAATATCCAGGATATCAAGAGCCTGCAGCACGATAATTACAAGAAAATCCGCATTACAGCTGAGAAACTTGATGAGAAAGCTTTCTCATTTGATGGCATTAGCAACATCCAGCGTGAAAATGGGGTGCTGAGTTTCTTGTACCGGGGCAATATCAATCAGGTCACAAAGGTGATCAGCGGGATGCAGCTTTCTGATCTGATCATTGAAGAACCCACCCTGGAAGAGATATTCCTTCACTATTATGAGTAGGATTCGAAAATGAATATATTCATCCATGAATTTAAATCATACATAAAATCTGTGGGGATCTGGTCGTTTTCGATTTTCATGATCATCCTGGTTTATTTGGCAGCATTTTACAGCATCGCCGATGATCTTACCCAAATAGGTGATTTGCTGGAAAGTTTTCCTGAAGAATTGTTGATTGCCTTTGGTATGAGTGAAATGAATTTCACATCGATCCTGGGCATGTTTGGATTGGTGTTCCTTTTCTGCCAGATCTGCCTGGCTATCCAGGCGTCGAATTACGGGATCTCGCTGGTATCAATCGAAGAGCGGGAGTTCACCGCTGACTTCTTGATGGCAAAACCGGTAGGCCGCGGTTTGATCATGACAACAAAATTGTTGGCAGCTTTGGCTGCCCTTACTGTGACCAATCTTTCTGTGTGGGTGAGCAGTTTTGCTGTGATCAACTATCTGAATGAGGGCCCACCTATCGAGAACAGACCGCTGGTGATCCTTCTATCAAGCATTGTGATCTTCCAGTTATTTTTTCTGACAGTTGGTATGCTGATCTCTCTGCTGATGAAAAGAGTTCGATCTGTGACACCGCTATCTATGGCTCTTGCTTTTGGTATGTATGTTGTCAGCGCATTTGGCGGTATGTTGGGGGATGATACAATCGATTTGATCTCTCCATTTAAACATTTTGAGCCTAATGCCATTCTCACTAATGGTGCGTATGACACACCCCTGGTGATGATCAGTGTAGTTGTGATCCTGATCGCCATTCCAGCCAGCTATATCCTGTATTCAAAACGAAATATTCACTCGGCGGTTTAGGGATTATTCGGAGAACCAAGATGAGAATCTATTTTAGAGAACTGAAAGCGAATTTTAAATCTTTGCTGATCTACTGTGGAATCACCTTTTTTTTCCTTACGGTTGGTTTTGCAAAATTCTCGGGTTATGCTGATAACCCCGAACTTTTGGCTGTGATGGATGGATTGCCGGATGCCATGCTGGATGCTTTCAGCATGAATGCCTTTAACTTGACCACGGTTGAAGGTTTTTTTGGAGTGATGTTTGTTTTCATCGGTCTGATCCTTTCCATTGCAGCTGTGATGTGGGGAAGTGATATCATCGCGAAGGAAGAGAGAGATAAAACCGTTGAATTTGCCCTCACTTTGCCGGTCCGCAGGAGTACCTTGATCACTGCCAAAACTGCAGTTGTGGTTACTAATTCGATTCTCCTGGCATTATTTACCTGGGGCTTAACGCTTGTGAACACTGCCCGATATGATCCCGATCCGGAATTTTACGAATTCGTTGCCCTTGGTATGTTGGCGATCTTTTTTATGCAGCTTATCTTCCTGGCTGTAGGTATCCTGTTGGGTGCGGCGATCAAAAATCACAAACGATCTGGTTCGATAGCGATCTCTATTCTGCTGGGAACATATTTTATCTCGATAATTGCCGGGCTAAATGAAGATTTCGAAAATTTGAAATACTTTACACCGTTTAAATATTTTGATCCAGCGGTATTATTGCACGAATCCAGGATTGAACCGTTTTATATCTGGCTGTCCCTGGTTATCGTCGTTGTTTCTATGGTGAGTGCTTACCTGGCTTATTCCAGGCGGGATTTGTATATATAAATATATTGGGAATTCACAAAATGAGATTAAATAGAATGAAGCAAATTAAAACCAGAAATATAAAAAACATCCGAACAAGTATTTTCTACATTCTGATTCTCTCTATCCTGTTGGGAGCAAGCCTGGCTGCCTGCACCACCAAACCAGCAACCGGGACATTGATCATCAGCGCTTCTGAGTCCTACCAGCTTTACCAGGATGACGTTTTTGTGCTTGATGTGCGTACTGCCGAGGAATACCAGGATAGCCATTTGCCGGGTGCTACCTTGATCCCCCTCGACCAATTGGGAGCTCGTTATGGGGAATTACCCCAGAACGAAACCATTCTGGTTTACTGTAACTCCGGCAACCGCAGCCTTCAGGCGGTCTATTTGCTGGAGAATGCCGGTTTTGATCGGGTCCACAGTATCGACCGGGGTATGAAAAACTGGATCCAGTCTGGGTATGTGGTGGAGTAGGGGGAAGGGAAAAAATGACCGGGAAAAAGAGACCGGGATAAAGAGACTGGAATAATGAGACTGGAATAATGAGACCGAGCCGGGATATGAAATCCCGTCCCCGGTCTTATTTAAATCCTTCCCGCCAAGAACGGCACCAGCATCTCTTCAGATGACAGACCGCCGTGGCGGCCGATCAGTGGATTGGGTTTATTGGCCCACCACCAGAAAGCGTTTCCCTTTGCTGCCACAATCAGATCGCCCAAACGGTTGTATATATCGGGGTGGGGGGTTCCTGTACCAAATAAACCACTTGTTACAGCTTCTTCTGGATCGATCATGACAAACTGATCTGGCCAGGTGTTATTGATATAATCCTTGACTGTTTTAACTTTCCCGGGTTTGATATGCAAATAAGCCAATCGGTTCTCGCCAGTAGGGGTCAAATGCAGCATATCGATAAAATTCGGGTGGTTGTTTAAGTCGTAATGGTCTTCTGTGTTATCGGTCGTGATCTGGCCGTGATCTGCTGCCAGCATGACTACGGTATCTTTCTTGAGGTTTGGGTCTAACCTGTCTAGGAAATAGGTCTCAAAACTGCGGCTGAAATCCATGAATTCCGCTTTCGCCCGTTCGCTGTCCGGTCCGTGCAAATGGGAGATCCCGTCCAGTCGGTCCCAGTAAGTCCAAATATATTTTGATGTATCCTTCTTTGATTCCAGCAGCTCACGAATGCTGATCCACATATCCGGGGCTGAACTGATGGGATGCCGATCAGCCTTTTGCATGAACATGCGGGACAGTCCTGAATTGATGATCGCAAAATGCTGAAATGCGTGGACTTCCACTCCCTGTTCAAGGAACTGTTTTGTGTTTGATTCTACGGTAAGGTAATTTTCTGGGTCAAATCCCGCCAGGGTTAGATCACCACCGGGCTGGCGGTAGGTGATGGGTTTATGAGAGATCATGTTGGCTGTGATACCGAACTCTTTCAACCACATTTCGTACCCCATAATCCCATGTTCCGCGGCTGGACTATCTGTCCAATAAGATGTAATTGCGGCGCAAGTTGTGCTGGGGCAAATCGAGGTTACAGGAGTGAGGAACCCAGTCTGCAGCAGCTTGTGCCAGACCAGATTCTCATCTTCTGCGAGCCACTTCTCAAGCCGGTGAAAGGCCAGGGCGTCCATCAAGATCAGGATGACATTCTTTACACCATCCCGGATGGGATCTAACAAGGATTGATCCACCGGGTTGTGTTTAAAACCAGGGATATCCATCAGGTATGCTGCGCTGGCGGGGATATTCAGTATGGACTGGTTATTATATTCTGGAGCTATAAAATTTCCATTTTCCAGTATTTGCTGGATAGATTTTGTGGGTGTTGCGGATTTGGTATTCAATACTAATGTCCTATTTTGAGTCGGATTGGCTAATAACTCAAATTATATCCCGTTGGAGTTGGAATGGCATTTGGTTTCAAAACTAAAAAATAGTGCCAAAGATACCATTAAAGAGTCCATTTATTAAGTTAGAATTATATTTCTGATATTATAATAAGTATTAGAAAACTCGACTATTAAACACTTCTATCCTACCAGGAGCATGTGTTGATGAGTTGGCCAGCAGCAGTAAAAGAAAAGTTCCTGCAATATTTTACACCTCGTAGATTGCGGCACTTTCGAGAGTCGCTTACTGGGTATTTATTTGTCACTCCAGCGTTAATTCTGATCTTCACTTTCGGCATCTTTCCAGTAGCCTTTGCGCTCTTTGTCAGCCTCCATAAATGGCGTATTATTCGGACGGATTTTGTTGGTTTGGCCAACTACGTCCGCGCGGTAGGTAACCTGGCGTATGTGGCCGCGTTTTTCCTCGGAATCGGTGCGTTGGTCGGTGTATATATCCTGCTCAAAAAGATTATTCAGACTGCCCGGGAAACAGAACAGCGGCCATGGTTGCTAGCGATTTCCGGATTAATATATGCTTGGGCAGCCTATTATTTTTTGCGTTATTTTTGGTATCAGCTGCCCGAATTTCTGGATATCGCCAAAAAACTGCTTGGCGTAGAAAAGACTCGAGAATTGTTCTTGCAGTACATTCGAGAGGCTTTTTACGCCCCTGCTGTTTATTACGCCTGGTATTATTTCACGGTTGTTCTGATTGCAGCAATCGTAATTGGCATTCTGTCCCTGATCCTCTACAAAAAACCACAAGGAACTTATTTCCAGAGCCAGTTCACACTGACCTGGATCGCCCTGGGAGCAGGATTGGGATTGCTGTATTTTACTTATCAACAGATTGTCGAAGCATATTCGATCGCCCTGGAGACCAATACTGATCCTGGGATTTGGCCCCAAGTGATTACGATATCAGCTGGTATTGTCCTCTTTGCAGCGGGTTGGATGTTATGGACTGGAGCGTCCAAGGCAGACCGAAGTTGGAAATTTTGGCTCCGGATTTTTGGGGCGTTCACATTATTGACTGGCGGCTGGCTGTTGGTTGGAGAGATTCCCCTCCTGATTTCCTCTGGTAATAAAACACTTTGGGACGGATTGAAAGTAACCATTTTCTACTCAATTGGAACAGTACCACTCCAGCTTACACTATCACTATTTCTGGCAATCCTGTTATTCCAAAAACTTCGGGGATCGGAACTCTTCAGGATGGTTTTTTTCCTGCCATATGTGACACCCTTCATTGCAAGCGCAGCCATTTTCCGGCAATTATTCGCTAACCGCGATACCTCACCAATTAATCTCGTGTTGCGAGGATTGGGAGGGAATGCCCTGGCCTGGCTGCAGGAATCTAAGGGCGTTAATTTGATCATAGCCGAATCATTAGGTCTGAGTATTCCAGCCTGGGCTGTAGGTCCCAGCTTGGCTCTTGTGGTCGTTATGATTCACGCGGTCTGGACCTATGTAGGGTACGATATTGTTATCTACCTGGCGGGGTTGGGCAATATCCCCACTGAGTTGAATGACGCAGCTGCAATAGACGGTGCCAGCAAGTGGGAGGTCTTTCGCTATATCACCTTCCCGCTTTTATCACCTACGACCTATTTCCTGTCGCTGGTTGCCATTATTGGGACCTTTAAAGCATTTGCGACTTTGTGGGTCTTTAGGGAAGGATTGACGCTGGGCACTACTGACACATTCAGCGTAGCAATATTCCTCGAATTCTTCGAGAAACTTCGGTACGGTTATGCTTCAGCCTTGGCTTTTGTTCTATTCGCAATTATCCTGGGATTGACAATTATCAACAACAAATTCCAGGGATCCAAAGTGTTTTATTTATAGTATAGCGGGATTCGAAATATGATACTGAAACGCTCAAGAGTATTAACAATCTTAACTTACACGCTATTGATTATTGGAGCGATTGTATCAATAGTTCCGTTTGTTTATATGATCTCCACCTCCTTAAAAACTATTGGAGAAGCGCTGGGTAGTTCTTTTTTCCCATCAGAGCTCCATTTTGAGAACTATGGTGAAGCTTGGAGAAGGGGGAATTTCCCGACATATTTTTGGAACAGTATCCGGATCACTGCAATCTCTTTGACAGGCAGCATTACCATCAGTGTCCTGGCTGCTTACGGTTTTGCCCGCATCAAATTTCCGGGAAGGGATCTGATTTTCGGGATCCTGCTTAGCACGATGATGATCCCGGCTATGGTCACAATTATTCCTA
>CAZOUN010000070.1:11689-14515 GCA_964582965.1 uncultured Anaerolineales bacterium | reverse complement strand
GGAAATGAGAACACGGGGTAGATTACATAGCGTTTTAGACAAAGCAGAAACCGGTCCTATTGTGGAGGAGCGGGAGTTTGATGTTGAGTACATCCAGAAACCCATCCAGGCTTTGATCAAAAAATACGATGTCAAATGGGATAAGGATGTCTTTCTAACCACGGACGATGACCTGGCAGACCGGGTCTACCAGGCCGGCTATGAGCTGGCATTAAATACCGGCGTTTACTGTACATCTACCAAACGCCGCATGGTCTGGACCAAAGCTGAGCTGGATGAGGTGATTGCCACTTCACCATCCTCGGTGATCATGGGAGAGGGGGATGACCTGGCGCACATCCAGGCCCGCCGGCCAGATGAAGACAGCCGGGTGGCGGTTTGCGGCGGTGCGTACGGTATTCCTGTGCCGGAAAATCTTTTTGTGCCGATAATGTTAAGCTATGCCCAGGAACCTTTGTTAGATTTCATTGATAACTGCTCCCTGATTTCCACTTACGGCCGCCCGATCCGGGCTGGTTCTCCCTGGGAATCAGTTGCCTGCTGGCAGGAAGTGGATCTATCTTTTGAAGTAGTCAATCGTGCTGGAAGACCCGGCATGGCTATCGGCTGCGCCGAGAACTCTCCTACTCATATTGGTGAGATCTCATCCAATTCTATTGGTGGATTCCGGCCCAGCGACTGGCATCACGCTGCTCTGGTCAGTGAGTTAAAGACCAATTACGATCAGCTCATTAAAGTGGCCCATTTCGCCCGGACCGGTTCACACATTCATACTTTTGCCAATAATATATACGGCGGATATCCAGGTGGGGCGGATGGTATGGCCGTGGCCCTGGTAGCTAGTTTAATCCTACTGCAGGCAACCTACTTTGGCTGCACCGTCAACCCAGGTCCGACTCATGCCAATTTAAGCTGTGACACTTTCCCGGCCATGCTGCCGGGCATCGGCGTCGCGCTGCAGGGTTTGAACCGCAATACTGATCTGATGACCACGGCATTCGCCCGAACGGTGGGTGGGCCGGGTACAAAGAATGTCCTTTATGAGGCTGGCGCTTTAGCGCTTGTGGGTGTGACATCAGGTATTGCGCTAATGGAAGGTGTCCAGTCCGCTGTGGGTGTGCAGCAAGCTCACTGCACTGGCTTGGAAGCGCGTTTTACTGCCCAGGTGACCCATGCGGCGGAGAAACTCACCCGGGAGGAAGCAGCCCCGATTGTAAAAGCCCTGACGGAAAAATATAAGGGTGGTATGACAGCAGACGAAAAACCAATCGGCAAACCCTTTGACCAACTTTATGATGTGGACAAAGTTGTTCCACTGCCTGAATGGCAAGGGATCTATGATGAAGTTTGCCAGGAATTTGAAGATGAATTCGGATTAAAACTTTAGTAGGAATTGTTAAGGAGAAAAATTGACCAACCTAGAAAAAGTACAGCAGGATTTTCTGGAAATATTATTGGCGGGAGATACAGACAAAGCCATAACTTTGGCCAAAGAGACTTTGGACGGCGGAACAATTCCAACGAAGTTCTTTGAAGCCTGCATCTCTCCCTCACTAGCAGAGGTCGGCAAACGATTCGAGACCCTGGATATCTTCTTGCCGGAAATGGTGACTGCCGCGGAAGTTGTGCAAGAGGTTAATGACCAGGTGATTACCCCCGCAGTGGAAAATAGCCAATCTGAAGGCATTATCTCAACCGGAAAGGTCTTGATGGCGACTGTGCAGGGTGATCTACATGATATTGGCAAAAACATGGTGGTTTTGATGCTGAAAGTAAATGGCTTTGAGGTCGTGGATCTGGGTACCAATGTTTCACCCTCCGAGATCGTGGAGCGAGCAGCGAGCGAGGGGGTTGACATTATTGGTATGTCTTCTCTCCTGACTACCTGTTTGCCCTATATGAAAGATGTCTTCGATTATTTGGACAGCAAAGGAACCCGTGATAAATATGCGGTGATCATGGGTGGCGCTGCTGCAACCCCCGAATTTTCTGATGAGATGGGAGCCAATGGTTATGGCCATTCTGCTGCTGAAGCAGTAGCGTTATGTCAAAAAATCATGCAGTAATTGTGAAAGAGGGCAATAAAATGAAAAACGGAATGGATTATGAGGTATTGTTAACTGCTCTGGATAAAGCAGAGAATGGTCCCATTGTGGATGAGAAAGTCTGGGACGCAGATATCATCGGAAAAAATTTCCGGGATACACTAAAAAAATATGATATTCAGCTCAATAAGGACGATCCTTATGTCACGAATGATGATGGACTGGCTGATCGTTTGTATGAAGCCGGAATGGAGTTAGCGGTAAAAACGGGTGTCTACTGTATCGACACCAAGCGGCATATGCAGTGGACCCGGGAAGAGCTGGAACAGATCCTCTCGACCATGCCGGATCAGGTAACTGTCGGAGCTGGGGATGATACTGCTACAGTGATTCACCGGACACCGGAAGAAGACAGCCATGTGGTGATCTATGGCGGTCCATTTGGTATTCCGATCACCGAAGATTTGTTTATCCCTTTCCATGAAGCCTATGCCCGGGAACCGTTGATCGAGATCTTTAATATGGGCACCTTACTGTCCACTCGGGGGAGAATGATCCGGGCTGGTTCACCCTGGGAATCAATTGCTGCCTGGCAGGAAAAGGAATTAGCCTTTGAGATTCTGGATAGGGTAGGCCGTCCCGGTTTGGCAATGGGCTGTGTGGAAATCGCTACCACTGAAGTTGGTGAACTGGCTGCTTCAACCTATGGTGGCTATAGGCCCACTGATTGCCACAAGATCAACTTCATCAGTGAACAAAAAACCGCCTACCACCATCTCAT
>CAZOUN010000070.1:0-11589 GCA_964582965.1 uncultured Anaerolineales bacterium | reverse complement strand
CCCTTTATTCGGCCAACTTCTGGACCTGGTACCAAGGAGATCTTTTATGAAACTGGAGCATTGGCCGTTGCCAGCACCGTGGCGGGATGTTCATATATCGATGCATCTCAATCTGCCCGTGGTACCGCGACCGGCCATGCATCACCCCTCGAAGTCTTATTCGTAGCAAAACTTGCCCATACTGTGGAAGGCATGACCAGAAGTGAAGCTGCACCGATTGTAGCATGGATGGTGGAACGCTACAAAGATACGCAGGAAGATGCATTAATTGGAAAACCCTTCCAGGAACTGCATGATATGGAAACACTTGATCCCACACCGGAATGGAACCAAATGTATCTCGATGTTATTGAAGAACTCAATCAAAAGTTTGGATTGAATATTTCTTAGTTCATTAATGTTTTATCAGTTGAATTAAATAAAGGAAAGTGATTTATTAAGGAGGTAAAAGTATAAAAAATGAATAAGGAAGAGAGAAATTGCCAATCTTATTTAGGAGAATGGAAATGAAAAGAAATAGAATATTTCTTGTGATTGCTTCAATACTTGTACTCTCCATGATGCTAAGTGCCTGTGGCGGCGCAGCTGCGCCTGTTGTTGAAGAACCGGCAGCTGAAGAACCCGTCGCTGAAGCTCCTGCCGAAGAAGAAGCAGTAGCTGAAGAGACCGAAGAAGAGACTATGGAAGCGCCAACACTGGTAAAGATCGGCGTTGTCGTAGCTGGTACGTTGGAAGAACCCTGGTACAGCACCTCGATGGACAGCCTGTATAATCTCCAGGACAATGCCTATGGTGTTGAAGTCCAGATCGATTACACTGAGAATATTTGGGGCGAAGACTCCCTGCGAGTGATGAGCGAATATGCAGATGCGGAATATGATATTGTCTGGTCCCTGACCGGATCTGATTCCGACTACATCGTTCAGATCATGGATCAATATCCTGATGTGTTGTTTGCCCACTCTGGAGGCGGCGGCACTACACTTGGTAAAAACTCAGTTCATGTTTGGGGTTTGGTTCATGAACCAACATACATCATGGGTATGATTGCTGGCATGATGACAGAAACCAATGTAATTGGTATGGTTGGCAGCTTCCCCAGTGAAGATGTCAACTCTGAGGTTAATGCATATATCGCTGGCGCTAAATCTGTTAACCCGGATGTTGTCACGAAAATTACCTTTATCAACAGCTGGTGGGATCCTGATAAAGCCAAAGAATCTGCAGTAGCCCAAATTGCCGCTGGGGCAGATTTTATTTACCCAACGATTTTCGGTGCATTTGAAGCTATGGATGAAGCCGGAATCTTCGGTTTTGGTAACTATGCAGATCAATCTGACATGGCCCCTGATGTGATTGTCGCCGGGTCAATTTTGTCCTGGGATTCATCATCAGAATACCTGCTTGACGCTTGGTACGATTTTGCTACCACCGGGAATGCTTATGATAATCCTGATCCAGTCTACAATATGATGTCCAATGGGGCTGGCGGACTACTCCTGTATGAAGATCTTCTTCCTGATGATGTGCTCGCCGCAGCAAAAGCCAAACAAGCGGAAATCGTTTCGGGTGATTTTGTCGTGGACTTTGATATCTCTGTGCCCGAATCTGAGTAGTTAAATAATTGTAGTCTCCTCTATTCCTGGCTTGGAATAACACCTTCAAGCCAGGAAAATTGTTCAGAGAGTTACCCAGGTTTTTTAGAAGGGAAGATTATTCGATGGAAGATACTAAGAATGTAGAAAATCTGCTCGAGATACGAAATCTCACCAAACGGTTTCCAGGTGTACTAGCGAATGATCAGATTACTATGGATATTCGCAAAGGGGAAATTCATGCTTTGTTGGGTGAGAATGGTGCTGGAAAGAGTACATTGGCAGAATGCCTCTTTGGATTTTACCAATACGAAGAGGGAGATATTTTCCTGCGTGGGAAAAAAATAAATCTCTTGACACCTCGGGACGCTATCAAAAACAGAATTGGTATGGTTCACCAGCATTTCCAGCTGGTCGATCCATTCACAGCTGTTGAAAATATTGTCTTGGGGACTGATGGGTTAAGTGCGATCATCAATATGCGGGAAGCAAGGGAAAACATTCGGACCCTATGTGAACAGTATGGTCTGGATCTCGATCTTGATGCTAAAATTTGGCAGTTATGTGTCGGGGAACAACAATGGGTTGAAATTCTAAAAGCACTGTTTGTTGGTGTTGATCTGCTGATCCTGGATGAGCCCACGGCTGTCCTTACTCCCCAGGAAATGGACAAATTATTTGCAGTATTGGAAGTGATGAAAGAAGATGGTCTCTCAATCATATTTATCACCCATAAACTTAAAGAGGTTATGGCTGTATCAGACAGGGTGACTGTTCTTCGCAAGGGGAAGAAAGTGGCAACAGTGAATACATCTGATACAAGTCAGCGTGAGCTTGCCAAAATGATGGTTGGCAGAGAGGTCTTATTCCGGGTCGAGAAGGATGATAAACCTGCTGGCAAAGAGATCTTTACGGTCAAAGATTTTTGGACTAAGGACGATCGAGGCCAGGATGCAGTTAAAGGATTATCCTTTTCATTAAGGGAAGGTGAAATCCTCGGCTTGGCAGGAGTAGCAGGTAATGGTCAGAAAGAATTATTTGAGGCTCTGGTTGGCGTGCGTAAGGCTTCGCATGGTGAGGTAATTTTAAATGGGGAAAACGTGGAAAATTTCCGTCCCAATGCAATCATGGAACGTGGAGTTGGCCATATACCCGAGGATCGCCTTCGAGCTGGATTGGTACCTGGTTTTCAAGTTTTAGAAAACCTTTACCTTGGTTTACAGCGTTCAAATAGTTTCCGGAATGGACCCCTGCTGAATAAAAAAGCTATTCGGGAATATGCTTTGAGGTGTGTTGAGGATTATGACGTTATTACACCATCTATAAACCACCTGACTAAAAATCTATCTGGAGGAAACCAACAGAAACTTATTCTTGCCCGAGAATTGAAAAATGATCCTGCAGTTCTCCTGGCCGCCCAACCGACCCGTGGGTTGGATGTTGGAGTTGTGGAATACGTTCATGAGCAGCTCCTGATCATGCGTGGTAGGGGGATGGCGATCCTATTGATTACAGAAGAGCTGGATGAACTCTTTTTACTGGCGGACAGAATTGCAGTGATGTATCAGGGTGAGATCACAGGGTTGATGGATACGGCAGACGTGCACCTTGATGATATTGGCCTATTAATGGCTGGCTGTTAGGAGAAAATATGCAAATTAAAGCACTCGGATTGAGAATTGAACGCCGAGAAAATGAGAACAGCTATATTAAAATCATCTCGGTAATTATAGCGGTTATTGCTGCCCTGGCAGTCAGCGGCTTGATGATATCGAGCTGGGGAGCCAGTGTTAAAGAGGCTTATATTGCCCTATTTCTGGGGGGATTCGGGGATCTCAAGGCTGTATATGCAACGTTAATTAAGTCTACACCCTTAATGTTTACTGGATTGGCAGCTGCTGTAGCTTTTAAGGCAGAGATATGGAATATTGGTGGCGAGGGCCAATTCCTGGCAGGAGCTATGGGGGCATATTTGGCAATTACTCTCTTTGAGGGTGTGCCACGATTAATTCTGCTCATCCTGATCCTTTTATTCGCATTTCTCGCTGGGGGTTTAGTTGCCGGGATATCTGCTTTCATAAAAAATCGTTTTAATGTGGATGTGATCGTATCAACAGTGATGATGAACTATATCCTTCAGTTCTTGTTATCGCTATTATTATTCACTGCCTGGCGCGATCCAGGTACATTTTATCCCCTCTCCCCATTTATACCGGAGGCGAGTTTTTTCCCGATGCTAATTGCCAAGTATCGACTTCATGCAGGAATCATTTTGGCAGTTTTCACTGCTGTTTTGACCTTTGTGCTGGTTGAAAAAACCCCCCAGGGTTTTGAGTTGAGGGCTTTGGGCCTGAATCCGATAGCCGCTCGATTTAAAGGGATTGATCCTGCCAAAACCCTGGTCTGGGTTCTATTCCTGAGCGGCGGAATTGCTGCCCTGGGTGGAGCGATAGAGCTGACAGGTCTTACTCATCGACTCAGACCTGAATTATCCATAAATTTTGGTTTTACGGGGATTATCGTAGCGATGTTGGCAAACTTACATCCCTTAGGAGTTATCATATCTGGTCTTTTATTTGGAGGTATGTTAAATGGTTCATTTGCCATGCAGGTGCAGACTGGTGTGCCAATCTCGATTGTGTATGCAATGCAGGCCATTATCCTTATGTTTGTTTTAAGTGCCTCAGTGCTGACTCGTTATTCTATCCGGAGAGTGCAAGATGTGGATTGATTTTTTTCAGCCGGTAATAATCATCAGCGTTTTAGCGTCAACAATTCGTATAGCCACACCTGTGTTATTTGCAGCTCTGGGTGAATTAGTGGCCGAAAAGGCTGGTGTTCTGAATATGGGTGTGGAAGGCATGATGCTGACAGGAGCCTTTGCAGGATTTTATTTTACTTATGAAACAGGTTCTTTATGGATAGGAATCCTGGGGGGAATGCTGGCAGGTGGAGGGCTAAGTTTGATTATGGCGTTCATGGGTGTTACCTTGCGCCTCAATCAAACAGTGATCGGCCTGGGCATGAATTTATTAGCTTCTGGTCTAACTTTTTATTGGTATCGGGCAACTGTTGACCCCACTGTTGTATCCGGAACACCAACTGTGGATATATTTCCTCCGCTAAAGATACCATTCTTGAGCGATATACCCTACCTGGGAGAGATCTTATTTTCCCAACGATTACTCACATATGTAGCGTTCATTATGGTCCCCATAATTTGGTTTTTCCTTTACCGGACAAAATACGGTCTGGCCTTAAGGGGAATTGGTGAAAATCCTAGAGCGGTAGATACTAAGGGGATCAGAGTGCGAACATACCAATATGCAGCAGTTTTTTTTGGAGGTATGATGGCGGGGCTTGGAGGCGCTTTTCTTCCTTTAGGTTCAACAGCTTTATTTGTAACAGAAATAACGGCAGGTCGGGGGTGGTTGGCGATAGTGCTGGTAATAGCAGGGAACTGGATCCCATGGAGAGTCATGGTAGCTGCCTTGATCTTTGCGTTCCTTGATGCCTTCCAGCTTCAAGCCCAGGGTTTGGGAGTGAACCTGCCTTTCCAAATTATGTTGGCTTTACCTTATGTGGCAGCAATTTTGGCGATGATGAGCACAAGAGCGAGATCGATATCCCCGGCCTCCTTGGGGATACCATACGCACGGGAATGATGTTTGGGCCAATAAATAAAAGAAGGATAAAAATTTGAAACGAGACAAACATCCATTAATCGGAGATCCAATCGTAAGGGTGGATGCTCTTGATAAAGTTTTAGGTCGGCAGATTTATCCGTCCGATCTGTATCTCGAGAATATGCTGGAGTTGGCTCTTTATCGTTCTCCCCATCCGCATGCCTGGATCCTTTCTTTGGACACCAGCGCAGCTGAAAAAGCACCTGGAGTTGTCTGTGTGTTAACTGCAGATGATGTGCCCGGGGAGCTAATGACTGGTTTGATGATCCCGGATATGCCCATTCTCTGCAAAGACATCGTGCGACGGCAGGGAGATCCTATTGCCATTGTGGCGGCAGAAACCAAAGATCAAGCCCGGACTGCCTGCAAGCTGATTAAGGCTGAATTTGACCTTCTTTCTGTGGTATCAGATACTCGGGAATCACTTAGTTCTGGATCAGTCCAGCTCCACCCGGACGGCAATCTGGTTTCTGAGATTCATCTGGGGCAAGGGGATGTGGAAAAAGCCTTCCTGGAAGCTGACCAGATCTTTGAGTTTGAATATCAGACTGGACGGCAGGAGCATGCTTTCCTGGAGACAGAAGGGGGCACAGCTTATTATGATGAAGCAGGGCGTTTAACAGTCCGTTTTGGTGGCCAGCATCCGCATTGGGACCGGGAGATCATTGCACCGATCCTGGGAATCGACACTGAAGATCTACGTGTGATTTCTCCTTTTGTGGGAGGAGCCTTTGGCGGCAAAGATGACATTGATGTCCAGGTTTACCTGGCGCTGGTGACGCATTTGACTAAACACCCCAGTCGGATTTACTACAGCCGGGAGGAAAGCCTGGTTGCTGGAAACAAACGCCATCCGTATACATCGATCTATAAAACAGCCTGTGATAAAAGTGGAAAGATTACTGCAGCCCAGGTAACGTTATATGCTGATACTGGCGCTTATGCTGGCTGGGGTGACAAAGTTCTCAACACAGCAGTGGGGGAATGCCTGGGACCGTATCAGATTCCCAATACCCAAGTTGATGCTTACTGTGTTTATACCAACAACTCAAATGCCAGCGCTTTTCGCGGTTTTGGCGCCCCACAAGTGGTTTTCCCGCTTGAACAGCAGATCGACCAGATGGCCAAGGCCTATGGGATCGATCCATTTGTATATCGCCAGATGAACCTGGTCGAACCGGGCGAAAAGACCGCCCTGGGAGTAACCTATCAGGGAGACTGGAGCATTAACGAAACCTTGGCAGAAGCGGAGCGTAGTCCACTCATTCAAAACAGGGAAGAGCTCATCCAGACTTCCGATCCTGATAAAAAACGTGGAATAGGAGTGGCAGCTGCCTTGATGGGAATAGGCTACGGTGCAGGTGTGCCTGATGAAGCAGAAATCCATATCCACCTTGATCTGAAGGGTAAATATACAATCCTGATCGGCGGCACGGATATGGGGCAGGGCAATGCCACTGCTTTGATGCAGATGGCGGCATATGAATTGAACTGCCAGGTTGATGATCTGAATTTGATCCTCGGTGACACGATCGGCCCTGATGCCGGATCCTGTGACGCCGCCAGGCAAATGACTTTTGTGGGCCGGGCTGCTGTAGCAGCAGCTGTAGATATGCGCCAAAAGATCCTGGAAGCAGCTCTTAAAGAACTCAATTCCTCCCCGGGGGATCTTGTACTGGAGGGAAAAACAGTTAGAAATAAACAGACCGAAGAAATATTGCCGCTGACTGGTTTGGGCGATCTGATAGGAATCGGCCTGGCTGATATCCCTGATAAAGAAGCCTTAATACCCGGCATACCTGCTCATCTCTATACCACGGGTGTCCAGATCGCATTGGTAGAAGTAGATTTGCTAACCGGGCAGATAGAAGTGTTAAAGATGCACAGCATCATTGACGCGGGTAAGGTGATCAACCAGCAGGGTATTGAAGGCCAAACAGAAGGGGGCATCATCCAGGGACTTGGTTATGCCCTTTATGAAGATACACTAATTAAGAATGGTCAGGTTCAAACAACTGGGTTTTCGACCTACATGCTGCCAACAGCTGCAGATGTACCGGAAATGATAGAAATGACTTTTCTCGAAGAACCCAGCGAACTTGGTCCATATGGAGCCAAAGGTATAGCGGAAATCGTTATGGTTCCAACTGCTCCTGCTATCCTCAATGCTGTTACCGATGCAATTGGGGAGCGATTTACAAAAATACCTCTATCTGCTGAAGATATCATCTTAAGAATTAAAACTCAGAGCTAAGTGTGCAAAGAGTTGATTAAGATGGTGAAGCTTCACTTAAAATTCTTGGAAAGGAAATCAAATCATGGCATTATCAGATTTTGCCTTTATAGTATTCGGTCCAGATTATTCATCTGAATCTACTGCGATCATCCAGTCTGATTCTTTAACAACACGAATAATTGGAGTTGACTCCCTAGAAAGAGCAGAATCGGCTGCTCTGGAATTGGTAGAAGATGGTGTCTAGTTGATCGAGTTATGCGGCTGGTTCGGACCGAAAGGTGCAGCGCGGAACATTGAGGCTGTCGGAGCCCGAGTGCCGGTTGGATTTGTTGGCCATGGCCCAGATTCAATAGAAACGATGTACAAGTTATTTGTTAAATAAATAAAAACTACAAATTATAAAGAACCTGTTCCTTTTTAAATGGGAGATTATTCACAAGCTTCAACAAAGAATTTGGCAAGAAATGAAAGGCGAGTATAATATCAAAACATTCAAAACATACCAGGATACGTTATGCAACTATTTCAAGATTATCTAAAACCTCAAACAATTGATGAAGCCCTCCAGTATTTATCCGAGGCGAAGGGAAGTATAGCTGTTGTGTCCGGGGGAACCGACCTTTTATTGGATATAAAACAAGGACGGCACAACCCGGTAGAGCAGATGATTGATGTCTCTGGCATAAGTGAAATGGGTGAAATTACCCTGTCAGGTGATTCCATCGAGATCGGGGCATCTGTAACTCACAAACAGATCATAACGAACCCGATCCTCCAGGAACATGCCCAATGTGTTGTTGAGGGCTGTGGATTGATCGGCGGCCCACAGGTGAGAAATGTGGCTACTATTGGCGGCAATGTCGCTCATGCCTTGCCTGCTGGAGATGGTACGATCTCACTGCTGGCGCTGGACACTGAAGTTCAGATCGCTTCCAATTCTGGAATCTCCTGGATGCCTCTAATTGAGATCTTTGCGGGACCGGGAAAAGTTTATTTTGATCGCACCAGTGCAATAGTTGTCGGTTTCCGTTTTAAAGCCAAAGGATCACAAGAAGGTTCTGCTTTTTACCGGGTGATGCGTCCCCAGGGTGTGGCAATCGCGATCCTGAATATGGCGGCCTGGGTGAAATTGAACGAAGATGGAAATCTTGAAAAGGTCCGGGTTTCCTGTGGCCCTGCTGGGCCAAAGCCAGTCCGGGCTTTGAAAACCGAGGAATATTTATCTGGAAAAACTTGGGATGACTCAGTTTTACAGGAAGCTGCTCAGATACTGGCGGAAGAAGTCAGCTTGAGGACAAGTAAGCATCGGGCAACTAAAGAATATCGCCATCAACTTTTACCGGTACTGCTTCGTAAGGTAATGGATATGGCCGTTGAGAGGGCCAGGCTGTAATCAGCCTTGAAGGGAGAATAACTATGACTACATTGAATTTCATTGTCAATAACAAAGCTCATACACTGGATATTGAAGCCGACGAAATGCTGGCTGATGTACTCCGCGATCGTTTGGGTTTAACTGGTACAAAGATCAGCTGCGGCGAAGCGGAATGCGGAGTTTGCACGGTGTTGGTGGATGGTGAGCCGATCTTATCTTGTAATTATCCAGCATTAAAAGCCGAAGGTAAGCAAGTGACGACAATCGAGGGTCTGGCTAAGGGAGAAGAACTCCATCCTGTCCAGGAAGCTTTTGTTAAACACGGCGCGGTGCAGTGTGGATTCTGTACACCAGGCCAAATCATGACCGCAACTGCTTTGTTGAACGAGAATCCGGATCCAACGGACGCGGATATCGAATCCGCCTTGAATGACACACTTTGCCGCTGCGGTACATACCCAATGATCACTAATGCAATACATGCGGCTGCGGACAAGATCAATAACGGAAATGCTATTAAATATCCTGAATTTGAATTTGGCGGCGGTATGGAAGTAATTGGTCAAGTAGTTCCCCGTCCAGAAGCTAAAGAGAAAGTCACAGGAGAAGCCGTATACACAGACGATATCAGCTTCCCGGATATGCTTTTTGGTGTGACATTACGAGCTGGTATTCCCCATGGACGTGTGAAAAAACTTGATATTTCCAAAGCCAAAGCGCTCCCAGGTGTTCAGGCGGTCCTGACTGCAGAGGATATCCCTGGAAAAGTCAATCACGGGTTGATCATCCAGGACTGGCCAGCCCTGGTCGGTGTTGGTCAAGATGCTCGTTATGTTGGAGATGCTATTGCGATTGTGGCTGCTGACACAGAGGATATAGCCAATCAGGCGCTCGATCTGATCGATTTTGAAATTGAACCCCTGCCAATGGTGACAAATGCAGTGGATGCTAAGGCAGATGACGCCCCCCTGGTCCATGAAAGCGGAAATTTGCTTAAACATATTAAAGTTGATAGAGGTGATATTAATAAGGGTTTTGAAGAAGCTGAAGTGATCTTTGAGGATACTTATTACACGCCTTCTTATGACCATGCCTTCATGGAACCGGAATGCAGTATTGCCCGACCCCTGGCAGATGGAAAAATGGAGGTCTACGTAGGATCCCAGATTCCCTATTCGGACCGGGATCAAGTTGCAATAGCTCTCGGGCTGCCTTTTGACAAAGTGCGTGTCCGCAGTCCACTGGTTGGTGGTGGTTTTGGTGGGAAAGAGGACATTGCGGGACAGATCCATGCTGCCTTGTTGGCGCAGGCAACCGGGAAACCGGTCAAGATCCTTTACGACCGCCATGAAAGCCTGCTTGTCCATCCTAAACGCCATGCCACTCAGATCAATCTCAAACTGGGTCTGAAGAAAGATGGTACGCTCACAGCCGCGCAGACAGAGCTATATGGAGATACGGGAGCATACGCTTCATTGGGCGCCAAGGTGATGGGTCGGGCAACTACTCATTCAACAGGTCCGTATATTGTTCCCAATGTAAAGATCGATTGCTTTGCCATGTATACCAATAACCCACCATCGGGCGCATTTCGCGGGTTTGGCGCTTTGCAGGCCGCATTTGCGATCGAATGCTTGATGGACAAGGTAGCGGAGGATTTGGGTATAGAACCGGTGGAATTGAGAAGAAAAAACGCTCTCAGGACTGGTTCGGTCACCAACACTGGCCAGCATCTGACGGAAAGTGTGGGCTTGCTGGAATGTATTGATAAAACCGAGAAAGAAATGTTGGCGTATACAAATGGGGAGGACCCCTTTGTGGCCCGAGAAGTTGAGGGTGACCCCAGCAAACGAAGGGCATGGGGTTTTGCGGTCACTTTCAAAAACACTGGTTTGGGCGAAGGTGCACCGGATAATGCATCAGCTGAGATCGAATTGCTGGAAGATGGTATCGTGGAAACTCGAATTTCTTCTGCGGAAATAGGACAGGGCTTGGTGACGGTTTTGCAAATGGTCACAGCTGAAGAGTTGAGCCTTCCAATCGATCAGGTCAGGATCTATCTGTCAGATACCGATCTGACTCCGGATGGCGGTCCAACTACTGGCTCCCGCCAAACCTATATCTCTGGCAATGCGGCAAAATTCGCCGCCAGGGCATTAAAAGATGCGATGTTGTCGACTTTATCTGAAAAATTCAACCAGCCTCCTGACAAGATCACTTTTAGTAAAGGTGTGATCCAGGCCAATGGCCAAAAATTGACCTTCGCGGAAGTGGGCCAGATCATGAGGGAAGAGGGGCAGGAACCGAAGTTGGTATATGACTATAAATCACCCAAAACTACCCCACTGGGAGAAGCGGGTGATAAGCACTTCGCGTACTCCTTCGCCGCCCAGGCGATAGAGGTGGAAGTGGACCTGGAAACCGGAGAAGTCTCCGTAACCAAGGCGGTTGGCGCAACTGATGTTGGTAAAGCTATTAACCCGCTGGGATTGCAGGGACAGGTCGAAGGTGGATTGATCATGGGCATCGGACATGCCTTGACCGAAGAGTTCATTGTTGAAGAAGGCCAGGTATTCACGGATTATTTATCGCGGTACCGCATGCCCTCTATTCACCACGTACCTGATGAGATCAAGGCAATTATCGTTGAGGATCCCACAACGGAAGGTCCTTACGGTGGAAAGGGTGTGGGAGAGA
>CAZOUN010000069.1:0-14666 GCA_964582965.1 uncultured Anaerolineales bacterium | reverse complement strand
CCGGGCGGGATTATGAAGTTTTTGACCGCTCCGTGGATGTCCATATCTCCTCGCTCGGGTGCGATCCTTTCCACATCAGAATGAAAAGGATAGTGTCATCGACCCGTATTCTTCTTCATCCTTTTGGGTTTTAAACGCTTTGGTCTGATAAACATGGGAGAAACTTATCTTGAATCGGTAGACATTAAATCCCACTCCCGCGATAAAGGTGCCGACAATGGGCTCCCTGTCCACACTGTGACTTTCCCGGAATGTGTTGCCATCCAGGGTCAGATTTCGTAGGACATATGCCCCATCCACACCGGCAAAAACATGGACCCCTAACCTGTGGAAGGGCTTAGAGGAACCGGGATGTAGTTTATCCGGCGGTGCATTGGTATCGGAACCCGGACGGATCAGACTCTTTCCGAAATCGTTTGGTAGATTCCACCCGAATCGAATTTGGGCGCCGGCATGTGCCCCTATAAACAGATTCCCCAGCCCAGCACCCAAGTTCGGGATAATATCTTAACCCCACCCGCCGCCAGTGCCGGATTGCCATAGCTTCCTCCTCCGTTCGAAGAAGATATTGAATACCGGCTCATCCCCTAATTGATGACGCCAACCCTCGGGGATATCGTTATTTATCCATCTATGAATGGTTGGGTATCCCCGGCATAGGAGTGCGGGCCTACGATCCCTAATAAAACCTCCCAGGTGTTCATCTGAAGGTTGCTTTTGCCGTGTAATCCTGCACTCACATAGGTCAAACCAGCGTAGGGACGATCATTCTCAATCAATTTATTTTGTTCCGTATCCTCGGGGGTGTACATATTCTGCCCGATGGACAGAGATACCGAACGCTGAAGGCCCGGTTTGTTTGTAAAGGGCAACCGGCCGATTAGAGAATAGGTCCATTTGCCCAGACGGGAGTCATCTAAGTCGTTCTCCAGGTCTGGTGACGTCCAGCATAACTTCACCCCGTTAGTGTACAGGTAGTCCGTTCCGAAGAAGACGTCGTTTTCAAAGTGCAAGGTGAATGTTTGGAAACCCTTGGCTTTACTCTCCTGAGCCATGGCCACCTCAGACACAGGGTTCATGAGGCCCAAGAAAAATGCAACTCCGATAAATTTTAGAATGTTCGATCTGGCCATCACTTTTGATATAATACACCTTCGCCGTACTTTTAAAGAGGTTCAGTTCACAATTTGAAAAACAGTGATCGGCTTCGAATACCCTTTTACCTTATGGGGTGGGCACTTTTTCATTTCAAAGGAAGATGTAAGATGTTTTACGGTGTCCTCGCTTATTAGAATATCACAGTGGAATTTTTTGGTCAGGTCCTCTATGCGGGAGCCCAGGTTAACTGTATCGCCAATCAAGGCGTAGGAGAGCCGATCGTGACTGCCTGTATTGCCGGCAAGCACCTCTCCCGTATGAATACCGATACCGTGTTTGAATGGCTTTTTTCCTTCCTTGAGCCGGGTCTCATTGAGTGCGTCCAGGTTTTTCCGCATTTCAAGGGCAGCCAGAACGGCCTGATCCGCATGCCCCTCGTAAGCGATGGGAACGCCAAAGACGCCTTCCACCTCATCTCCCACATATTGGAGCACCAGCCCTTTATACCGATGGATAGCCGTTTCCATGGCCGTGAAATAGGCCCGCATGCTTTTGATCACCTCTTCAGACTTATTCTCCTGTACGTAACTCGTGAAGGCCCGGAGATCAGAGAATAATACGGTCGCCTCCCGTCTCTCTCCGTTTACAGGGATAAGGCCCGCAAGGATTTTATCCCTTATCTCAGGCGTGACGTATTTCCCGAAGGTATCTCGTATCTTGTCTCTGTCTATCAAGGCTGTTATCATCTCATTTCCGGTGTCGCCCAGGGTGCCGATTTCATCGTTTGAGACAACCCGTATCCTTTTTGTAAAATCACCACCCTTCACTTTCCCAACCACGTCCAAGATTTCCCCTAAAGGGTTCGAAATGGACTTTCTGACGAGGCGACTTAGACTCAAGGCAATCACGACAAAAATCATCCAGAGAATCACACTGAAAATCAGAACTTCTCTCCCGAACTCCATGAGGGTAATAAAGCTGTCCTCTTCCATCCGCCAAAGGACAAAAGACAGCGTTCCAACCAGGATAACCATAGGGATAGAGGTCCCTGCCATATACAACACCCTGATTCTTCTGCCAATGGGGATTTTAAGGGTGCCTGGTACGGCAGACAGTTTTCCCTGGGGAAAGAACCAGGGAATTAAGTTCTTTCTGGAGTAGTTTTCCACGAGGAAGAATGAAAGGGCGGAGGAAACCATCCCGATCATTACTGACCGGAAGAAGATAAAGAGGGGTGCCCTTGCAGATACGATCTCGGAGAACTCGAACAAAATCACCACGAGAGCCGTGATGACGATCCACATACCCAGACTAACCATCGAAAGAATAATGGGCAGATTTAGAAGCCTCCGTTTTGCTTTTTCCTTGAGTTTTGTTTGTACTTTCTTTCCGGCACGAAACCGGTTCATGAGTTCGGAGAGGGGTCGCTGAATGAGATATTGCAGAAAGCCCGCCGCGCAAATGATCAGAGGATGAAAAAAAAGGGCGATTACCCATCCTTGTTCGGCAAGGATAACCGCTTTGTCTATTTCAAAAAGCTCCAGCGGTGTGAACAGATTGAGGACCACCACCGTAATAAAGCCGAGCAGGTTTGCTCCCAAATTGCGTGTGTAAAGGCCTACGAGGTGGATTTCTTCAGGTTCTCGTTTTCTTTCCATTTGTGCTTCTGTCCTCATTCCTGTCGTGGTCCTATAGCTTTTTCTTGAGAGCTTTCACTCTCAGATCCCTTTCGAAGCCGGTCAAGATATGTTGAAGGGCTTTGTTCCACCCCTCGATCAAAGCCTCCGGCGTGTTTGCTTTTAGGGGGACTTCTTCGTGATAGTGCTTCTGAAGGACTATCTTGGAACCATCGGAAGCGTCGCGTATGAGCATCAAATCAATCCCCAAAACAGCCTTTGGCGTTGCCCCTTCACTATAATCCCCATATAGAGTCATAACCTCACCCTCCAGAATGTAGGCGGGTTCCACAGCCCTGGGTGATTCCACAACATGTTCAAACAGGCCGGACCGCGCCAGCCATTTACGTACCTCTTCGGCAAGCAAGGACCCGGGTGAGATGAAAAACTTGTTATAGTAGTCCGACTCGTAAGTTAGATCGCCCAAACGGTAGACGAAGCCTTTGCCATCATATCGAGGAGAGACACGGAATTTGTGAATCAGTAGGACTGCCCCTTTGACAGCAGAAGAGACCTCTTTTTGCCGAGAAACATCAAGAACAAAGTACCGCTTCTCCGAATAGCTCCTTTCGACCCTAAAACATCCGGCCAGAATGAGAAGCAGTGCAAGGGTGCTGAAAACGTTTAATATGGTTTTTTTATTCATCGTCTATTTCCTGGCTCTGCGCGAGGCGGAGGCTCGCTGAACAGGAGCTGAGACGGATATTTTCTGGCGTTATCGGTCAACTCCTTTAAGTTTTCGGAAATCAGCCTGATATTCTCGATGGCCACTTCCACGTCTTGCTCCTCATTGGAGATCAAGTTGTCCAATCGTCGCAAAATCCTTTGTAGCCTTGCGAGGGTTTGGGGCAGATCTCCGGAGAGTGCGTCCAAGTTCTTGGCGAAGTTGTGTAGGCTCGCTGAGGCCTCCGGAAGGGTTTTGAGGGTCTCATTCAAAGGCTTCTCCGAGCGTTCCACAATCCGCCGTGTCGTAGCCACGGTCACCGATGCATCTGTGAGGATCGACGCTATTTTGTCTCCCTCCAGAAGCTGGCCAATGCGGCGGTTCGTTTCCCTGACTTCGGCGAACAACTGTCCGGCCTGCTCCCCAATTTTTTTCATGTTCGTGTCTTCTAACGCGTTTGAGACAATCTGTAAGGTCTTTTCGAGGCCCTCTGTTATCTCCTGGATATTGATCTGCTCCAGGTTTCTCAGAATCCTATCTGCAGACTCGCTGAAGCGCTTGATGGTGCTGGGCGCGGAGGGGACATAAGGGTTCTGGGGTTCCCAGTCAATCTGTAAGGGGACATTACGTTCTGGGTCGAGGTAATCCGACTCGAGATAGGCAGTCCCGGTTACCCCAAGAAAGGCGAGTCGAATCCGAAGCCCCTTTTGTATTGCCTCTTTGAGATCCATTCCCGCCTCCTCCTCGGTCCTCAGCGGGGCAACATCCGGAAAGAGGGAGGCTCGGACTAGTACATATTGGCGGTCAGTGAGGTACTCTTTTTCCGCGAGGATGATTTCCTCAACTTGACCGATCTGAACACCCCGGAATTTGATTGGAGAACCGACGTCCAGTCCCTGTACCGATTCTTCAAAGTAGGTTTCCAGCAGAATCTGTTTGCGAAAAAGGGCACCAGCACCCAACACGATGATGGCAATGATGGCGAAAGTCGCTGCGCTCATAACGAATAGGCCAATCTTGAAATAGTTTGCTTTCATACTCATTTCTCCATCCTCGCATCTCCATCTGTTGTCGTAAAAGACGAATCGGACTCGCCGGATCCCGCTTCCCTGTTGAAAAATTGTCGGACCCGGGGATTATCGCTATGATCCCGCAGTTCCCGGGGTCGGCCCATGGCAACAATTCCCTTCACGCCTTTATCCAGCATAATAAGCCTATCGGCGATAGCGTAAATGCTCGGAAGTTCATGGGTCACAATGACAAAAGTAACTTTAAGGTTGTGGGTGAGACTGAGGATGAGCTGGTCCACCTCGGCCGAGGTGATGGGATCCAACCCTGCCGTGGGCTCATCCAGGAAAAGGATATCGGGGTCTAAGGCCATGGCCCTAGCGATTGCCGCGCGCTTCTGCATGCCTCCGCTCAGTTCAGATGGCATTTGATTCCCAAACCCCTTCAACCCCACCAGCTTCAATTTCATCATGGCAATGAGATCTATGGCCTGGGAAGGAAGGTCGGTCAACTCCTCCAGGGGGAGACGCACGTTTTCCAGTAAGGTCATAGAGCCAAACAGGGCGCCGTTTTGATACGAGATGCCGATCTTTCTGAGAATCCTCAGTCGTTCGTCTCCCTCAGCAGATACGATGTCCTCCCCATCGATAAAAATTTTGCCGGACCGGGGTTTGTATAAACCAATCATGTGCTTCATCAGGGTACTCTTGCCACAGCCAGAGCCACCCAGGATGACGAAGACTTCACCCCTGTTTACGTCAAAAGAAACATTCTCAATAACCACCGTTCCACCATAGGCGGCGGTGAGGTTTTCAACGCGAATAATAGTATCCTGGAATACACTCATCGGCTCAGATACCCAAATAGTAATAGAGGACTGCAAAAATGCCGTCCGTAATGATCACAAGGACAATCCCACTGACCACGGCCCTTGTGGTGGATTCCCCAACCGCCATGGCGCCGGTTTTCGTCTGGAGGCCGCGTAGACATCCAATCCCCGCCACCAATATAGCGAAAACGAAGGATTTAAAAAGCCCCCCCACGAGGTCCCCATAGTCCACAGAGGAAAGCACCTGGTGGACATATGTAATGGGCGGATAACCCATCAGGACCAGGACGACGGAGCCGCCAATCACTCCCACGAGGTCGGAGAAAACCGTAAGCAGTGGCGTCATGACAAGAACCGCGAGTACCCGAATCACCACCAGGAATCGCACGGGATCGAGTCCCATCGTGCTCAAGGCGTCTATTTCCTCGTTTACCTTCATGGTACCCAATTCCGCAGCAAAGGCGGAACCCGAGCGTCCAGCCAGGACAATAGCGGTCAAGAGCGGACCGAGTTCCCTTAGCATGATGAGGGCCATGAGATTCGCCACGAAAATTTCGGCTCCGAACTGGCGCATAGGGATAGCCGCTTGAAAAGCAATGATCAGCCCGGCCAAAAAACTGAGCAGGGCGATAATGGGAAGGGCGTTGACCCCTGCGGTTTCCGCCACAAAAAATGCGTCCTTCCAACGTACCTGCCGGGGATTAAGAAAGGCATGGACAAACGCGGCGCCAAGCTCCCCTACAAAGGCGATGAGGGCCCGGGTCTCTTGCAATACCTTGAAAGTTTCCCGTCCGACTTGTTCGGGAAGACTGGTAGGTTTGTGCTTTCCCTTCTGGTGTTCCTCAAATTCGGCTGGGTCAAAGATGTCGAGGAGTTGCTGAAATTCCGCCCGGAGTCCGCAGATCTCCATTTCTCCACCTGCCCTCTCTTGGCGACGGCGGAGCTCAACCAACAGGCCGATCCCTGACCCATCGCAATAATCTATTTTCGACGCATCAATGACAAGCCGGGTCGGTGATTTTTTCTCAAGGACATCAGTTGCTTCACGCCATATTTTACCGGTCGTGCTAGAGTCGAGACGACCGGCGAGCGTGAGTTTGAGGTGGCCCGGTCTGGTCACGTCAGCACGCATAGATGCGGGCAAACTACCTGATGTTGGAGGATGCGTATTCTTGAGCATTACTTCACCTTAGCGTAAGGGCGTTTGTGACCTCGGATTAAGGAAATAGAGGTCAGAGGCAGTGACATGTGAATGATGAGCTCACCCGATGCTTCGAGCCTAACATCGATTTCCCCTCCGTGTTTTTCCACCAAAATTTTTGACATAGGAAGATCTATGGTATCATGCTCGGTATCGTAGGCCATCCGTGATGGGGTGAAAGGATAGAAGAAATCTTCTACATCGTCGGCTGATATGTGCGGGACGGGATACCGCATAACCAGTTTGAACATATTATTCTCCCGGAACGTCTTAACGGAAAGGGTTGCCTCATCCGGCATCTGATTCAGAGCGTTCTTGACCAGGACCTCCACCACCTGTTCCATGAGCGACTTGTCAGCAGAAATCTCTGGAATCGTGGAACCCAATTGGAGATTTAACCGCACTTTTCTCTCATCGATTTCCGCGTCCATGCTGTGCAATGCCGTTTCAACCAACTGGTTTGGGTCGGTCGGCGACCTATACAGTTCCAGGGGCTTAAGGTAGGTCAGGATCATGCGGAGAATAGCCTCCAGCCTGCCTACCTCCTTCACGATAATTTCCGCCTTTGCCCGGTTAGGATCATTCGGACTCATGGACGACAAGAGCCGTCGCGCAAACCCGCCAGCCGACATCAGGGGATTTCGAATTTCGTGAGCAAGTCGGGCTGAGATTTCGTTCAGGTTCTTAAGCTCTTTTTTTTGTTGTTTATGTCGTTCGATTATGCGCTGGTTTAAGAAAGCCCCAACCAAGGAAACGTATGTCGTGCGAGCTATTATCACGGCCATGACAGTGCTGAGCGTACCGGTGATGACCACTTCTGAAGTAAAACGCAGGTCGTTTGAAACGTGCCAGACCATGGCCACCGAGACGCACCAGGCCAGACCATACAAAGTGAGCATTTTCCGGCCAGGAAGGTAAAAAAAGGCTGCCCATAGGAAGATGGTCAAAACATAAGGAGCCATGGTGGGTTGTTGGGGCACCAAAAGGCCGATTTGGAGACCCGCTCCAAGAAAGATGAATAGGAATACTGCCCCCTCGCAGAGGCGATGCCGGCGATTGACCTCTGCCGGCGAGGTCGGCCGACCGGCTGCGATTAGAAAAACGATGCAACACAGGAGTGCACCTAGATCCCCGCTTCCAATGTAGGGCGAACCGATACTTCCTGTTCTCACAAAATATTGGCAAAAGATTGCCAGATGAAAGCAGACAAACACCCAGACAAGGATACGCTGCCGGAGCAGATTTGTGTAGGCCAAGGCTCTGTCGAGTTCAGGTCGATCGTCCTCGGCCACAGTTGGAAACCAGAATGCCAGTTTTTTGTGAAGGCGGTCAAACATAGCAGAAATTCCCCGGGATCAAGCGGCAGTTGCCGCAAGTTATCAGTTCGTGGTCAAGACCAGCTTTTTAGACGTGCTCTTTAACGCCCCAGTTGATATAGAGTACGCCAGTTTTTCCGTTCCATACCTTACCCACTTTTTTCGCAGGATTTTGAGCATTTCTTCAAACAATTTTTTGCAAACATTTCTTTCTTCATCATTTCTGGATTGTGCCCTTAGTCCCGCTTGCAGTCGGCCCACCGTATTCCTGCTGTTGTGAGTCGCCCACTTCCTCAACCGTTTTCCTGGGTCTGGTCCATTCACTGAATCTCTGTATCGCCACATAGAATACGGGCACGAAGAGCACCCCCAGAACCGTGGCCGCTATCATGCCGCCGAATACGGCCGTGCCCACGGCCTGACGACTGGTGGAACCAGCGCCAGATGCAATCACCAGGGGAAAGACGCCCAGGATAAAGGTAAAGGCCGTCATCAGGACCGGTCGGAACCGGATTGTGGCCGCTTCCATGGCCGACTCGATAATCCCTTTTCCCGATGCATGAATGTCCCGGGCAAACTCCACGATCAGGATGGCGGTTTTGCTTGCCAGCCCGATGAGCAGTACCATACCAATCTGGGTGTATACGTTTACGTCCATGCCGCGCATCAGCAGGGCCACCACCGTACCCAAGAGCGCCAGCGGAACTGCCAGGACCACGGCAAAGGAGATGGACCAGCTTTCATACTGGGCGCAAAGCACCAGGTACGCAAACAGCGCCGCGAGGCCGAAAATGAAGAATGCCTGCCCGCCCACGGCCTTTTCCTGATAGGACATGCCGGTCCACTCAAATCCCATGGAGGCGGGCAGCTTGGCCTTGGCCATTTGCTCCATGAGGGTGAGAGCTTGGCCCGAGCTGTATCCCGGGGCAGCCTTGCCGTTGATGGCTGCTGCCGGGTACATGTTGTAGCGCTTGATAAACTGGGGACCCAGGGTATCTTTAACGGAGATGAGGGTGCCCAGGGGGACCATCTCGCCCTGATTGTTTCGGACCTCAAGCCGCTTGATGTCGTCAGCGCGCGCTCGAAAGGCGGGCTCGGCCTGGACTCTCACCTGGTAGGTGCGCCCGAACTTGTTGAAGTCGTTAACGTATGCGGAGCCGAGATAGGTCTGAAGCGTATCGAATACACTGGACAGGGGGATACCCAGGCTCTTGGCCTTGGTGCGGTCCACATCCGCAAAGAGTTGGGGCACGTTAGCCCGGAAGGTGGTGTAGACGTTTTCCAGCCCCGCCTGGGCGTTGGCGTCCTGGGCCATCTCCCGGGCCATCTGCTCAAGCGCCGGCAGGCCCACGTCGGCCCGGTCCTGAAGTTGTATCTCAAAGCCGCCGGACACACCGAGGCCGATAATTGTTGGCGGTATGAACGGAAAGATATTGGCCTCTTGGATGCTGGAAAATTCCTGCCACATGCGGGCCACCAGGGCCTCCTGGCTCAGGCCGGGGCCCGTGCGCTCATCCCAGGGGTCAAAAGAGACAAAAAGAGTGGCCGTATTGGAGGCGACGGCTCCGTCCAGAAGCGAATACCCGGGAACCGAGACCCAATGTTCAATACCCTCCATGGAGCCAACCCGCTCGTTGAGCTTATCCACCACCTCAAGGGTGCGCTCCACGGAAGCGGCATCGGGCAACTGAACGCTCACTAACGCAAAGCCCTGGTCTTCGGTGGGCACAAACCCGGTGGGCAGGTTAATAAAGCCCAAGTAGGTGGCACCCGCCAGGACGCCGAATACCAGCATCATGGCCACTGCTCGCCGTACCATGGTGCCCACCGTGTGCTGGTAAAGTGTGGTGGCCCTGACAAAGGTCCAGTTAAAGGCCCGGGTGAACCAGTTGCGGTGCTTGGGGGTCGGCCGAAGTAAGATAGCGCAGAGGGCCGGACTCAGTGTCAGGGCATTGAGAGCGCTAAAGGTCGTGGCCGTCGCGATGGTCAGGGCGAACTGGCGGTAGAGCTGGCCGGTGATGCCGCCTAAAAAGGCCGTGGGAACGAAAACAGCCAGCATCACCAGCGTTGTGGCAATGATTGGTCCGGTCACTTCACCCATAGCCCGGATAATGGCTTCTTTAGGGTTCAGCCTGAAGGTGTCCATGTTGCGGACCGTGTTCTCCACCACCACGATGGCGTCGTCCACCACAATACCGATGGCCAGTACGATCCCGAACAACGAAAGCGTGTTAATGCTGAACCCCAGCAGCCCCATCACCGCAAAGGTGCCGATCAGGGAAACCGGTATGGTCGCCGCAGGAATCAGGGTCGCCCGCCAGTCCTGAAGAAATACCAGGATGGTGATAAAGACCAGGATCACCGCGATAAAGAGGGTCGTAATGATTTCGTTAATGGAGTAGGTGATGAACCGGGTGGTATTCATGGGGATCTGATATTCGAGACCCTCAGGGAAATTTTCACTGAGCTGCGTCATCTTGGCCCGCACCTGCTCGGCCACCTGGAGGGAATTGGCGACGGGTGTTTGAAAAATTGCTAATGCGACGGTCGGCTTGCCATCGAGCTGTGCGGAGATGTTATAATTCTGAGAGCCCAGCTCTATGCGCGCCACGTCCTTTAGGCGCGTGAATCGGCCTCCCGCTGCCGTCTTGACGATGATGTCTTCAAACTGCTCCACGCTCTCCAGTCGGCCAAGGGTATTGATGGTGTACTGAAAATCCTGGCCTTGCGGGGCCGGGGGCTGGCCGATCTGTCCGGCAGCCACCTGAACATTCTGCTCCCGGAGGGCATTGACCACGTCATTGGTGGTCAGGTTGCGGGCCTCGAGTTTGTTTGGGTCCAGCCAGATCCGCATGCTGTAGTCTCCAAGACCGAAAACGAATACGCTGCCGACCCCGTCCAGGCGCGACAACTCATCCTTGACCCGCAGGGTGGCGTAGTTGCTCAGAAAGAGCTCGTCATAGCGGTCAATCGATGAGGTCAAGGTGGCGATCAAAACGATATTGGTGGACCGCTTGATGGTTATCACGCCTTGCTGTCGTACCTCTGCGGGAAGCATGGCCTCGGCAATGGCCACCCGGTTCTGGACGCGCACTGCGGCCATGTCAAGATCGGTCCCCACCTCGAAGGTTACCGTCAGCATATACTGGCCGTCGTTGGAGCAGGCGCTCGACATGTAGAGCATCTCTTCCACGCCGTTGACGCTGTCCTCAATCGGTTGAGCCACGGTGTCGGCCAATACCTGCGCACTGGCCCCGGGATAGGTGGCCACCACCATCACGGTGGGCGGTGAGGTCTCCGGGTACATAGCTACGGGCAGCGCCCTGAAGGTCACCACCCCGGCGAGCACGATGATGATCGAGACCACCGCAGCAAAGATGGGACGGTCGATAAAAAATCGGCTGAACATGGTTAGTCTCCTTGCTTAGAATTCCGGGTAGTGCCGGATGTAGCGGAGATCTGGGCCTCTGCTTCCGTAGAATTGACCGTGGCACCGGGTCGCGCCCGCTGAATACCGTTGACGATCACCCGGTCAGCGGATGAAATGCCGCTTTCGATGACCCGCACCCCTTCCACCTTTGCCCCGATCTTGACCGTCCGGTACTCGACGACGTTCTTGTCGTTGACCACCAGAAGAAAGCGGCCCTGTTGGTCGGTGCCCAGGGCCCGGTCAGGTACCAGCAGGGCCGTGTGGGGCTCACTCGTCGGTATCCGAATGCGAGCGAAAAGCCCCGGAAGCAGGACGCCGTCGGAATTGGGGAAAACGGCGCGGAGCTGGATCGTACCGGTGTCTGCATTCACGCGGTTGTCAATGTAGTCCACGCGGCCTTCGTGCGGGTAGCCCTCTTCGTTGGCCAGGCCCAGGTAGGCATTGGGTGCGTTGTTTTCGTCAACACCCACTTCCCTTTCCCGCCTCTTCTGGCGGTGCTGCAGCAGGTCACGCTCGCTCGCATTGAAATAGGCATAGATCGGGTCATCCTGGACGATGGTGGCGAGCAGGGTCCGTTCATTGGCCCCCACCAGGTTTCCCACATCGACCAGATTTCGACCCATTCGGCCGCTGATGGGAGCATGGATCTTGGTGTAGGAAAGGTTGAGCCTGGTGGTCTCCATTGCCGCCTGTGCCGCCTCGACTGCTGCCCTGGCCTTGTCTTGCTCGGCCCGGGCCTGGATTACTTCTACTTCGCTAACGGCCTTATCCTTGAAGGCCCCTTCCTTACGCTTGAGGGTCGTTTCGGCCAGTTTGAGTTCTGCCTGACGGATCAAGAGGCCGGCTTTTGCTTCGCCCAGTTTGGCCTGAAACGGCTTGGGGTCGATGACAAACAGCAGGGCGCCTCTCTTCACTTTGGCGCCGTCCTTGAAATGGATACTCTCCAGGTACCCCTCCACGCGGGCCCGGATCTCCACCAATTCCAACGCCTCGGTGGTGCCGGTAAACTCAATGTAGTCGGTGACTGCCTGCTGCACCGGCCGGCTCACAGTCACTGCTGGCGGCGGCGGGGGCACGTACTTATTTTTCTCTTGGCAACCGGTAGACATCAGGGTCAGCGCCACGATGGCGACTACCAAATTCAAGTTTTTTTCCAATCGTTTGACTCTCATATTTTGCTCCTTTAAAGCATCTGCTTTTTACTGGTTTTCCTAAAACTCTGTTCAGGGAAGTTTTAGATAGTGCGGCTTCGCCGCCCTAGGCGGAGCATTTTATAAAATTGCGCAGCTATTCTATTTCCGACATTCTGCGGTTCAAATAGGTCTCTTTTGTGTCCAATATCCCTATTTGCCCGCTATAGGCTTTGGCCGGATCCCAGCCACCGCCCAGTGCCTTGTAAAGCCGGACAAAATTGACAGCACTGTTGCCCCGGGCCGCCGCCACCTGATTTTCGAAATTAAACAAGGCCCGTTGGGCATCGAGCACGTTCTGAAAGTCCACCAGTCCCTCCTTATACAGATCGGTGGACAGTTTGACCGAGCGGCGCGATGCATCCACTGAGCGCTGTAAGGCCTCGAAGCGGATGCGCTGCTCGATATATGCGACGAGGGCATTTTCCACCTCATTGAGGGCATTAAGGACCGTCTTTTCATAGCTCAGCAGTGCTTGTTCGGTGAGGGCGTCCTGGACCTTTATCTGATTGCGAATCCGGCCTCCGTCAAAAAAATTCCAGCGCAGCGAAGGACCAAAGGTAAAAACCCGGCTGCCGGCATCGAAGAGTTCACTGGTATCGATGGATTCGTAGCCGAAGAACCCCGTCAGCGAGAAACTCGGATAGAGATCGGCCGTAGCCACCCCAATGCGGGCCGTCTGGGCGGCGAGCTGACGTTCGGCTCGCCGGATATCGGGTCGCTGGCGGAGAAGATCCACCGGTACCCCTACAGTGGCCTTACTTGGAGGAATAGGGATTGACTTGGGTTCGCTTAATTCTTTATACAGGGCGCCGGGCCGGTGTCCCAATAGTACTGCCATCGTATTCACTGCTCGAGCCAGTTCAATGCGAAGCGGCGGAACCTCGGCCTCTGAGCTTGCCAACACACGTTCGGCCTGGGCCATGTCAAGATCGGTGGCCAGACCATTTTTGAACCGTGCTTGGGTTAACGCCAACACCTGCTTTTGCGAGTTGATATTGGACTCGGCTGCGGCAAGACGCGCTTGATAGGTGCGCACATTCACATATGTCCGGGCCACCTCGGCGTAGAGGGTGATCATCACGTCGGTGCGGTCCTCCTGGCTGGCCTGGAAATCGGCCGTGGCCGCCTCGACGGAACGGCGGACGCGGCCGAAGAGATCAATCTCCCAGCTTGCCGCCACTCCCGGTGAATAAAAGGTCTCCGTGCCGAAGTTGGACAGGGCGTTCTCGCTGCTGCGTTGCCGAATCACTGAACCCTGGGCGTCAATCTGGGGCACTCGCTGACCGGTGGCGAACCCCAGACGCGCCCGGGCCTCGTCCATCCGCGCCACCGCCGCCCGGAGGTCGAGGTTACTTTCGCCCGCCTCCTGGATAAAACGCGTGAGCATTGGATCATCGAAAACCGTCCACCAGCGGCGAATCATCGCCTTCCCAGGCACCACCGCCGGGTCTGGCGTCGCTTGCCAAGCCGACGGCATCTCGGGTCTGGGCTCAACATAGTCAGGCCCCACCGTAGCGCAGCTCATGAGATTCAGGATTACCCACAGAAAAAGCGGTAACAGAACGTAAGCTCGATTAGAGAATAAGACATTTTTCATTGTTGTTTCTCCTCGATCCATAAAGAATAAACTGCCCCGCCGCAAGCGGACGGGGTATTAGAAAAGCGACAACTGCCGATCTTCGTGTAGTTTCTGATACGCCGCCCCTTGATTTTTCACATATTGCCCGATTGTGTCCTCATTGCCATGCTTACCAACAGTGCTTGCGAAATAACCGTCCGTCCAGAATTCGCCTCCCCACAGATTCTTCTTAACTTGGGGACAGGGACTGAATATTTCTCTGGCAGTAAGGCTTTTTATCATCGTTACGATCTTGGTGACACTATACGTTGGAGTTGACTGTACCAGAAAATGAACATGATCCTTATCTGTGCCGATTTCCAAAAATTTCAACTGGTATCGCTTTTCGATCTCCAGGCAAATGTTCTTCAAAACCTCATCCACGTGCTCATCAAAGACCACACGCCTATACTTTGCCGGAAAAACCAAATGGTATATCAGTACTGTTACAGTGTGACCCCAATTGAGTGAAAGTATCTTTCCTAATTTCCAAATGCCGCTGTCACACAAATAAAGGGGTCATAAAGGGGTCATAAAGGGGTCAAGTCTACTCTAAGGTCATAAAGGTGTCAAATCTCCTCTTAGCTCTTTTCTAATATATCCTTCAAGTTTTCAACACGTTTACTAATATTT
>CAZOUN010000068.1:0-14922 GCA_964582965.1 uncultured Anaerolineales bacterium | reverse complement strand
ATCCACATTTATATCTTTAAATCGTTCTTTAATTTCCGCCATTTTATCAACAGCTTCTTTCATACCTTCTTCGACCCGGAAAACACCTACATGATCAGCCATAACCGATTTCATTTCAGCGGCAATATCCACCATATTCTCTTTTCCATTGCTATTCCGCAAATCATTCAGCTGCTTCATCGCAAATGCTTCAGGCTCCGAAGGTAAATCTGTATACGGTTCGCCAGCAGCATATTCTGCTGCTTTTAATCCTGAATATTTTCCAAATACGATCAAATCCAGCAAAGCGTTGGTTCCCAGGCGATTTGCGCCGTGTACGGAAACACAGGCCACCTCTCCGGCTGCATAGAGCCCCGGCAGAACAGTGTTCTTTTCATCTACAACGACTTCTCCATATTTATTCGTTGGAATTCCACCCATAGCGTAATGGGCTGTAGGCTGAACCGGCATAGGTTCAGCGATCGGGTTCACACCGATATATGTTTCACAGAAATCAATGATATCCGGCAGTTTACTGAGGATATCACCTGCAGTTACGCGATAGGGTGAGCCATCAGGATTTGTCCTACCATCAATAACAGAAAAATGATTAACCACTTCCGGGGTGACGTCCAGGTTCATATAATTTTTGCCGTCTACTCCCCGTCCAGCCTTCATTTCAAGGTACATTGCCCGGCTGATCACATCCCGGGATGCCAGGTCCTTTACAGTAGGAGCGTAAGTTTCCATAAATCGGTCCCCTTCCCCATTGATCAAAACCCCGCCCTCACCCCGTACTCCTTCTGTGATCAAGATGCCCATTCGATATATCCCAGTAGGATGGAATTGGTAGAATTCCATATCCTCGGCGGGAATACCTTTTCGTAAAGTTAGAGCCACACCATCGCCAGTATAGGAATATGCGTTTGATGTAGTCTCCCAAACCCGGCCATGACCGCCTGTGGCAATAATGACCGCCTTGGCCTGAA
This sequence comes from uncultured Anaerolineales bacterium, assembly GCA_964582965.1. GTDB lineage: Bacteria > Chloroflexota > Anaerolineae > Anaerolineales > UBA11858 > B10-G9. The sequence goes on along the minus strand of CAZOUN010000068.1, from coordinate 13,954 downwards.
AAATATGCATCTCTCCGGTGGCTAGCTCAAGAGCCACCACACCAGCAGTCCTACCGTCCACAATTAACAGATCCAGCACATAAAATTCGTCAAAGAATATGACGTTATTCTTTATGCTTTGTTGGTAGAGGGTTTGCAGGATCATGTGTCCAGTACGGTCAGCTGCGTAGCAAGCTCTCCGGACAGGCTTGCCAGTATTGTTATTTGTATGCCCTCCAAAAGGACGTTGGGCAATAGTACCGTCTGGGTTACGGCTGAATGGCAAACCCATATGTTCAAGTTCATAAACCGCATCAACTGCTTCCGCAGCCATAAAATCAATTGCATCCTGGTCTCCCAGGTAGTCGCTGCCCTTCACAGTATCGTAGGCATGCCATTCCGGGTGATCCTCTTCTGTATTACCCAGAGCTGCTCCGATACCTCCCTGAGCTGCCCCTGTATGGGATCGGGTGGGATAAAGTTTACTGATGACGGCTGTGCTGGCGTTTTTTGAAGCATATAATGCTGCTGTTAATCCTGCTCCGCCTGCGCCAACTACTAAGACTTCATATTGATGTTTTTGCATATTTGGTCTCCACGCAGCTCTCTCAGGAGCCGAGAATAACGTAAATGCCTACCAGGCTTGAAAAGATCCACAATAAGAATATGATGAACCGCAGGGCAGCCTGCCAGAATCCTGGTTTAGAGTAGTCCTCCACAATAACCCTCAAACCATTAAATCCATGAGTGGCTGCAAAAGCTACCGCCAGGATTTGGATAATCTGCCAGAATCCATTAGCCCAGAGATATAAATCCGGGATCTCACTGTCCAATATATGATTGGAATTTTGGAAAAAGGCCCAGCGCATCAGCGTTCCAAGGTCCATTTGTGTTCTGGCGCCCATTATTAAACCAAGACCAATACCCAGAACAGCCAGCAGAATTAGGGTTAAACCTGATAAGCGGGTAAAGATCCACATCAGGTATTCCAGGTTCCAACTGGGTTTTGGCATAACTCTCGATCGCATTAGTACCTCCGTGACTGATTAACCCGCCAGGATACGCCGGATCATAATAAAGGCTGTCAGGATATAGAGGGGCAGAATCACAAACCATTCCAGCCAGGTGGATTCTTTCTGGTAGCGGATCAATCGCGGCCAGATATCCAACAAAATGATCCTGAATCCATTCACTCCATGGAATATGGCACAGAAGACAATAAATAACTGGAAGTAGATCGATTCGTAAATGGTATTGATGAAGATTCCCAGATCGCTGCCCATCTGCTGCGTGAGAAATGAAGCCAGCACGTGCAGTGTGACAAAAATTATGATGCCCAATCCGGTGATTCGATGAAGAACCCAGGCTAACATCGGTCCCCCACCTTTGTATTTTGCGCCTGCGTACAAACCCACCTTGCGGCTTAACGCCATGGTTTCCTCCTTAGAACATCAATCCGGGTTTATCAGATTAATTGTAAAACTGACCAATATCTAATACTATCCCTTTATTATGTCATTTAATAGCCAAATTCAGAAAGTGACATATCTCACAGTTTGTTAGTCCAAGATATCATCAGCCCTGAAAGGTGTTTTGGTCTATAATGATGAAATAATTTCCAAATTATCGATTCTGCCATCATAATTTTATTGACCAAAATCATATCTGGAGTGATTTATGCCCTCAAAATATCGCTCACCCGTAATGGATCGACGAAATTTTGTCAAGATCGTCACCGCTTCTCTGGGGTCGATGATGGCTGCCATTGTTGGGCTGCCCGTGATCCAATATTTCATATCTCCTGCTCTGGGTAAAATCACCAGTGATGATTGGATCTCACTGGGTTCTGTGGATAATTTCCCATTTGATATTCCCACGTTATTTAATTTCACCATCACTAAGGTCAATGGATGGGAAAGAAGCAACCATAGTTATGGTGCTTTTGTTTTAAGGAAGGAAGGCCAGGATCCGATTGTTTTTTCGGATGTCTGTACCCATCTCAGCTGCCGTGTGAACTGGGATGAAGAAATTAGTGAATTTTTTTGTCCCTGTCATGCTGCCTATTTCGATATAGATGGCGGGGTAATTTCCGGTCCCCCCCCCCGCCCATTAGATCGCTATGAAATCAAAGTTGATGGGGATCAGCTCTTTATTCATCTCACGGAAGGTTAATATGGCAGAGAATATTTTCAGCTGGTTGGATGAACGATTAGGTTTAAAGACAATCTACGATACCATTCTTGATCGCAAAGTCCCCAAGGTGAATTGGTGGTTCACACTGGGCAGCGCCAGTCTCTTCCTGGGAGTCATGCAGGGGATCACAGGCATGCTGCTCTCAGTTTATTATGTACCCACACCCGATCATGCCTATGACAGCATCACATATATCATGACCGGGGTGCAGTTCGGCTGGCTGATCCGGGGAATTCACCACTGGGGTGCTTCACTCCTGATCCTGACAGCTTTTATCCATATGCTGCGTGTCTTTTTTTACGGGGCTTACAAGTATCCCCGGGAATTCACCTGGATCACTGGTGTTGGACTGTTGATCAGTGCTCTGGGGATGGGATTCACTGGATACCTGCTGCCCTGGAACCAGCGATCTTACTGGGCGACAACAGTCGGCACGGAAATAGCCGGAACTGTGCCTTGGCTGGGTGAATTCATCATGCGTGTCCTGCGAGGTGGAACCGAGTTAAGCGCCTTGACACTATCCAGATTCTTTTCGCTGCATATCTGGATCATACCTGCCATAGTTCTGGCCATCGTCGGAACGCACTTATACCTGGTGATCCGGCTGGGGATCTCCCATATACCTGATAAAGACAGTTGATCCAAATACTGCGTGAGTGCGGACATGATTGAGGAGGGATCCTGTGAACGAAGAACAAAAACAACAATATAAACAGAAATATGATCAGGCTAAACAGAACGGAGTAAAGTTCTGGCCAGACATTATCTACAAAGATCTTCTGGTTTCATTTGCAATATTCATTCTATTAATTGGGTTGGCAACGTTTATAGGAGTTGCTGTAGAACCCAAAGCGGATCCCAGCGATTCCACTTACGTACCCCGACCGGAATGGTATTTCCTGTTTCTGTTCGAATTCTTGAAATTCGTCCCTGGAAAAATTGAGTGGATGGGCACCTTTGTCCTGCCAGTAATAGGAATCCTGATCTTATTCGCCCTGCCTTTCCTTGACAGGAATCCTCTCCGTTATTGGAAAAGCCGCCTGACCGGAATATCGATCATGGGAGTCGTAGTCCTGGGTATGGTGGGACTAACCATACGATCGGTCATCACCACACCAAAAAGCGAAGAGGGACGGGCGGCCAACACACCCGCAGAAAAAATGGTTCTGGGTGGGGAGCTATACGGAACCTACTGCGTTGAATGCCATGGACCAGATGGTGAAGGAGGAGTATTAGCAGGAGTGGAAGGGCTGGAAGGTGTAGAGCTAAAGCCCATTAGCAGCTCAGATGAAATGTACACTCGCACGGATGATACACTGCATGCGATCGTCAATTACGGACAGCAGGATCTTGGTATGCCCCCCAACGGTCTAGCTTATGGAGGAGAATTAAAAAAATCAGAGATCGATGCCGTGGTATTTTTTATGCGATATACCTGGGACGATCGCGCCGAGCTGCCTGCTGACGCAGCTTCTGCAGGAGCGATTCCAGCTCTTGCTGAGAATGAGGTCCCATCCTATGAGGTGCACATCTCTAAGATCATTCAGCGGTACTGCATATCCTGCCACCGGCCCGGGAAGGAAAATAACAACTTTCTAATGGGCACGTATCAGGAAATCCTCACCACAGGTGATAATACAGCCAACAATCTGATTGCCGGCGATCTGAACAGCTATTTGATCCTGACCATGAACGGGGAAAGTATATTCGATGAAAACGGTGAGGAGATCATCCAGCAAATGCCGCCCACTAAGTTAATGAAAGAAGAATACATTTCGATCTTTGAAAAGTGGGTATTGAACGGCATGCCAGAAACCACAGTTGATGCAGAGGCTTTGATTGTAGAAGTGCCCGCAGAAGAATAGACAAAACAAGATTAAATACAAAACGGTTTCTGATAAGGAAACCGTTTTGTTGTTTTAAAGGTATTGATTCTTTACGGTGCTGCGAAGAGAGTTGCTTCCAAAATGTTCAACCTTGATGAAAGCAGCTCAAGATCAGTTTGAACAGTATACCCATCACCTTCCAACTCGATCACAATCAAGTTATGACGCTGGATCATATTTTCTACCACTTCGCCCTGGTCAGCATTTAACATTCCTTTCAGGGCTTCCAGGGTTGAGCCAAGCTTATCTAAAGCCAGTTTGGCATCCGCCGTGCGGTCCTGCTCAACAGCCAATGCCGCATCCGCCACGGATGCTTTGGCACTTAATAGCGTGATATGGGTGGTGATCTCTTTTATTTGTTCTGCCAGACCAATATTCTCTTCCTCAAATTGGCTGAGTCGATCAATTTCTGCTTCCAGAGAAAGGATTTCATCATTTTTAGCAGTTATATCCCCATTAAGTACCTTTACCAGCTCTACCTGGGGTTGATAACGAAAAGCGGTATCAAAGAAAAAACCTCCTGCGAATGCAACAGCAATCACTACCATCCAGATCAAGAACTGACGCCAGATCTTGCGAGCCTTGGATGGTTTTTCCTTCTCTGGTTTCTCAGGGCTTTCTGCCACCTCAGCTTCAAACGATGAGGGGACTTCTTCTGCCAATTCTTCTTCCTCGATCTGGGCATCTAATTCAGCCTCAGTAATTTTTTTCTCAAGTTCTTCCTGGGGTGTTTCCTCATTAATGGTCATTTGAACCTCCTCAGTGGTTCTAAAAATCGTATGTGACATTATACCTGATTCCAACTCCAATCCAAAGATATGGATTTTCACATTGCTGATGGCTCAGAGAGAGACATTTCAAACTCAAATACTCAAATCAGCCAAGAATCGAGATACTATTCGAAAAAATTGCTCTGGTTGATCCATATTTGGGAGATGCGCCGCATTCTGAATAATAATTTTCTGGGCAGAATCTACAATCTCCATCATGTAATTTGCTGCAGCGTGCATGTAGGGTATATCCTGTGAACCTACTATTATTAAGAGCGGGGAATTGATCTCTTCTAATCTCTCATAAGCAGGTTTATCCGTATCAGCCTGGCGTTGTCCCAACTGTTTCACTTCATGTCCAATTGCAGTTCTATTCATATCAAATGCTAGCTGGTGCATTTTCGGATCGACTTGGTCACGCGTGCGATCCATTCCAACAAACCAGATCTGGGTTTCAATTTCAGCGAGGAGATCAAGATCTCCATCTTCAAAAGCCTTTGCAGCATCTGAAAATATCTCTGGCTCTTCTACATCCAACACCAAACCGCTCGGGCCTGATCCGACCATGATCAGTGCCGCAACTTTCTCTGGATTTGCCAATGCGTAATCCATTGCCAATCCACCTCCCATCGAACACCCCATCAATATATATGGTGGGTTGATCTCAAGAGCTTCAATAAGTGTTGTGAGATCTCCAAGATGAGTGAACACTCCATCTACGGGATTACTTTTCCCATACCCACGGATATCATATCTGACAGCCTGGAAATCCTGAGAGAAACGCTGAAACTCGTTATTCCATTGTCTGCTATCAGCCACACCGGCATGGATCATGATGAGTGAGATTCCTGTGCCGTTCTGTTCGTAATAAATCCGAGCTTTCTCAGAACTAATATAGCCGGTCTTCTTTTGATTCTCATCCACAACACACCTCACAATCAATTTCAAAATGTGCTCTTATGGCTTTCTAAAACCAATTTTGAACTTCCCACTTATTATAAAACAGAAGGGCTGGCAGGATGCCAGCCCTTCATATCCATTAATCTTAGGAGAGATATGGATGGTCTATATTGCTTTGATCTTGATGGTTTTCGGAAGCGCTTCCTCAGCAACCGGAACTCGCAGAGAAAGAATACCTTTTTCCAGGTTGGCTTCTGATTTCTCCATGTTCAACAGTTTTGGCAGGCGAACAACACGGCGGAACTTACCACTCGGCCGTTCCCGCCGCAAAAACCGGACATCTTCGTCAGCAGCAGTGAATTCACCAGAAATGATAATGGTCTTTTCAACGATCTCAATATCAACATCGTCCGGTTCAAGACCTGGAACGATCATATCAATTACATAGGAATCTTCATCAACGGTTACATCCAGCGGAACATGAATTTCATTCTCACGTGAATCCCATCGATATACAGGGCGATTCTGAAAACGGGTGTAAGGTTTAATATACATGGACATTTTTCACTCCTTCTAGAAACGGAAAGTAGATTTTTTTATATCTGAAGAAGATTTTACATGTTCAGTATTAGAAGAACGCAAGCAAAATATTAGAAAAAAACAAATGCTTTATTGGTGATTTATTAACGGAAAATGGGCTTTTCTGAAGATAGGCAAAGAACGATCAAGACCTTGTTTTTTTTCCAACCAAAATCAGGTATGGAGAGTCCTCGGTATATTCACTGCTATCAAAATCTCCCAAAGAAACTATCTCACCAAATCCTGTCGCAACAAGTTCTTGCTGATATGTTTTCAAGGTGGTTATAAAATGCTCTGTTGATTGGACAAACCGGTCAACCTGACCATCAGGGTGAAGTTGATCATAGATCCAATCCCAGCCCAGACTCTTTTCCTTGGCGATCATTCTGCTGCTGACCTGAACTGGAAAACCCGTTTCAGGATGAATATAAGATGTTTCCAGATCTGATCCGACCTGCTCCAAACCTCCATGTAGTTCATCAAACAAATACTTCACCTGAACAGGATTTGGCATACTGGCTATAAATTTTCCCCCTTGGACAAGGAGTTGATAGATATTGGAAATGATCATCTGGCGTTCTTCTGGTGGAAAAGTGCTATATGTGTTGCATGGTATGACCACTGCCCCAAATGCGGCTTCTGGCTTGAAGTTAATGATATCCTCGTGAACAATTTGGGCTCTTTTCTGCAATTCCAGTGCATTTTCCCCAAGCTCCTCCCGCAAAGATTCGATCGCCGCGAGATCAATATCAACGCCGACAATTTTTCTCCCCTCAGCTAAAAGAGGAAGAGTGACCCTGCCATGACCACATCCAACTTCCAGGACAGGCTCAGAGTTTTTAGTACTGGATATCCAAAAAGGAATATCATCCAGGTAACCCGCATGGTGGATCCGAACTAGATCAGTTTTGTTCATCGATTGGCCGTCATACGCTTGTAGTCCTTGACTATCATCTCTATAAAGATTATACTGCTTTGAGCTTAATATTCAGGACATCGGGGTGTAGCGCAGTTGGGAGCGCGCCGCGTTTGGGACGCGGAGGTCGACGGTTCAAGTCCGTCCACCCCGACTTTTTATTTAAAGGCCAGCCAGGTCGAAATAACCTTCTGATCAGTGGGAATTATCAATTTATTAAGTTCGTTTTTAGAGGGAAAGAGACTGGTATAATCAAAGAAAATCAACATCTGGTAGATCAATATGAGGACAATAGACCTTTCAAAATTCCATGACGATTCCGGTTCATCCAGCATCTTAGAAACCATCCAGGGGCTTTTATCCTATGGTTGGTCCTGGCAGCAGAACCGCAAAAGTCAGGAGGAGCTTGCCGAGATTCTGGAAACGGTGCTTGGGAATGATTGTGTTCTTCTCCGGGACGTCAATATACCGAAAGTTAATCGCCCCATCCCTATCGTCTTGGTCACACCTGCGATGCTGATGGTTATTAATCCAAAATCTCAGCAGGGATTCTTCAGGGCTGAAGGAAAACGCTGGGAAGAACTGGGCCGCGATGATGAATACCGCCTGGCACAACCCAACCTCATTCGTGAAACCTGGCTGTACCAAAAAACAGTTGAAGGTTACCTCAAACAGCATAATTTCTCTGCGCCAATGGATCGCGGCGTTATGATATTTGTTTCTCCAGAAACAGTAGTTGAGTCGATTCGTCCCCGGGTCCGCGTCATTCAGGCGGACGGTATCCGTAATTTCGCCAGGGAACTGGCCATATCAAAACCTGTATTCAGCGATATGGATTTCCGAACTGTGGTGAAGTTATTGACCGAACCTCGACTGCCTGATAAGACCAAAAAGAACAAAGTTGCACCAGAATTTTTGGAACCTGAACTTGAAATGGACGAAACATTGGCAAAAGTAGATGAAAGCATTGGAAAAGTGACTCGCAAGATTGACTTTTCACGTAGAGAATGGGTAGTTGTTGCTCTACTGGTCGTTGGCGTGATTGTTGTCCTGATTGCGTTGATCATGCTGGTCATATTCACTTTCTAACAAAAAGACGGATCCTTGTGTTCCTTTCTATCATCATACCCGCCTATAATGAAGAAACCCGCCTACCGGATACCCTTAACAAAGTAGGCTCATTTCTTAATTCCCAATCCTATACATCAGAAGTTTTGATCGTAAATAATAACAGCACGGACAATACGGCAGAGGTCATCAAGGACTATTGCTCCCGTTTTCCAATCATGCGGGGGGTATTTGAAGAAGAACCTGGTAAAGGAGCTGCTGTTCGATGTGGCATGTTACAAGCGCAGGGGGAGTTCACCTTCATGTGCGATGCGGACCTTTCCATGCCAATTGAAGAACTGAATAATTTCCTCCCTCCTCAATTGGAAGGTATCGATATATCAATCGCATCCAGAGAAGCCCCCGGGGCAATCCGCTATCACGAACCCCATTTCCGGCATTTAGGCGGCAGGTTGATGAACTGGCTTATCCAAATATTTATATTACCAGGATTGAATGACACGCAATGCGGTTTTAAGTGTTTTTCCAAACAAGCAACTAAAGACCTTTTTTACCACCAGACCCTCACGGGATGGTCATTCGATATAGAATTGCTCTACATTGCTCGCCAACGGGGATACAAGATCCAGGAAATTCCCATCCCCTGGTATTATCACCAGGAAAGCAAAGTTAATGCTGTTCGCGATGCGCTCCAAATCCTAAAGGATATTCAAATCATTCGCAGTAACGCCAGCCAGGGCATTTATGACCCGGAGAATTGATCCTTCATTAATACCTCACGCCCCCGATCTCAGTTTTGAACACGCCCTCTGGAAAGAGGGATTATTTTATATAGCAGGCATAGACGAAGCTGGCAGAGGCTGCCTGGCCGGCCCTGTCACTGCAGCCGCTGTAATCCTCCCTCGAATGGAAGAAGTCCCAGGTATTTATTCCGCTGTCCGGGACTCCAAACAGATATCAAGTAAGGTAAGGGAAAGGGAGCAAAAAGTCATCGAGAAGCACAGCCTGGATTGGGGAGTAGGTTATGCTTCCAATTTAGAGATCGATCAATTCGGGATTGTCCCGGCTACCCGACTGGCAGTTAGTCGGGCACTCGAAGAACTAACTCGGCAACCCCAACATTTGCTGGTTGATTACATTGTGTTACCCAATAATCATCTCCCTCAAACCAGACTCGTGAAGGGAGACGCCAGATCTCTCTCAATTGCTGCCGCTTCAATTCTGGCCAAAACTCACCGGGACGCTCTGATGATCACCCTCGCAGAAAACTACCCAATTTATGACCTGGCAACCAATAAAGGATATGGAACCGCCTTCCACCGAGAAGCCCTCAATAAATTTGGACCCTCTCCCCTACACAGATTGAGCTTTGCCCCGATGCGATCTAAATGATCTCCTCAAAATATATTTTAAAAAAATCCATGACACAGAAAATAATAAAGCCTTACGGCCAGTGGCCATCAGAGATAACCCCCTCCATTTTTGCAAATCTGCTAAAAATCAGTGAGCCAGCCTGGGGAAAGAATGGCTCATTATTCTGGCGGGAACGATCCTCATCTTTGACCAAGATCCAAATGAGTACAACTGAAATTGGCCAAATCCAAACGATAAGTAGGGATCTTAATGTCGGGGGCGAGCTGTTATATGGTGGCGGTGGATACTCAACAACAAAGAATTCGTTGATCACGGTTGATAAAACAACTCACCAGCTGTATAGAATTAACCCCAATGAAGCTAAGGCCGAAGAATTGACGTCATCCCTGGTAAGCGCCGCTTCTCCCACTGTGTCACCTGATGGGAAATATGCGTTATTCGTACACTCGGATGGTGAAACTGACGCTATATATATTACAGGTGTATCTGACCCATTATCAACCCAATCCTTAATATCTGATTCGGATTTCTACAATTATCCCCGCTGGCATCCGAGCGGAAGTCGAATTGCCTGGATCAGCTGGGATCATCCGCATATGCCCTGGGATGAAAGCTATTTATACCTGGCTGAGCTGGATAGTTCAGCTGGAGGTGGACCTGTCCTGACTTCAAAGATACTTATAGCCGGCGGCGACGGAACCTCCGTCCTGCAGCCCGAATTCTCTCCTGACGGCCGTTATTTAGCTTACGTCTCTGAACAGGATGGCTGGTGGCAAATATTCCTTCAGGATCTAGAAACAGGACAAAATCAGCAGTTGACTGATGTGCATGCTGAACACGGCCTACCTGCCTGGCTCCAAGATCAGCGTTCTTTTCAATTTAGCCCTGACAGCTGCAAGATTTTCTTTCTTCGAAACCAGGATGGTATTCGCACCCTCTGGACGTTGGATCTGGGGTCAACACGGGAAAAAATGATTCAGCTCGATGAACCCTACACCTGGCTTGAAGATATTAGCATCTCTCCTGATGGAGATCAGCTTGCATTGATCGCATCAGGTGCGGACCTCCCCATTCGTTTGATCACTGTTGATCTGGAAGGGAAAACCAGGATCATCCGCCGCTCTTCACCGGTCCAATTGCCAAGGGATATTTTTTCAATTCCAGAGCCTGTTTCCTGGACGAGCCAGGAAGGTCAGAAAATCCATGGCCTTTTCTATTTTCCTCAAAACTCCCAATATGGCGGTGAGGGGAAACCACCGCTAGTAATGATCATTCACAGCGGTCCAACCCGACAAAAATGGGTGGATTTCCAAACCCGGACTCAGTACTTTACCAGCCGGGGATATGCAGTCCTGGAGGTAAACTACCGCGGAAGTACTGGTTACGGCAGGCAGTACCGCCAAGCCCTTAAGGGGAACTGGGGAGTTGCGGACGTAGATGATTGCCTGAGTGGCGCAATCCATCTTGCGGATAAAGAACTGGTTGATCGGAAGAAAATGGTGGTGATGGGCAGTAGTTCTGGCGGGATGACCGTTTATCAAATCCTGGTCAAGTACCCCGGCATTTTCAAGGCTGGGATCTCCCTCTATGGGATTGTCAATCACCTCTCCCTGCTGAAAAACCCTCCTAAATTTGAACGCCATTATTCCGATTGGCTGATCGGCCACTATCCTGAAGCAGAAGAAATATATCATCAGCGATCGCCAATCTTTTCCGCGGATAACATCCAGGACCCGGTAGCTGTTTTCCAGGGTGGGAAAGACCGGATCGTACCTCAGGATCAGGCTGAACAGATAGTTACAGCACTAGAAGAGAACCACGTGCCCTACCTTTATCGCCTATACCCGGAAGAAGGCCATAGTTTCAAACGGGTTTCAACACTGGAAGATTTCTATACCCAATTGGAATCTTTTCTGGATACCCACTTAAACAAATAGGAAGATCGTTGCTCCTCTACCAAATATACTCGCCAGATATATAAACCTTTTATAATACAATGTCAGAGAGAAACTAAACCCATAGGTAAGCCCAATTGAACAAGCTTAACCATTCAACTCATCACATTTGATCGGGAAGAATAATCTGCAGTTTTTCAGACCTCAATAGTAAGGGTACTTAGCGAACGGATCTCAAAACAAGGAAGGAAATAATGAGTAAAAGAATTTTGGTTCTAGGTGCCGGGCTGGTTGGTAGCGCCATAGTTAAGGACCTGGCAAAAGATTCTGAGTTTAGAGTGATCGCTGCCGATATTAACCCTGAGGCGCTAAATAAATTGGCTGACATTGAGGGAGTTCAGACAAAACAAGCCGATCTATCAAAAGATGAAATAATCGCTGTTCTGGTTGAAGACATGGATCTTGTGATCTGTGCCGTCCCTGGTTTTATGGGGTATCAAACCTTGGAAGCAGTGATCTCTGCCGGCAAGAATGTGGTGGATATATCCTTTTTTCCTGAAGATCCTTTTAGTCTTGATGAACTGGCCAAGGAAAAAGAGGTAACTGCGATCGTTGACTGTGGTGTCGCCCCGGGATTGTGCAATATCATCGCTGGATACGTTGCCGAAAAGCTTGAGGAGCCATCTTATTATCATTGTTATGTCGGAGGATTGCCTGAGATACGTGAATGGCCGTATGAGTATAAAGCTGTATTTTCCCCGGCGGATGTTCTGGAGGAATATACACGTCCAGCCCGTTTAGTTGAAAACAGACAGGAAGTAATCTATCCTGCTCTTTCAGGATTGGAATTAATCGATTTTCCAGAAGCAGGTACCCTGGAAGCCTTTAACACCGATGGGCTGAGGACATTAAGTCAAACACTCAGTTTTCCGACCATGAAAGAGAAAACACTCCGTTATCCGGGACATGCCAATTTAATGCGCGTCTTCCGTGAGAGTGGTTTTTTCAGCCAAGAACCTGTAGAAGTGGACGGCAGTCAGGTGATACCGCTATCCTTTACCTCTAGATTATTATTCGATCAATGGTTTATGAAGGAGGGGGAAAAGGATCTGACCGTACTGCAAGTAGTCATCAAAGGTAAGGAGAAAAACAATCAGGTCGTCTACCAATATGATCTACTGGATCGATTTAATGAACAAACAGGAATTACATCTATGGCCCGGACTACCGGATACACCTGTACAATCATTGCCCGGCAGTTCTTAAAAGGAATGATTCCGAATTCGGGCATCGTTCCTCCGGAATTCCTGGGAAAGATACCCCATCAATTTGAAGATCTGCTGCGTGAATATCAAAAACGGGGTATCAATCTTATAGAAACAGTCAGCTAATTAATTTTCGTTATCATAACTACTCAAAAGATATGGGATTGATGTTTTTCACCTGATCAAGAGCTTCGGTTGGGAAATAAATCTTAATCAAGAAGACGAGCTGCCCTTCCACAGATCAGATTTTCTGGGTGGCAGGGCTGATCATGATAGGGGAATGAATCACGAGCAAAAATTATTTTACAAGGAGTACAAGATGCCAAAACTGAAAATTGAAGGTGTAGGAGAATTTGAAGTTGCCGCCGGAACCCGGTTAGTTAATGCCCTTGAAGATCACGGAGGAGATCCCCTGCACCGTTGTGGGGGAAATGCCCGCTGCACCACCTGTCGGGTTGAATTCCTGGATGGAGAACCGGAAGGCATGACCGAAGCTGAAAAAGCCAAACTGGAAGATAAAGACAGTCTGGGAAAATTCCGATTATCATGTCAATGTACCGTGGACCATGATATGCATGTCAAAGTGCTTATGCCATTTAGTGAAAGCGGCCTCGACGATCCCGGGTCCAGACCTAAAGATCACATAACACCATAGGAATAAATAATGGAAAATTTATCAAAAATACCACGAGGATTAAAAACCTGGTTTGTGATCCACTTTGTGGTGGATATGCTGTTTGCCATCCCGCTTTTGCTACTACCTGAGCTGATCTTGCCCTGGTTTGGTTGGGATTCAGTCGACCCGGTTATGTCTAGGTTAGTGGGTGCAGCATTATTAGGAATTGGAGGAGAATCCCTCTTAAGCAGAAATGCTGATCGAGAAGCCTTTAAAGCCTTGCTGCGGTTAAAGATTATCTGGGCTTCCGGAGCGATCATGGCTTTAGGTTTAGGGATTCTTAAAGGCGGGCCCCCCGCTACCTGGGGATTCCTCGTTGTCTTTGTTGGTTTTTTGGGGGTTTGGGTATACTACAGAATGTTATTAACCAGATCTGATCCATAAAAAAAAGCCCTCATTTTGAACTGAACCCCGAAAACAGGACACAATAATAAAGACACCTCTCGTACAATA
>CAZOUN010000067.1:0-15311 GCA_964582965.1 uncultured Anaerolineales bacterium | reverse complement strand
AGTTGAGCAATTGTTCATGGCAATAATAGATCTCAACCAGCACAATGCCTTTATCTTCAGGGCCGCCAGGAACGGTGGTTCCGGGACCATATGCGGGTGTCCCGGGTCCGGCTGGAATAGCCACCCAGTCATTTCCAACGACCTGTGGGAAAAATGGTGTGAGTGAGTTTAGTGATCCATCACAGTTCTTGGTCCAGTTGTCCGCATAAAGCGACCAGACTCCATCGCCGTCATTGGGCTTCCGATCATGAACTACATTACCAGCAATGGTGAAGATCGAGATTGTAAGATCGTCCCTGGTTGGATCGAGGGTGATAGCCTGGTTGCTGTTCGTATCGATAACCACACAGGCTGTATCCAGATAATAATGCAGCGCATTATCTCCACAGGCGCTGAGGGGATAGGCGCTCATGTCGCCAGCTAACACTTCAGGATCCCTTTCAGATGCAAACCTGGCAGACTCCCTGACTAAATCCATAAGAGAGAGGTAATTATAGATAACTGCTCCGACCTCAACAAAAGAAATCAACAAAAATAACAATATGGGCAGTACTATCGCCAATTCGACAAAGCTCTGCCCGGAACTTTTGCCTGAAGAGCTGGATATCTTCCTGTTCATATTCTCATCCTGGTTTAATATTTTCATTATAACGACTGAAAACATCAACGTCAAACTGCTGGGGCTGTCTAACAAAACTGTAAAGACCCAAACCGTTTGATTTGGTATTGGTTTTTTTCGGTTCCTGATAGGATTATACGCTTATTTTGGGCCGGTTTTACTGATAGTTTTGTTAGATATTCCTATATCCGATCCTATAATTGCCCTAGTAGAGTAAAATTGAGTTAGAAAATGGTGGTGAAAATATGAAATCGATCACAATTAATATCCAACCCACGGTAGAAGCAATCCGAGATCAATCGATCCTGGAAGAAAACGGCATCCGGGCTGTAGTTGTCCCCTATTATAAAGCTCCCTCTTTTTTTATGGGAGATAGTCAGGTTTCCGAATTGCTGGTGATGGACCACGAAGAGAAAAAAGCTCGGGAAATTCTGGGGCTTTCAGATGAATTGCCAGATAATTCTAGCTGACCATCAACCATCCCATTAACTAATCGCCCTTTATCTTAGCTCAATATCAGAATGATAATAGGTAAATAGAGAATTTCCCTTGATTGCTCAAACGCCCGAGGACGGGCGTTTTTTTTATAACCTCTACGAGTTCAATCATTTAGACTGAAATAAAACTGCCCCTGCTAGGCGACCAAAAGAAGAGAGAGCGACAGCAATCATGCCGTAATAATACTGTCTTAGCGAGAGGTCGGAACGAAGTTGATGTGATAACACTCAGGACGATCACATACTGTCATTGCGAGGAGCCCAAAAGAAGAGAGGGCGACAAAGCAATCTAGATTTCATGCATCTACCAATTTCTTTTATTCAATGAATCCGTCAATATACAAACCATCCTGCCCAATTATTAACTCGTTAATAATTTTGATCTCAGACTGATTTAGTATAGATTGCTTCGGAAGCAGCGCTTCCTCGCAATGACAGTTGGCACTGCCCAAATTTGCTGAAACACCCATCCAGGGGCGTTTTTATTTCATCAAGCGGATTGCGTCCCGGGGACATGCGCTTATACAATCGGTACAGCCCCTGCAAAGCGATGGAAAAAGGTCTGGCATTTCCCCTGGGGATTCCTGGCGAAGGACTTTCTTTTCACACACCTTTGCAGCCGCGCAAATCCCATCCTCACATGTTTCAGGATCGCAGCGATCATAATCCAAAACAACTTTAGGTTGAGGCATCTATTTCCCCCTCAGTGCTCATCCTAAGTTGTTCCAATTCTTCTTCCAGCTCTTCCAGGTTTAACAACATAGCGGCTGGAATTGAATGGGCAGGCAAAGATTTCTTTATCTCTTCAATCTGACACTCAAGTTCTTCCAACCGCTGTTGTGTTTTCATAATAGTTATGATCCAATTCCAATAAAGAATTTAGTCTATTCTTCAGTTTTATCAGAACGAGGTGGACGTTGTCTTCGTTCCTTAAGTTCAGGACGCTCCGGCCTTTCCCTCCCGAGGCTTCCTGCGGGCAGCTTTTTTCGCTGCATCCTCAGCTTTGGCCTGCTGCTCCAGAGCATAATAAGTCGGCCGGATTCCAGCATAATAAGAGGCTGATTTTAAGAGCTGATCCTTATGATGGATATTTACAACCCGATCATAGGAAGCCAGTTCGTAATCGTGATCCATCTTGATAGCATCGAATGGGCAGTATTCTGCACAATATCCACAGTTCATGCACAGGTCGATGTCGATCGCAAAATTCGCCGGTGTTTTTAATGGTTTCCCGGTTTCTGGATCTTCGGCCCTTGTGATCCAGATGCACTGGGATGGACAGACTTTGGTGCAGATCCCGCATGCAGTGCAGCGGGGTACTTTCTCCCCATCAACCTCGTCGTATACCAGGAACGGAACATAGCGGAAGTTCTCTGCTACCGGCAGTCTCTCTTCCGGATAATTCACAGTGAAAATACCCTTGGTATCATGCGCCTTGCGCTGCCGGACTCCATCTTCGGTATAATAACGCTTCCGGCCTGCTTTGAAATCTTCGGCGTATGTGTCATATATGTGTTTGAGGGTTACGCCCAACCCTTTGACAATCCCAAATCCTTTCATAATCATCTCCAGTGACCCTGCAGCCCGTTAGCGGTCAACTTCTCCCAGTACGATATCAATTGAACCCAGAATGGCAACCAGGTCAGCCATTTTTTCTCCCAGACTCATTTCTCTTAATCCGGTCAGGTTGATAAATGATGGTGCCCGGACGTGATAGCGGTAGGGGTTGTCTGTTCCATCGGATACAACATAAAATCCCAATTCACCCTTCGGCCCTTCCACGCGTCCGTAGGCTTCACCTTTTGGCATCTTGAATTTATACGCAGGTTTATTGGCTAAGACCTCTCCCTTCGGGATATTGTCTATCGCCTGCTGCAAGATTTTTATACTTGATCTGATCTCATCGTAGCGGATCAGGAAACGGTCATAAATATCACCGTGATAACGGACTGCCACATCAAAATCAAACCGGTCATAAATGCTGTAAGGGTCTGCCCGGCGAATATCGTAAGGCACACCCGATGCTCGCAGCACTGGTCCGACAGCCGAGTAACCGATGGCCTGCTCAGGGGTCAAAATACCAACACCCTGACTGCGGCCCTTAACAATCTCGTTTTCAACAAGGTAGCGGTCCATTTCATCCACCTGGCGCGGGAGGCGTTCATATACCATATTCCGGATATGCTCTTCCAATCCTTCTGGAAGGTCGCGCACAACACCGCCAAAACGGAAGTAATTGCACATCATCCTTGATCCTGCAGCTGCTTCAAATATGTCAAGGATCAACTCTCGTTCCTTGATGGTATACAGCGCAGGTGTGAAATAAGCGCCCAGGTCATTTAAGAAGAAACCAATAGCCATAAAGTGATTCTGGACCCTGGTCAATTCCGCCATAATGACCCTGATATACTCGGCTCTTTCCGGAGGTTGATATTTCTCCCCAAGAAGTTTTTCAACTGCCACCGCATAAGCAAAGTTATTGCTCATGGAACAAAAATAATCCAGGCGGTCTGTATATGGCATATTCATGGCGTATGTATTACGCTCGCCAATCTTTTCATGGTTCCGGTGCAGATATCCCATCACCGGCTCAAGATCTATTACAGTCTCTCCCTCTAGTTTTGCCACCATCCGGAAAACACCATGGGTAGAAGGGTGCTGGGGACCCAGGTTTACAACCAACTGTTCAGTTTCAATTCCGGGATCCTCGTTAGGAATAACTTTTGTTCCGGTAAAGAGCAGTTCCTCTCCTTCCGGAATCCATGTTTCCGGGTTAAATCCTTTTGGATACTCAATATTCTCTTTATAGGGATTATTTTCTTCTATCTTCGATACTTTACCTTCCGGCCAGCGGTCATCATATGGTTTGAATTCTCCTTCGAAAAATGCTTCCTTCCAATCTTTTCGTAAAGGGTGTCCAGCAAATCCTTCCCACATCAAGATCCTTTTTAGGTCTGGATGACCTTCAAAACGAATGCCAAGCAGGTCCCAGGCTTCCCTCTCCTGGAAATCTGCACCAGGGAATAGTCCTACTAATGATGGAATCACAGGATCCGAACGCGGGATCTGGGCTTTGATCTCAAGTATTGCACCGCCAGTGGATTTGAACAAGTGGTAGACCACTTCCATTTTTTCTTCGGACAGATAATCTACACCGGTTACGGACGTCAGATGGTCATATCCAAACTCATCCCTAAGCTTTTCCATTAAGGCCAGCAAATTTTCGCTTCCTACGAGAAGGCCATGATAGCCCTCCCGCTCATCAGCACTTAGCCAGTCAGGAAACCGATTTAATATATCTTGCTCGTGAGGTTTGATCTCAATTATCTGTTCGTTCATGCCGGGGTTTCCTTATCCTGTACCTTTTCCATCAAGTTAGGAAAATTTCTGACGTCGATCAGGTCTGGCCCAAGAATGGGTACCGGAATACCTTCATCAGTACCTTTCTGGTACCAGCTGACCTCTTTGATGGATTGTTTATCGATTAATTCGTGGATTTTCATAAATCCATATAAAAGTGCTTGCGGTGTGGGTGGGCACCCAGGTACATAGACATCTACGGGAATATATTTATCTATACCAGCGATGACGTTATACCCTCGTTTGAAAGGTCCACCACCTGACGCACAGGCTCCCATGGACAATACGTATTTGGGTTCAGGCATTTGGTTATATAACCGAACGACCTGGGGGAGCATTTTCTTGGTGACTGTCCCGGAGACGATCAGCAAGTCACACTGTCTGGGACTGGGCCGCATAATCTCCATTCCAAAACGGGCCATATCAAATCTGGCACCAGCTGTAGCGATCATTTCGATGGCACAGCAGGCCAGACCAAAGAACATTGGCCAGACAGAATACCGCCGACCCCAGTTATAAATACGATCCAGTGTAGTGATCGATACTGTACCTTCCAATTCAGGGGGAATATTATATTCAGGTTTGTTTAATTCACTCGGCATAAAAAACGCTCCTCGCAGCGAAACTAGTGATAATTTGTACAACTTTCCTATTATATTGCCCTTTATTCCACCTTGTCAACGATTATTAAAACAAATATTTTTTTGTTTTAATAATCCGAACATGTTACACTTAGCTTATGCAGTCCACTAGAACTGAAATACTCGAGTACTTAATCACTCACTCCAATTCATCAGCAGCTGATTTGAGCCGTTTCCTGGAAATGACACCAGCCAATATTCGCTACCATCTGGCAATTCTCGAAAAGGAAGGGTTAGTCCAGGTCTCCGGACAGCGGACCAGGGGATACGCTGGACGCCCTATCCTTCTCTATAACCTGACATCTCCTACCCTGGGTGAAAATGTTTTGGAACTGCTGGGGATTTTACTGGAAGCTCTGGGTGAAGGAGAAGATTCTCGAGTTATGCTCAATAAGATCACCGGTCTCATTCTGGAAGATTTTAAGACTGAGAAAGGTAACCTGATCTCATCCTATAACCAAGCTGTGGCATTTATGAATGAACGCCATTATCGTGCCAGCTGGAAAGCAACTCCAGATGGTCCGCAAATCGAATTGCGGCACTGCCCCTATCGAGATCTAGCAAAGACTCACCCACAGTTATGCCAATTAGATGAACAGATCGTCAGTTCAATCTTCAATACCGAACTTGCACTCACTAAAAAAAGGGATTTTGGAAAGAATCCCTTTTCTCCGTGTATATTCAAACCCCCAACAATGTAGGAAAAGGGAATCAAACTCAATAATTAGTGGTTATGATCGTGATCATGTCCGTGTCCATGGGCTTCACTTTCAGCGCAAGATGACGCTCCCTTAATTTTGCCTTCGAGGTAACAAATGACAGCATTTTCAACTGTGCCGTCAGCTCCAGTGGCCGGTTCGATGTCGAACTGACTGAAGAATTGGATCGCTCTGCCACCCATCCCACCGCTTAACATCACATCTACTTTCTGTTCATTGATAAAACCGGGCACCTGTCCAACTTCATGCCCCGCATAAAAAGGATTATCGATCACAGAAACCGATTGGATTTTATTATCTTCGACCTCTAACAAAGCGAAAAAAGGACAGCGCCCGAAATGATGGGCAACCTGGCTTTCCAAGCCTTGATTTGTGTCTGCTGATACCGCTATTCTCATGTTATTCTCCTTTAGTTTTGAATTTCTTATTTTACCTGAATCAAATGCTGATCGGTACTATGCTGATCTACAACAGCCATCAGTTTTTTCCAAACACCTTCAATCGCCAGAGAAGCTGATGACTGGGGATCGAATTTTGTAACAGGTTGACCCTGGTTCATCGCCCGTGGAACAGCCAGGTCAAATGGAATTTCACCCAGAATATCAATACCTTTTTCCTGGCAAAACTCTCGGATCTGCTGCGCGCCTTCAGGATATAGATCTGCTTTATTGATACATACTTCCACCTGAAGATCAAAATGTGTAGTGGTTTCGAGAACGCGCCCCAGGTCATGCAATCCCGCGAGGGTTGGCTCTGTGACCACCAGGACAACATTAGCCCCAGATAGAGCAGAGATCACCGGACAGCCTATACCAGGCGGTCCATCAACGAGCATGATATTTGCCCCGCTATCTTCAAGTTCTTCCTGGGCCCTCGATTTGATCAAAGCTACCAGTTTCCCGGAATTCTCCTGAGCAGGATATAAATGGGCATGAAAAAATTTCCCATAGGGCGTTTCAGAAATATACCACTCGCCAGCGAGTTGTTTATCAAGCGATATCGCATTCTCCGGGCACTGATAGAGACAAGCCGCACAACCTTCACAGGCAATTGTGTCGATCACATAATTTCCGTCTGTGGACGATACAGCGTCATAGCGGCACACTTCCTGACAGCGTCCACAGCCATTGCATAAAACCGGATCGATCTTGGCTATCGCACCACCAATGAATAACTCTTTAGCAATTTCTTCCGCTTCCAGAAGTAAGGCAAGATTAGCTGCATCAACATCAGCATCTACCAAGATAGCTTTACGATCAGGAAAATTCTGCTGATACAAATGAGCAAAAGCGGCGCTGAGATTGGTTTTTCCTGTACCACCTTTGCCGCTTAATATAACAAGTTGAGTCACAAGCCCACAACCTCCTCTAACATATGGTCAATTTCTTCATATAAAGCTCTGAACTTATCCCCATATTCCGGGTATATTTCGAGCAAAGTATCACCTCGAGCTAGTCCTGCGCCGATCTTTTTATCGAGAGGAATTGTCATTAATAACGGAATGCCGTTTTCACTACAATAACCTGTGATATCAGATTCACCTATTCCATCTCTGTTGATAATCACTCCTGATCTGATTCCAAGTTCGTTCGCTACCTGGTGAGCTTGTCTCAGGTCATGTAAACCAAACGGCGTTGGTTCTGTGACCAAAAGCAAGAAATCTACTCCCCGGATGGCTTCAACAACCGGGCAGGATGCTCCCGGTGGGGAATCAATGATCTCAAGTTTGGAAGAAAAGCCCTCATTCCACTTCCTTAAGGCGGCAATAACTGGCACAGTCAAAGGCTCACCTGGATTTAGCAATCCGTGGCGCAAATAAATATCTCCATTTCCGATACCCCGTTCAAGGATGCCGATCGGATTTGGAATCTCCTGGATTGCGTTTTCAGGGCAGTTCAGCGTGCAGCTTCCACAACCATGACACAAAGATGGGAAAACTACGGGGTGACCTTTCAGTAGGATAATCGCATTATACTGACAGACCTCAGAGCAAATTCCACATCCTGTGCACTTATCCTCATCAACCTGGGGAATAAGAACATGAACATCCTTCGTTTGTTCAAATTTCGGATCCAGATAAAGATGGACATTTGGCGCTTCCACATCACAATCACTAACCAGGACAATCTGTCCGTTTTCTAACGAAAGAGATTCTGCCAGCGCGACTGCCACAGTAGTTTTTCCGGTGCCCCCTTTCCCACTAGCGACTGCAATCCTCATCATTGGCGCCTACCCCTCCCAGTACCTCTCCCAGTACCTCTCCCAGTACCTCTTCCAGTACCTCTTCCAGCACCTCTTCCGGCTCCTCCACCTGCTCCTCTACCACTTCCTTCAACATGCATAGCATCCCCAGTAGCCCCGGAAGCCAAGGTTAAAGAACCAGCCTGAACTTGATCGACCAATTGTCTGGGAGTCCCTGAATTGGCTAGATAAGCGCTTATACCGGCAGCAGCCAGAGCCTCATATGCATTTGGTCCATATCGTCCGCTGATAACAGCTTCTACACCCTGGGTTGCAAGATGCTGCACCACCTGGGTTCCCGCACCGCCCTGAGCGTTTACAGCAGGATTAGAGACCTTTTCCCAATTATCAACCCCTTCATCCACGATCAAAAAATATGCACAGCGTCCAAACCTGGCATTAAATTCCGTATCTGGATTTCCTGTTGAAGATGATATTGCAATTTTCATTATTTCTCCTTTATCCAATCGTTTTATTATATCTTTCAGTTATTTGGTTGATCTGGTCCTGGATATTTCCCAGGTTCTCGATCCACTCACCTAAATGTAATTTTCCTTCTTCCAGAATGCTGTATACACGTCTTTTCGGTCCCTTGCTTTCCTCATCATCCCACTCGGAACCGATCAATCCCATTTCTTCCATATCCCTTAAATCCCGATAAATTATGCTGGAATCCAGGCAATCAGAATCAAAACCCAATGAAGCCAATTGATCATACAAATCGTAACCATGTGCTTCTTTCTCAGCCAGCATCAATAGTAAGCTGGGGCGCAAGATCAACCTCATTCCTCTTCTCTTCCGCTGACGGCAAGGACCCGATTCCCCTCTTCTTCCTCCAGGCATAAATACCTCCCTGTCCTATAAAAATGACAGAGATAGTGTAGTACTCTATCTGCAATTTGTCAATAGATGATTTTACTATAGACGAAAAGAATACATTGAGATACTATTTTGCTTTGGTGGGTAGAAGCGGCATTTCCGGACCAGGCTTCCCCATCAAATCTGCCAGGGCTGACTCGGTGGCAGTGCGGTCATCCCAGGGGTATTCTGTTTCACCAAAACACATCGACTGTTCATGGCCTTTGCCGCAAACAAGCACCACATCTCCTATTTGAGCCAGATCCAGGGCAAACTTGATAGCCCTACCCCTATCCGGGATTCGCCAGAAATTTTCACCCTCTACTGCCCCTTTAGCCAGCATGCCACCCGCCATTTCTTCCAGAATTCCATCCAGTGATTCTGTGCGGGGATCTTCTGCTGTCAGGATAGTCAGATCACCCAATTCGGCAGATACTTCTGCCATTAAACGCCTTTTTTCTTTATCACGTAATCCGGCCGAACCAAATACAGCAATAACCTGTTTATTGGTCAACTTCCTTGCCGCGGATATTGCTACCTTGAGCGCATTGGGGGTATGAGCAAAATCTACTACCACCAGGAAATCCTGACCGAGATCGATCCTTTCCATGCGACCTGGAATACCGGGAAGGTTGCTAATTCCCCGCTGGATGGATTCCCAACTTAATCCCATTCCGGCTGCGCAGGCCCCTGCTGCTGCCAGGCAGTTAGATACGTTATAGTCACCCAACAAGGTTACCTTCATTGGAATTCTGGTTTGATTATGGGTAAGCTCAAAGGTTATCCCATCAATCCTATTCTTAATATCGACAGCCTGGAAATCTACATCTTCACTCATTCCATAATCAACTTCTCCTACACCCAACTGAATGGTTATTTCCTTCAGCTCTGGATAGGAACGATCATCGGCATTTAGTACGGCAATCTTATTGACAGGAAAGGGTTTTTCAGCAGAATTACTCACATGTCGGAAAAGTTCCGCTTTGGCTTTCAAATAACTCTGATAATCACCATGATAATCCAAATGTTCATGAGTGATATTAGTCACCACACCGATATCAAATTCACATGCTTCCACCCGCTTCTGAGCCAGGCCATGTGAGGTCGCTTCCAGGACAACATGGGTAATTCCCGCTTCAACCATCTCGGCCAGATAGCGCTGCACGTCCATCGCCTCCGGTGTCGTGACATGGAAACCGGTATCGAGCAGCTTAGTGCCGATCACAGCATTCACAGTGGATATCAATCCCGCATTCAATCCTGCAGCAATCAGTATATGATGGATCAGATTAACAGTTGTAGTTTTCCCATCCGTACCAGTCACTCCGATAACTACCAATTGGCGGGCAGGAAAACCGTACCAGGCCGCGGCCAGATGAGCCAAGGCTGTTCTCGTATCTTCAACCTGCAAGTAAGGGATTGCATAATCGGAGTTTGGCTTTGAACCTACCAGCGCGGCAGCTCCTTTCAAGATCGCATCAGATATATATCGATGGCCATCAACCCGGGTGCCTTTAATTGCCAGATATATATCACCTGTTACGACATCCCGTGAGTCGATCTTTATACCAGCAATCTCAATTGGCCGATCGGGAAGTGAGTTTAGAAGGGGGATTTCCTGAAACAGTTGCTTCAGATCCCGCTTTTCGATCATCACAGAACACTCCTATATTGATGAGAAAAACGCCCGGATCAAATATCCAGGCGTTTTTATTGTACACTAGAAAACCGCAGCTAAATCAACTGAACAACGATCGCATTCCTGAAAGCTGGGCAGATACGGAATGATCGTACATCTTGTCATCAATACGGACGGTCAAACCACCCAACAAGTCTGGATCCACCTCAAAAGCGATTTCTGGTTCGCCAGCTGTTTTCTTTAAAATATCTTTTTCTATGACCTCTTTTTCTTTATCAGTCAGAGGTAAGGCACTGGTAATAACTGCTGACTTCCCTTCAAACTTTTCACCTTCCAGGACAACAACCTTTCCAGATTTTACGCTTGAGAAGAATTCGTCAACCAGTGCTTTCTGGTGTTTTTCATCCAGGGCAGCGCCCAATAGTTTCTGGGTTGCTGCAATTGCCAGGATCGCCACCTGATCGCGGACACCTTTAAGCACCTTCACTTCTTCCTCTTTGGCATCTTCCTGGGCTTTTTGAATGATCTTTTTAGCTTCTTCTGAGGCCTCGTTTTTTATGGATTCAACCCGGTCCTGGGACTGGGCTACAATCTTTTCAGCCTCTTTTTTAGCTTCAGCTAGAACGGCTTCGCGTTCCTTACCAATTTCTTCCCGTACTTTAGCGGCAGCTTCAGTATCTTCTACCTGTTTATCCAGCATGGCCCGGCGGTCGTCGAGGCGCTTTTTGGCAGGTTTCCAGAGAAGAACAGTCATCAGACCGAACATTACCAGGAAATTTACTATTTGGGATATTAAAAATGGGCCATTGATTCCCATGGCTCCTAATGCTTCGCCCACAGTAACCTCCTTATTGCAATACCAGGGGTGTAACAGGCACGAACTTAATTGCCAGCGCTACAACCAGGGCATAAATTGCAATTGCTTCAGCAAATGCAATGGCCAGGATCATATTTGTAAGAACATCGCCTGAGGCTTCAGGATTTCTTCCTACTGCCTCCATGGCTTTAGCAGCCAGCAAACCGATTCCGATTCCAGGACCCAGAGATCCCAATCCGATGGCAAGTGCTGCAGCTATTTGAGTTGCGGCTTCATACGACATGCATTTATCTCCTTTAGAAATCTACCTTAAATACTAGTGATGCTGTGTTGCCATCTGATAAAAGATCAGTGACAGAATTGAAAAGATCAGCGCCTGAATGGCGCCAACAAATAATTCCAAAGCCATAAATACGTCAACAACGAGGAAAGCGGTCAGGAAACTGATGACCATCAACAACACTTCTCCAGCGAAAACATTTCCAAACAACCGGAAGCCAAAAGAGAGTACCTTTATTAACTCACTTATAAATTCCAGAATCCCCGCAAAACCATTTGCAAAGGAAAGCACCGGTTTGAGCCAGCCGCTATCCGGGTCTGCGCTGAAGTTAAAGAATTTCTTGAGATATTTCTTTCCCTGGAATTTAAATCCATAGTACTGGGCTGTTACTTGGGTGATGATAGCCAAGCCTACAGTCGTACTCAGATCTGCTGTTGGGGATCGGAAGAGTGGAATCAGAGCTACTTCTCCATTATGTTCACCCCAGACACCGATAGATCCCATCCCTGGCAGCAATCCGGACCAGTTAGCGAACAAGATAAAGAAGAAAAAGGATCCAATCATTGGAAAGAAAAGTCCTGCATTTTCTTTTCCGACGGTTGTTTCCACAAATGAAAAAACGCCTTCATAAAGCGCATCAAGAGCAACAAGTAAACCGCTTTGTTTCCCAGTCTTTTCTTCTTGTTTAATCGCACGGGAATATAAAAACGCGATGATTATTAACAACAACGAAGTCATTATGGCTGTTGGAAGCGTATTGGGAATTCCCTCTTCAAAACCCGGAATCGGCAGGTGTACCGGCAAAATTTCTGCTGCAAGGCTGATCGCGGGAATTTCTTTCCCTGGCATTATCAAACCATAGGCAATCAGCGCCAGAGCTGCCACACCAATAACGAGCTTTACCAAACAACCACTGCCTTTTTTCTTTTCCTGTTCCTGTTCCATACGGATTTAATCTTCCTTTTTTCTTTCTGCAAGATGTTTTTTAACCGTTGTCTGTACCCAGCGGTAAACAAGAAAAACACCGCCGCCAAATCCAGCCATTGCGAGCAAAACAGAGAATAAGATTATGGTATTAAATTGACGATCCAGCATTAGTCCAACAGCAAATCCTAATATGACCGGAAAGGCAATTAATAAACCTGCCTGACCAGCTACAGACAATACCCAGATCCGATCCTGCCATTTTGTATCCTGGTTGGTCTGTTCTTCGCCTGTATCCAATTAAAACTCCTGATGGAAAACCTGCATCTGTTGTATTTTACTCACAAGCCAAAAAGCTGTCAACCAGACAGGTTTTCCCGGTTATTTTTTCAATGCAAACCTTCATGTCCTGCGTCATAATAACTCAGAATGACACTAATTTCAAAGAATTTTGAACAAAATGAATGAAGGGTTGGGCCAATATGCCCATCAGCAATGTAAAGGCACATGCCAGAACCAAAACTACAGATAGGGATCCTGGAACCTTGATCTCCTCTCTTTCCGGTTCATCCAGCGGTTGGAAGAACATATAGCGAATCACATTCAGATAATAAAAACCGGCGATCACACTATTAATTATCGCAACCAGCGCCAAGAAATAGTATTCTACGCGCAGGGCTGAACCGAAGATAAGGAATTTACCAATAAAACCACCTGTACCGGGAATGCCGATCAGGGATAGCATGAAAACCGCCATGGTGCCAGCCAGAATCGGAGATCGTTTGATCAAACCAGCAAAATCTTCAATTTGATTCGAACCCGTTTTAAGCTCGATAGCAATAACAACTGCAAAAGCACCCAGATTAGCCGCGAGATAGACCAAAAGATAGACTAAAATGCCGCTGAGCCCGTCAAAAACAGTCCCTAAGACGCCACTTTCCCAGGAGACGAGTCCAATCATGATATAACCGGCGTGGGCAATCCCTGAGTAAGCTAACATGCGTTTAATATTCTTTTGGCTAATGGCAACTAGATTACCTAGGGTCATGCTGATAATCGATAACCCGGTTAGCAGGGCTGTCCAGTTCATCTGGAAAGCTGGCAGCGCGGTTATCATCACCCGGATCAATATCGCGAAACCGGCCCCGATAGAACCAACAGCCAAAAAGGCTGTTACCGGAGTTGGCGCGCCTTCATAGGCATCCGGTGACCATTGATGGAATGGAGCGGTAGCTGTTTTAAAACCGAATCCAACCATCATTAAAACAATAGCTGGATAAACAATCCAATTAAGGGAGGGATCAATGACAGCCAGTTTCTGGGCAATCTCAACCAGATTGGTTGATGCAGTAGCTCCATACAAAAGCGACATACCGTAGAGCATCATGGCAGAGGCCAGGGATCCATACAGAAAGTATTTGATGGAAGCTTCGCTGCTTTTCGGGTCGTTGCGGAAGAAACCGGTCAGTATATACGATGAAATACTAAGCAGCTCAAAAGCTATGAAAATCATCACCAGATCAGAGGAAAGGGCCAGTAGTGAAATAGCAAAACTGACCAATAGGATAAAACTGTAATATTCACCTTGATAAGGGGATTTCACCTTCATATATGCAATAGAAATCAGTATGATGAAGACTGCTACCAGGGAAGCAAAGATCTGGAAAAAGAGGGAAAAAGAATCCATGGCGATCATTCCGCCCAGGACAGTCATCTCTTCAATTTCCATCCAGCCATAATGATAAATGGAAATCCCCAGCGAAATCACCCCTCCTGATAATGCCAGGTATGGCAGCCATTCCTTCTCTTTGGACCCCACCAGATCTATTCCAAAAACCAGCATAATGCTCAGGAAGAGGACCAGCTGCGGAAGTAGAAATAAGAAAATTTGCACGGTTATTGCCTCTCTTTCTATCGCATTAGAAGTTACTGATCAAGGCTGTCGAAACAGCGTTCAATAAACGAGTTATCAATGAGGGATATAAACCAACCAAAACCATCAAAATGACCAGCGGCCACATGGTGACTTTTTCAAAGGTGGCCATATCGGTGATCTTTGCGTTATGGGTAGCAGCATCCCATTTCTCCTGATCAAACTCACCCAGGAAGACATGCTGGATAACTTTCCAGAGGATATAAGCAGCTGTGAAAATGAGTCCCAGAATACCAATCATGGCAAAGACCGGGATGATCGCGAAGGTGCCCCGGAATACGAAGAGTTCGCTCCAAAAGCCTGCCAATCCAGGAAGGCCAAGGGAAGCAAAACCGGTCACCATCATGATGCCGTAGTAATAAGGCATTTTTGTGCCCAATCCGCCGAAATCCTTGATCTTGCGGGTGTGGGCCCGATCATAGAGCATACCGACCAGGAAAAACAACCCGCCCGTGATAATACCGTGGGTAAATAACTGCAATGATGCACCATTTAAGCCAATGATTGCGCTAGTTGGATCAGCACCAGGAGCATGGAGGCTGGCCGCAGCCGCGCTCACACCCAAAGTGACATAACCCATGTGGCTTACCGAGGAATAAGCGATCAACCTCTTCAGGTCCCACTGCGCCATACAGACCAGGGCACCATAAACAATACTTATCACCGCCAGGATCGGGATGATAGGCACTTCATAGGAGAAATATGCAAATTGCTCCGGGAAGAGCGGTAGAACAATGCGAATCAAACCGTAAGCACCCAACTTAAGCAAAACACCGGCAAGGA